>JBDNDE010000258.1:0-6839 GCA_046719305.1 Gemmataceae bacterium | reverse complement strand
TCTTGATCGCTCTGCGTGGCGTACCCCGCGAGAGCTATTTTTTAGGGACCAAACTGGGCCGTTATGCCCCGAATCATTTCGATTTCTCTCCTCGCCGAGTGGTAGAAAGTATTGACATCAGTCTGGAACGGTTAGGGGTTGATTACTTGGATATCATCTTATGCCACGATATTGAATTTGTCGACATGCAACCAATCATCGATGAGACACTACCGGCCCTGGAACGCCTCCGCCAGGCAGGCAAGGTACGCTTTCTCGGCGTGAGTGGCTATCCTATGAACATCTTTCGTTTTGTTCTAGATCGTGCGCCTCTCGATGTGATTCTCTCGTACAACCATTTCACCCTGCAAAACACCATGCTTGCCGATCTGGTCCCTTATCTGAAACAAAAACAAGTCGGCATTCTCAACGCTGCTCCTTTCTCGGCTCGGTTACTGACCAATAGCAGCCTACCTCCCTGGCACAAAGCCACCCCTCAGGTGCGGCGTGTGGCTCGGCAGGCGGCCGAACATTGCGCCTCGCGTGGGGTGGACATCGCTCAACTGGCCTTGCAGTTTTCGCTCACGCACCCGGACTTGGCCAGTTGTATCGTTGGCTCGGCCAACCCGGAAAATGTCGCCAAGTGGGTGCAATGGGCTGATCAACCGCTGGATCAAGAGTTGCTAACGGAGGTCCAAAACATCTTGCGGCCGATCCACAACTGGTTCTACATCGAAGGGCGACCCGAGAACAACGACCCCTTGCCGGACTAAGTTTGCGGTGCCTGGGTCTCAGCGAAGGCGGCGCAGGAAGTCGGCGTAGGCGTCGCGGTATTCGCTGGGCGGTTTGGGACGCGAGCCACCAGATAGGTTGTCGCGACCTGTGGGTGTCGTAGGGGTGATGCCGCCAGAACTGGGCAGCGAACTGGGGTGACCGGGACGGATGTTGTCGCGTTCTGCTTCTTGTTGGCGGCGTCGATCCGCGAGAGCGGCATAATCTTTTAAGAAGCGTTCAAATTGCTCACGCGACATTTGGGCATCTTTAAGGACCTCTTCGCCCACTGCTTTACGAAACTCTTCGAGTTGCAATTGCGTAGCGCGGCTGCCCCGCGGACGCTCCCGCTTCGCCGGACGTGCTTCGGGAGCCTCGCCCTTGCCTTGGCCGCTACCCCCCGCTGCCTTGGCCTCGCCAGGCTTGTTTCCATCTTCGCTAGGAGCGGCTGCTGTGCTGTCGGGTTTGTGGGGTTTGTCGGCCCCGGGGGGAGGCATACCCGCCAGCGGCGGCGTAGCAGGCGGTTTGCCCATCTCGCCGATTCCCGCGGGCGGAGGGCCGTCTTTGCCCTGGCCGGCTTGACCTGTCGGTGGAGCGGTGTCCCCCTTGCTGTTGCCCTTGTCCTCAGTCGGCGGTGCTTGCTTGCCAACGTTTTGGCCGGGTTGTGGCTTGGTGGTGCCGGCCTTGTCGGCTGGGTTCATCGGGGCGTTGTCGCCGGGTTTACCTTCGGCGGGCTGGGCGTCGGGCGGAGGAGGGCCTTTTGCGGGCTTGGGTGGGTTGCTGCCCTCGGGTGGACCACCGGGTTTGCCTTCGGCTTTGGGATCGTTCGAGGTGTCCGGTTGGGACGGGGCACCAGGTTTGGCCTGGCCGGCCTTGTCGTCAGGGCGAGCGGCGTGGTTGGGCTGCCCCTCTTTGCCTGCGCCGGGGCTGTCCTGACCGGGCTGCGCCTCGCCAGGTTTCGATTGGCCCGGCCGGTCGTCGGGACGTGGACTGCCCTCACGGTTGCCTGGACCTTTACTCGCGCTCTTGGTAGTGTTCTCCGGCTGTTGTTTGCCTGCGCCTGGTTTGTCCCCCTGTCCCGGATCGCCCGGCTTGGGAGTTCCCTTGCCTTCTTGGCCGTCGTCTTGGCCCTGGTCCTTGCCCTCGGCTCCGTTCTGGGCTTTCTGGCCACCCTTAGATTCGCCGGGCCGTTCTCCCTGGCCGCCTTTGGCCTCGCCGGGTTTTTCTTGTTGGTCCTCCTTGCCTTGGCCCGCCTTGGGAGGGGGCGTCGTGTCCGTCTCGGCCGGCTTGCCCTCACCGGGTTTGTCGGCGTTGCCGTCTTGGTTGCCTTCATCGGGCTTCTTGCCCTCTTTGCGATCTTTTTTGCGGTCTTTGTTGTTCAAAGCCTGGCGAAGTTTGTCGGCCTGGGTCTCCAGATCCTCCTCCTTGGGATCAGCTTGTTCGGGGTCGCGCTCTTTGGGGTCGCGCTCTTTGGGGTCGCCCTGTTTGGGGTCGCTTTCTTGGTTCGCTTGGTTGCCTGAGCCGCTGGCCCCCGAACGGTCTTGCCTGTTTTGTTCGTCGCGTTGGGCTTTCTGCTGTTTCAGGCCGTTCTCTTGCTGTTGGTCGTGGGCCTGTTTTTCTTTCTGTTGCTGTTGGCGTTTGTGTTGCTCGGCAGAGGCATCGCCCGGTGGGGTGAGGGTGACGCGAAAGCGGTCGCTGACGCCCAGGTTAGCTTGGGGGAAATCGCAGTTGTCGCGGGCCTCTAGCCAGTATTCCAATACGGTGCCGGGCTGCAGTGACTCATCAACTTGTAAGGGAACCAGCACTTCTTGATAGGCCAACTCCCGCGGGGTCCCGATCTCAGCGCTGCCCAGTTTCCCTGCCCAATAAGGCCGCTCCGGCCATTCTGGTCCATCGATACGTTTGATCTTCAGCGTCACCGCCGCGATGCCCACATCGTCGCGGATGTCGGCTTTGAGTCGCAGCGAGCCATTAACCGGCAACGACACGTCTTTGGCCGGCTCGGTGAAGGTAATACGCGGGGCCGAGTCAGGCAAAATCGCGATCGGATACGTCGTGGCGTCGCGGTAGGCTTCGCCAGTGGTGGCGACGTAGCTAAGCCGATAGCCACCCGGCCGATCGAGAACCAGCCGCCAACGGAGCAGAACCCCCTCTGGGGACGGCACGATCGCGCCGCTTTGCAACCGGACTTTGCCAGCCTCGTCGGTGAATTCCAGCGTCGCCTCCCGCACTTCGCGGTTAGGCTTGCCTTCGAGAATCACCTCGGTGCCGCGCACCTCCTCGATGGCTCGCACGGTGCGAATTTTCTCCGGCAGATTCAGGTAGGGCCGATAGCGGTAAACCGCGCGGAAGTCGCTTAAGTGGGCCGAAGCGCGTACCCGCACCCGGTAATCGGGTGTTCGGGCGTCACCGGCCGTCAGGTGATACCAGAAGCCGTTCCCCACTTCGAGCGGTCCCAGGGTTGTGGACCACTCGTCGCTGCCGCTGAGTGTCAACGCTCGGGTCCGCGGGGTCGCGGCCGCCTCGTTCCACCAATGCAACGTTGGCGATTCGGGGCTATTCGCTTGCGGCCGATAGCCGGTTATCCGCACAACAAAGGCTACCGGATTGCCAATGGTCACGGTGCTATCGCCGCCCTCGGGACGTACCAGTTCGATGTGTGTCCGGGGTGGGATGGCCGCGGTGTGGCCAAACGCTCGACCGAAATAGGCTCCGAACGGTTTCGGCCCGAGAGCGATGAACAACACGACCACCACGACGAACAAGGCCAGGGTCACGGCTGCCGTCCCATACAGGGGGCGCGGACTGATCGCTTGCTCGGGGTCGGCTTGTTCCAGTTCGCGGGCAGCGCGGCGATCCAGCGAGGCACGATACACAGCGGGGAGTGTCTCGTTTTCTAGGTCGATCCAATTCACCACCTGATGACGGCCCTCGCCGGCCGACTGCTCTAGTCGCCGGGCCGCGTAGTGAGGATTGATTTCGCGACACAGCGGGCGAACCACGAAATACCAGCAATAGGCACCAGCCCCGACGAAAAAGAACCAAGTGAACACCTGACGGGTGCCATCGGCGAGACGAAACAGCACATCCAGACCGATCATGACTGCCAGGTAGCCTAGCACCAACGCCAATAAGCCGAGCAGTCCTGCTGTTAGATCGACAAAGCGAATACGCCGCAGCGTGTGTTGCAGACGCTCGCGGATCAAGCCCTGGTATTTGTTGGCGGGTTTCTCGGAGAGCGTGGCCATGAACCGATCCTCGCGGTCTTCCCCGTTTTGTAGTCTATCACAAGACACCGACGAACCTCAATCCGAGGGAGATTGCATGAACACACTCGATCGGCGTAGCCTGTTGCAATCGGCAACGGCCGTCAGCTTAGCCAGGTGCAGCGGCAGCTTTGGTACCGAGCCAACCAGTCGTGCAGAAGAGAAACGCCCCCGTGGACCGGGCTATCGCCTGGGACTGGTGACCTGGAACCTGGCGGCTGACTGGGACTTGCAAACGCTCTTGAAGCTGTGCGCCCAGACCGGCATCAGCCCAGTGGAGCTACGCACCACGCACAAACATGGGGTCGAACCTTCACTGGGCAAAGAGGCCCGTCGCGAGGTCAAGAGGCGCTTCGCTGATGCTGGAGTGGAATTCTGGGGCAGCGGCAGCACCTGCGATTTTCATTGGCCGGACAAAGCCAAGGTTCGCAAGCAAGTTGAGATATGTAAATCATTCATCGACCTAGTTGCCGACTTGGGCGGCAAAGGGGTCAAGGTGCGACCGAACGGCCTGCCTAAAGAAGTGCCTGTCGCTCAAACCCTCGAACAGATCGGCCATGCCTTGCGCGAGTGTGGCCAAGCGGCCGAGGCGGCCGGGGTGGAGATTTGGTTGGAAGTCCACGGTCCGGGGACCTCGAAGCCCGAGCATATCAAAACCATCATGGAACATGCCAAGCACAAGAGCGTCGGCATCACCTGGAATTCCAACCCCGACGATGTTCGCGATGGCTCCGTGGCCGAATCGTTCAAGCTGCTGCGGCCGTGGCTCAAGTCGTGTCATATTAACAATCTTTGGAGCGATTATCCGTGGCGCGAACTGTTCGCGTTGCTGTCGGCCTCGGGCTACGACCGCACAACGTTGATCGAAACGCCGCGTTCGATTGCCCAAGCCGATGCCGCCTTGGACTTTTTGCGTTACTACAAGGCCCTGTGGACCGAATTGTCCCGACCCAAGGAGATCTAACCTCCCGCCCCCATCATTCCCGTTGACGCGTCCCCCACCCAAGGAGAATCTACCGATGCTGCGCTCGCTTGCTTGGCTGGCCCTCCTGGCCGGCACTGTCGGCTTGAGTCTGGCCCGTGAGAAGGCCGACGACAAAGCCCTGCTGAATGTCCCGCCGCCGGGCTTTACCGCCCTGTTCAACGGCAAAGATTTGACCAACTGGCAGATTTGTATTCCCATCGAGGAACGCAACCGGCTCAAAGCTCTAGGCGGCGACGCCTATGAAAAAGCAGTCCAGGCGGCCAACGACAAACATCTCAAAGGCTGGACCGTTCAGGACGGCGTCTTGCACTACAACGGCAAGACCTTCAGCCTGCAGACCGTCAAGGACTATGGCAACTTCGAGTTGCTGATCGACTGGAAGATCGCCCCCAAGGGCGATAGCGGCATCTATCTACGCGGCCAACCCCAGGTGCAAATTTGGGACAGCGACACCAGCCCTGGAGCCAAGGGAAAGGATAAAGGCAGCGGCTCCGGCGCGCTGTGGAACAATCCCGAGGACAAGGGCAAACGACCGCTGAAGAAAGCCGATAAACCGGTGGGCCAGTGGAACACCTTCCGTATCGTGGTCAAGGACGATCTCGTGACCGTCTACCTCAATGGCGAGTTGGTCCTGGAGAAAGCCCCGTTGCTGAACTACTGGAAGAAAGGTCAGCCGGTGCCCAAGACCGGGCCGATCGAGTTGCAACATCATGGCGATCCGCTCTGGTTCCGAAACATCTTCATCAAAGAATTGGACTGAGTCCGTCCAAACGGGCCAATCTCACCTCGAGTTGATAGATCAATCACGACGCCCCTAAGTTTTCATCGAGTCGGAGTGCCGTGGCCCGTTTTTTCAAATTCCACTCGCTGGCCGAGATTCGCGCCGAGGTTCAGCGACTTGGCCTGTCGTTGGCCTTTGACGAAAATCTCGCC
Source organism: Gemmataceae bacterium (assembly GCA_046719305.1). Classification (GTDB taxonomy): domain Bacteria; phylum Planctomycetota; class Planctomycetia; order Gemmatales; family Gemmataceae; genus RGDT01. The sequence goes on along the minus strand of JBDNDE010000258.1, from coordinate 905 downwards.
CCGCTGTTTACTCCGGTGCCGGTTGGTCCCTGGACCGTCCGCAACGCTCTTTGCGTTCAACCGATGGAAGGCTGCGATGGCACCCTCGACGGCCAGCCCGATGAATTGACCTTTCGGCGTTATCGCCGCTTCGGGGCCGGTGGCGCGGGGCTAATCTGGGGCGAAGCGGCTGCCGTGGTCCCTGAAGCCCGAGCCAATCCCCGGCAATTGTGGCTGGCCGACCACACCGCCAGTGGCATCGAGCGGATGCTGCGGCAGTGCCGAGAGGCTCATCGGGAGGTATTCGGTGACGAAAGCGGGCTGGTAGTCGGACTGCAATTAACCCACTCCGGACGTTATAGTCACGCCCAAGCGTTGGTGGCGTGCGAATGTCCGCTGTTGGATGCCCGGTTGAAGGGGCCGGCCCGACTGCTGAGCGACGAGGAACTCGACCGCCTTGTCGATGCCTATGTGCAGGCGGCCAAGCTCGCCTCGCGCATCGGCTTTCAGTTTGTGGATATCAAACAGTGTCATCGGTATTTGCTTAATGAACTATTGGGCGCTCGTACCCGTCCGGGCAAGTACGGCGGTAGCCTGGAGAACCGCACGCGATTGGCTCGGAACATTTTTGAGGCGATCCGTGCCGAGGTGCCCGGGCTGCTCTTAGCGACGCGGTTGAATGTGTACGATGGCATTCCATACGGCGCAACGTGGCAGGCCCCGTTGGCGACCTGCTGGGGCACCGCCCTAGACAACCCCGATCAACCCGACCTAAGCGAACCACTCGCTTGGATCCGCACGATGCGTACGCTGGGCGTCGGACTGCTCAACGTCAGCTTGGGTAATCCCTATCGTCAACTCCAGCGACGCGCCACTCGATGTTGGCGGCTGGAGGATCGACGACGATACGCCCGGCGGTCCACAAA
>JBDNDE010000257.1:0-6852 GCA_046719305.1 Gemmataceae bacterium | reverse complement strand
CGACAACTTGTCCGGGATGATCGCCTGGGCAATCACCGGCTCGGGGAACTTGATCTCCTCCAAGACGATCGGATGATCCACTGCGCACAAAGTATGACCCGTGTAGGTATTCTTCAGGCCGATGACAGCTACGATCTCACCGGGGCCGGCGACTTCTAGAGCCTCGCGTTTGTCGCCCATCATCCGCATGATGCGGGCAATGCGCTCCGTCTTGCCCGTGGCCGTATTCAGGATTTCGTCCTTGGGCCGCAACTCGCCGGAGTAGATACGGGTGTAAACCAGATCACCCGTTGGCTCGGTGACGGTTTTGAAGGCCAGGCCGGCAAAAGGCTCGCTCTTGTCAGGCTTGCGTACGGCCCGTTCCTTGCTCTTGGGGACACCGCCCTCCACGGGTGGGCGATCGCTGGGGCAGGGCAGGTACGAGATCACCCCGTCCAGCAGTAGTTGCGGACCGTGGAACATCTTGCTGCTGCCGCAGAAGATGGGAGTGAATTTGCCCTCCAAAGTACCCTTGCGTAGGGCGGCCCGGATTAGATCGGTGGGGATTTCCTTCTCCTCCATCATCAGTTCCATGATCTGGTCATCGACCATCGACAACGTATCCAGCAGTTGCGCTCGATACATTGCCGCCTCTTCTTTGTGGGAGTCGGGAATCTCGACCAACTCGAACGCCTTGTTGGTCTTATCGTTGAGATCGCGGAGAATGTACTTCATCTCTACAATATCGATGATGCCCTTGAACTCGCTGCTTTGTCCTACAGGAATCGCTACCACCGCCGGGTTGACCCGCAGCTTCTGCTTCATCTGTTCGATGCAGCCGACGAAATCCGCGCCCATTCGGTCGAGCTTGTTCACATAAGCAATGCGCGGCACCTTGTACGAGTTGGCCTGAAACCAGACCTTCTCAGACTGCACTTCCACACCGCCCACCGCACAGAACACCCCAATCGCACCATCCAACACCCGCAAGCTCCGTTCTACCTCAGCCGTGAAGTCAACGTGGCCGGGCGTGTCGATGATGGTGATGTGGTTACCGCCCCATTCGATAGTGACAGCCGCCGAGTTGATCGTGATCCCCTTGGCCTTTTCGAGCGGGTCGAAGTCCGTGGTGGTATCGCCGGTGTCGACATCGCCGACCTTGTGCTTGGAGCCGCTGTAGTAAAGCAGGCGTTCCGTGGTAGTGGTTTTGCCCGCGTCGACGTGCGCGATGATTCCGATGTTGCGTAAATTCTGCAGCATGGTAAGGGGCCGGGATTCTGCCTCGGCTCAACTCCTGTGCCAGGGAAACGACCGCTACAAGCGGCAAACACCGTGTTTGCCCAGGAGCGGTACAAGGGATCAAAAAAGGGAAATCGAGACTGCCCCAAACGGTAGATTCGGACCGTGGGCCACTATGCAAGATGAGAGGAGACTCGCCAACCCGACCGGTTGGTTACTCCCCTGTACCCCAAAAACAAAGTGCTGGTAGGTTTAACCCGAGCATCGGTTTATCTCATTCGGCTATCAGAAAGATTTATCCCAAGTCTATCATGGGATAGAACATTTACTTCACCGAATCTCTGCCATCATTGTATACCTGCTAATATAGCAGGATGTGTGAGGAATTGTCTAGGGAGAGCGCGAAGATTCTATGAAACTCCGCCCCTCCTTCTCTCTTGCCCTAGACTTTCTAGATCTTCTCAGGGCCGAAACAGGGGTCGTCGCCAGCGACACCAACCCACTAATCCGACGCCGACTCCCAACAGCGTCAGCGTCCCTGGTTCCGGCACCTCAGGAATCATCGCTTCCACTGTCACCGTCGCTGTGGCCCCGATCGCCCCCGGATTGGTGGCTCCCGGAGGACCTGGCGGCGTGTAACTGGTGATCGTAGCCGTGTAGCGGTTACTGCCTAGCACGACTGAATGCGTGGTGAGGCCTGTAAAGCTGTTCGAAATATTCGAACTTTGTGCCGTCAGTTGGCCATTCAAGACGCCAGCGAAGGTCACCACCGTGCTTTGCCCCGATTCCAGATCGTAGAGCATCAGGCCCAGACTGTAGGGCTTGTTCGTAAAGCGGTCGGGGTTAGCTGTGGTTGCCGTGCTGAACGTCCGTAGATTGGTGGCAACGATATCACTACTCCCAACGGCCAAGCGGTTGGGTTCATCAGTCAGCGAGATGTAACCCGTGCCGGGGGCATCGGCCATCACTTGATCAGGCGAACTGGTCCAGTTGTACATCCAGGGAATCAGGTCGGCGCGGGCCGATCCGCTGCCTATCAGTAACCCGATCCACACCCAGGCGGTCTTCCATGTGATTGACTTCATCGGCGTGCAACTCCTCAAGGACCGAAACGGGGTGTTCGGTAGCCATGTCCAGGGAGTAACTCAGGAGCGAGTTTCATCATTGCATCTGTTACAGGTGCTTTTACTCACAATCATTTCGTTGACGAACGGTATGGTAAGGGAGCCTTTGTGAGAAAATCAACGGCACTTTCTCAGCTGACAGGGCCGCTTATTCCTGGGGGTTTTACCCAGGAATTCGATGCAGAGGCTGGGAAAGAGTCAGACCGATTCCCAAACGCCCCGCCCCGTGGAGGCCCGGGCAGGAGAAGGGCCGAACTCAGGCTCGGAGATTGACGATTTGTACCCGCAAGCCCGTCCGATGCACGATCTGCGGACACACCGAGTCGACCAGCGCCTCAAACGGTCCGTCGGTCGATTTCAGCAAGATCAACTCGGCTCGCGCGACCTCTGCTACACGCGCTGCCAGGCTGTCGCTGGTTGCTTCCCAGGAGTGCGGTAGATGCTCAGGGTTGGCTTCATCTGCCTCGCAAAAGGCAACAGCGTCCAGAACACCTGGCCCCTGCTCCGGTCGACTCACCACGGGCAACCCCAACAGGTGCGCCAGAAAGTGCGCATGTAATGTACAGGTCCGCAACGCCAGCCAGTGCGACACTTCTTCGGGCAACCGGTGGATTCGGTGCAAACTCCGCACCGCGTCGGCCATCGCCCCGCCCCCAACCACAAATAGTGCTGGCCTCCAAGGTTGCAATCGCTTGGCTAGATCGGGCAGGTCCAACAAACTGCCCCCTACCTTTACTACCCGTTCTACTCTTTTTTTCTCTTGCATGCGGCCGACTCCGCAGCTAGTACAGCAACAGCATAAGCACAGGCTGCCTCGGACACCGCAGGGCCAAGCGTGTCTTCCAACCGCCGCGATGGAACTCCGGGCCACCCGGGCGACAACAGCCGGACACCCGAGCCGGACAGCAGGCACGTTTCAACAGGATGCGCATGCGCATCAAGCAGCCGCATTAAACATCCGTCGATCTCACCACGTAGCCTGCCTAGCAGCTTCCCAGCCAACTGCTGCCATTCGGCCTCATTGGCCTCATGCACTTCCGCACATCGCATACGTGCTAGGCGCCGCAAGGCATGGGGCCGAGTCGCCGGTTGACCGTCGGCCGTGTTCCGATCCTCTGGAGCCTCCTCGACCAAACCCAGCACCAGACACACATCGTGCATGGTGGCGAACAACTCAGCCGCCCCCACAGCATCCAACGCCATCAACGGCGTACGTCGCCAGCCGCGATAGAGCAATTCCCCCGATTCCAGCCGGCTGCGGTCGGTGCGACCAATCGGCTGCGGCCGACCATCGCGGAGCACAATCAAATCCGTGGTAGTCGTACCAATATCGACCAAAAGGCTCCATCCCGACGGTGCAAATCGCCCTGCAAACGTTGCCAAGGCTAGCCAATTGGCCGAGGCGGTCGCCTGCCACTCATCTATAGCCTCCGAGGGGGTAAGAAAACGGCCGTGGCTGGTCCACACGTCCAGGGCTGCCGAATCGAAAAGGGTGGCTACAGCCTCAAGGATGTGCTGAACGCCCTCGCGTTTAGTAGCAAAGCAGTCGCACAACTCTCCAGTCATCGTGACCGCCACTCGCTCTGCCTGCGGAAACGCAGCGATCAACCGACCTAGCTCGTCGGCCAAACGGTCGGGAAACCGCCACAGAGCAAAGGGGTGCGACCGAGCCATCCCCTGGGTGTGAGCCGCCTTAAGATTGGCTCCGCCAATATCCAGTCCCAGCACACCATAAGGGCAGAGCGTTTCGGGCATAAGCGTCTCATCGTTGGGGCCAAAGGGATGTCTGTGTCGTCGGGGCGGCCAACGGCGGCGGAGCGGTCGCGGGTACTGGCGGCGGCGCGGGAATCGGCGTCGGCGCGCTGCCCGTGTTGCTTACCGGCGTGAGAGCGGACGGCAGGGCTGCCCCCGGCATCGGTTTGATATGTTTACTAATCTGATCGAGAATGCGAGCGCTGACCACATCATCGCCCGTGTAGCCGACCCGTACCGTCACCCGTGTCATTGCCCCGTCACTTGGAATAGCGCTAGGTACCACATCGAAATACACCATGATCGTATCGTTATCGGCCGTTTTGGTCTGAATGTAGGCAGTGCCGGTGTCCGTCTTTTCTCGAACGATCGGAAACCCCAATTCCCCCAAGGCAATCTTGGTAGCCCGAATCGTGTCGCCCAACAGGGCCGGATAATCTCGGCTCAGCGCTGCTCGTAAGTAGGCATAGCCCAGAGCCGCCCCCCCGGCTGCTGCACCAAGTATCGCAACGGCACAGCCGCTCTGCGAAAGCGCCAGCAGGGCAACTCCCAGATAAAGCCAACGACGAGGATTCCGCTTCGGCATGGCGAGCCTCCTTTGCCAATCCTCAGGCACCATATCGACCGGCTGAGGTGGAGCAAGGGCAAATCTGCTGTGAGAGTTTCAGCAACTCGTAGCGTCACCATCTCCCCACGATCTCCGCGTCAACTGTACCCTCGCTAAATGTGCACCGGCACGCTATAACGGCTGCACCAGGATTCCCAATCTTCTCTGATCCAAAACTCCCAAAGCAAGTTCCGAAAGGTTGCAATCGTCTGCAAGCTCTCTTGACAACTTTGCCCGGTTTGTGCGATAAACCTAACACGCCAAGACGGCCGCACCTTGAGGATCAATGGAATGATCATTTGCCGAACGCCGTTTCGGATCTCTTTTTTTGGTGGAGGTACCGACTACCCCAGTTGGTATCGGGTTCATGGTGGGGCCGTATTGGCTACTACCATCGATAAATATTGCTACCTCACCTGCCGACATCTACCACCCTTCTTTGAACATCGTATTCGACTCGTTTATCGACAGATTGAAACCTGCCAGCACATTCATGAAATCGCTCACCCCGTGGTTCGCGAAGCGCTACGGCTACTGCAAATCGACGGCAATATTGAACTACATCATGACGGTGACCTGCCCGCTCGGAGCGGCATGGGATCTAGTTCGTCCTTCACTGTAGGCCTGCTTCATGCCTTACATGCCCTACGCGGAGAGATGGTCACCAAAAGCCAACTCACTCGCGAAGCTCTCTATTTAGAACAAGAAGTACTCAAAGAGACTGTCGGTTCTCAAGATCAAGTGCTGGCTGCACATGGCGGTTTACGTCATGTGAAGTTTCACCCCAGCGGTGAGATCTCTATCGACCCGTTGATCTTACCTGAGAGACGCAAGCGGGAACTGGAATCTCATCTGATGCTGTTTTATACCGGCATCGCTCGCACTGCCGCCGATGTGGCCCGCAGTTATGCTAATGACTTAGAGAGTCGCCGTCGCCAATTGCGGATCATGAGAGAGCTTGTCGAGGAAAGTGTCGACATCCTCTGCAGCGGCAGCGATATTGGTGGCTTCGGTGAATTGATGCACGAAGGTTGGATAGCAAAGCGTAGCCTCAGCAACCAAGTCTCCAACTCAGCCGTCGATCATCTATATCAAACGGCCCGCGAGGCAGGCGCACTCGGAGGAAAACTTACCGGTGCTGGTGGAGGGGGCTTTCTACTACTATTTGTTGAACCCGACCGTCAAGCCCAAGTGCGGGATGCACTAGGTGATCGAATTCACGTCCCGTTTCATTTTGAATCCGAGGGCAGTCAAATCATTTTCTACGAACCACAAGAGTTCCCGAACGATTCACCATCTCGAAGAATCGCCAGTTTTACCGAATTAGCCGACTTAACGGAGGCCGCATGAATCGACACACCCGAATCTTTGTCGCAGGCGGCCATACACTTTTCGGCGCAGCCTTAAAGCGTCATCTTCGCCATCGAGGCTATGTCGGGCTAATTGAAGCTGACGAACCGGACCCATGGTTACACACTTCTGTGCAGGAGCACTTTTGCGAACATCGCCCAGAAGTTGTCTTTCTTGCCTCGGGGCTATCAGGTGGGATCGGTCTAAATCTCCGTCAACCTGCAACCCTGATGCACGATAATCTCTTGACCATATGCCATCTGCTCGAAGCGGCTCATCGTTACAAGGTTAAGCGTCTGCTTTATCTAGGCAGTGCATGTATGTATCCGAGAGATGCCGAACAACCGTTGCAGGTTGAGAGTCTTGGCACGGGAAAACTCGAACCAACTAGTGCCGCCTATGCAACCGCAAGGTATGCAGGTGTGGTTCTTTGCGAAGCCTATCGTCGAGAATATGGGTGTGATTTTCGTGTAGCCATACCAGCAAATGGTTACGGTCCAGAAGACGAGTTCACCGTCGAGAACGGACATGTGATTCCAGCTCTCATACGACGTTTCCACGAGGCAAAACAAACAAAATCAACTAATGTCAGGTTGTGGGGTACAGGGGAAGCCGTTCGTGATTTCATTCATGCAGACGACGTAGCCGATGCCTGTTTATTCTTAGTGCAGCGTGACGAGCAGTCTAAACCAATCAACATCGGATCAGGATCAGGGATTCGTATTAAGGAATTAGCAGAGACGGTTGCTGAGGTAGTGGGTTATCACGGTGCACTGTCATGGGACATGTCAGCCACCGCCG
>JBDNDE010000256.1:0-6860 GCA_046719305.1 Gemmataceae bacterium | reverse complement strand
ACAGCAGTGACGGCATGCCGGTCTGTTCGCCGACGCGGATCAGCGAAACCATCAAGGGGGGAATAGCTGGCTCCGCTTCTAGGGCGGCTCCTAGACTGCTGCCCTGGTTGACCTGTACAAAGAGGCGTTGGGCTACCGGGCGCAATTCGACCATCCCCTGGTCAGCCTGCTTGCGAAAGACATCAACGACAGTCAGCCCCGCACTCAGATAGTGCCGCAGCACCCGACACAGTTCGATCAAGGCGGTCTGTGACAGCGGCATAGGAACATTCCGAGAAAGAAAAGTGGCAAGCGACGCCTGTAGCGATTATAGATAAGGTGATTGCGTCCGAGAAAGAAGGCACTGATCGTTCGCCTAATTTAGCCTCTGAAAACGAGATCGCATGAACCATCGCGGGTTACCAGCCGATTTTGCCGGGACAGTGCGACTGTTTCCGCTACCTAATCTAGTGCTGTTCCCGCATGTGGGCCAGCCGCTGCATATCTTCGAGCCACGCTACCGCGAACTGATGGAAGACGCCCTAGAGGACGACCGACTGATTGCTACCGCTCTGCTGCAGGCCGGCTGGGAAGAAGATTATCACAAAAAGCCGCCGATCCACTCGGTGGTGTGCATTGGCAGCATTCTGAACGAAGAACGACTAAGCGATGGGCGGTTCAACCTGATCTTGCAAGGGGTGGCACGGGCACGAATCCTTGAAGAGGTCAAGGTCAACAAACTCTACCGCGTCGCCCGAGTAGAAATTCTTGACGAACAGGCTCCCGCCTCTCACGCAGCCGGTCCTCTGCTAGCTCGCTTGGCAGAGCAGGTCACACCGTATTTTCGGTTGCATCCGATCGCTCTGGAGCAAATGCAACGCTTGTTAGTCGGCGGGTTGCCCTTGGGAACCTTGACGGATATCTTCAGTTTCGCCTTGCCATTGCCCCTGGAAGCCCGGCAGGAACTCTTGGCGCAACCTAATGTGGTACTCCGGGTGGAGCGGCTGCTGGAAGTGTTATCTGAACAACCCCCCCCGCCTCCCCCCCCTCCCTCAACAGGCCGACGTTTTCCTCCAGACTTCAGCCTGAACTGAGGCGTTTTGCTCAGGTCAAATAACTCTAGACGGCGCGATCTCCACAGGCTAAAACGAGAAGCTACTATGGAGAGATCGACATGCCCGCATATCTGACGGTAGAGTCCGGCAATGCAAGTCCGAAAATGCTGGAACTCCACCCAAAGGAGATCTATCGTCTGGGAAGACACCCAGACTGTCAGCTGTTGGCCAACGATCCGCATGTCTCCCGCGAGCATGCGCAGATCCAATGGGTTCAGGGGGGCTGGAAGCTCACTAACCTGCAAGCCAAGAACGGGACACTGCTCAACGGCACCCGAGTCCGGGATCAGGTCGCCCTCTCTCAGAGTGATCGGATTCAGATTGGCAGCGTGGAACTGTTGTTCCACGAACGCAAGCCCGAAGTTTCGCATCCTTCGGCTCTGCTGGTTCCCTTTGAGTTCCCCGCGACTTCTAGTTCCAAAGCAGGCCAAGCCTCGACGGCTAAGAACACCGACGTCCATCAGCTTTCAACTCTTTTACAAGTTTCTGATCTCGAAGTGCTACTCCGATTTGCGAATAGCTCCTTGCGTGACGAGAATCCCCAAAAGCTGGTCCGCAGCGCTCTGGAAGTGCTCGCTCAGCAAACGGCTGCGGACATGGTTGCCTATGTTCCGATTGACCCCGAAACGCTCGAACAGCGGGCTTTTTGGAGCCGAACCAACCGGACTGATCTGAAGGTCAGTCGTCGGCTTCATCAGCTTACGATTGAATCGGCCAGGCGTATCTGGCTGGAGGACCAACGCAAACAGGGAAACGTGGATTCCGACAGCCTCCACACGGTTCGCGATGCTATCTGCATCCCTTTGTTCAGCCGATTGCCTGATTGTGAATGCTTGGGTGCCTTCCACCTTTATCGTCTGGAATTGGCATTTGACACCCGACACGTTCACTTTGCCGAGGCGATCGGTCTAAGTTTTTCTACGGCGATGCGGTTTCTTCGGGATCGCCTGGCTCTCCAAGCCGAGAATACCCGCTTGCGCGAGGCGCCCTCTAATGCTGGCCAATTAGTCGGAAGCAGTGCGGCCATCACCTCGTTACGTGAACGGATTGCCCATCTAGCGCGAGCCTCGTTTCCGGTGCTGATCCTGGGCGAACCAGGTGTCGGCAAGGAGTTAGTGGCACAGATGATTCACGAACAATCCACCCGGGGAGCGTATTCGCTGGTGCGAGTGGATTGTAGCAGCTTAACAGGAGATCAGGCCGAGCAGGAGTTGTTTGGAGAGACCGACTCCCGCGATCGAGAGGTATCCGCCCCCCGGTGCTTTCTTAGCCAGGCCGAGATGGGTGATCTGCTGCTGGACGAAGTGACCCGACTCTCGTGGCCGCTCCAAAAAAAACTGTTGAACCTCTTGGAGTCGCGCTGCTCGGCTGCGGGGAGTTTGACCGGACCAAGCGAACGAGTCGATGTGCGCATCCTGGCGACGAGCAGCCAAGATATTCTCCGCGAGGTCCGTGAAGGGCGATTCCTGGCCGAGCTATATCATCGCTTTGTTGGGGTGCTGCCCGTGCCTGCCCTACGCGATCATCCCACAGACATTCCCGAGTTAGTCAGCTTCTTTCTCGACCTGTTCCAGCGGGAATATCACACCCGCGCTACCTTGGACCCCGTAGCTATCGAACGTTTGCAACGCCATTCGTGGCCCGGCAACGTGCGGCAACTGCGGAGCATTTTGGAAGCGGCCGTGGCCAACGTCGGTCCCTCGGGAGTGATCCATGCCGAGGATTTGGCCTTGAGCGAGGAGCGGGTGGTAGCGATTGACCCGCCTCCGAGCCTCAACTTGGCCAAACTAGAAGAATGGGCTATCAAGCAGGCGTTGATCCAGACCGAAGGAAATAAAACTCAAGCGGCAAAGATTCTCGGAATTCATCGCGAGACACTTGGTCTGAAGATGAAGCAGTATCGACTTGCCGAGGGGTGATAGCTAGCCAGTCACCGAATGGGCAGCAAGGAAAACGGCTGCCTGGCTGAGACGGTAGGCCCGCTGGTTCAACGACAGCTGATCAGGTTAGGATTCGGTCGGTTTATTGGCGGGCAGGTTCGGCGTGGGTGGCTCCTGCAAGGCACCGTAGATGGCCTCATAGACCTCCTGACGGTGAACAGAGACGGACTTGGGAGCAACAATCCCCAGTCGGACCTTGTCGCCGCGAATCTCGACTACGGTCACAATAATGTCGTTGTTGATAATGATGCTCTCGTTTTTTTTCCTGGACAATACCAGCATCGGTTCCTATCCTTTTCTCGGAAGCCATACCGGGATGACTGGCTGGTAGGTCCATCCCTTGTTTGGAGGGGCTGAATCCGTTCGATACCCAACATGCCACCCAACGTGCCTGAGGCGTCGTCCAGGAGGGTTAGGTCCGCGAAAACCTCGCGGGGCAGGACCACAGGAAGTTCCACTTCACTGAATGGAATTTGCCGCTTTAGGGTCAAACCGAGGCACGCAAACCAAGGAGTGGGCCATTGACCCGAGTACGTTGTTGCGCACTCAACCCTTTTTATTCCATCATCTACTACCCTAGACATCTCCGCTCCAATCGTCAACCCCTAGATGCTTAGTTCATCGGCCGCTCCCTCCCAACTTTCTTAACCCGATCAGCTGATCCCTTCGGGCTTACCCCATTAACATGTCTTAACAGGTCTCGAGCAACCTGTTTCGAACCGCTTGTCTCCTTAGCTTGCTCCTTACCTTGGTCTGATCCTGCCGCTGTTGACTTACGTGCATAATATCTTTCAGGTATCTCTTTTGCCTCCAACCCCTTTTGGGAGTTTTTCATGGCTAGTCCGAATGTCGTCACTCTCACCTCGGAAAACTGGCACAAGGAAGTCGTCGAGGCTGGTATGCCTGTGCTGGTTGATTTCTGGGCCGTCTGGTGTGCCCCTTGTCGTGCCCTTTCCCCTCTCATCGACAAAATCGCCGATGACTTCGCCGGCAAGGTCAAGGTCGGCAAACTCAATACCGAGGACGCCCCGGAGATTGCCGCTAAGTACCGTATCACGGCCATACCACAACTGATGATCTTCAAAGGGAGTGAAGAACCGTTCGAGCGTCCATCGGCGGGTGGGAAATCGGAGGCCGAACTAGTGAAGATGCTTAATCGTGCTCTAGAAAGCTAATTCCGCCTGAAACTCGAAATCCCAAGTTGGTCGCTAACCGATAAACTAGTTGCCACCCCGATAGCCCCTGCTGCGGGCTATTGGTTTTTTGACCATCGCCTGGCTCCGAGGTGTTCCTGAGTGGTTGATCTTAACGAGGCCAATTGGCAACCGATCGTTCAATCGGATCGGCCGGTCCTAGTCACCTTCTGGGCGCCTTGGTGTGGTCCGTGTCGGCATTTGCATCCGACCGTGGAAACGCTCAGCCAGCATTTCAGCCGTAAAGTCCTCTTTGCGCGGATCAACGTAGATGAACATCCGGAGTTGTGTACGCAATTTGACGTTCACACCATTCCTCAGATGATACTATTCCACGCGGGTCGAGAGAACTCGCGGCTGATCGGTATTCACAGCGAGCAAGTTATCCTGCGGATGCTTTATCGAATTCTGGAATAATGTTCGGCGAGGCGGGTTTTAATGTTCGGCGAGGCGGCTTTGCAAATCGCGTATCATCCGCCGTACTCGGTCCCGCACCTCAAAGGAGGGGTTCCGCTCATATTCATCCAGTAGCCAAGGCAAAATGGCTGGTCCCAGAGCCCGCAGACGGAGATCGGCGCGTTGCCTTACGTCAAAGGCATCGTCATCCAAATCGTTCAATAGTCGCAACACTTCATCGGCATCAATCCCCGGTGTTTCTCTGGCTACCAGAGGGGCGGTTGTGCCCCCCGGCCCCATAAGAAGGATTAACAGCAACCCGTTAATACCGATAAACAGCAACAGGTTCGAGGTTCTGGTTCGCATCGACGAAACCCTCGGATTCTTCTGCTCGAACCGGTCTATGGCAAAAGACTCTGGAGCAGTCAACGGCGATCGGCGGTGAGGGATCGCTGGAGGCCACTGGAGGATGTCATACTTTGTATAACAATTTGGCACGAAAATTGCAGGGATTTTTCCGCGATTGCCTTGTATCCTGCCCCATCCCCCCTTCATAATGACTTAGGTCATTCTCGTGTCACGCCCCTGGAGGCGGATTACTCATGCATCGCTTGCTTGCCGCGCTCTTTCTGCTCAGCGTTGTCTCGGCCGCTCTTGCCTGCCCCTTCTGCACCCAACAGGGCAAACCGTTCACCGCCGAAGCCACTCAACCTACCACCGACTTGGTGCTGTTTGGCAAGGTGGAGTCAGCCAACGAGAAAACAGATACTAGCGAAGTGATCGTCGAACAGTTCATCAAGGACGACAAACGGCGCGGCAAAGGCAATCGGGTGACGGTGCAAAAGTATCTCGATCCGACCATCATCGACGACAAACATCGTATCCTGCTGTTTTGCGAACTGGTCAACGAGAAAATCGACGCCTATCGCGGTGTCGTCGTTAAGCAGGGTAGCAGCCTCCCTACCTACCTTGCCGAGGCCATCAAAACCCACGCCAAGTCGCCGGTCGAACGGCTAAAGTTCTTCTTCGGCTATCTGGATGATCCCGAGCCAGAAGTCGCCATGGACGCCTATCGCGAATTTGCCAACAGCGATTACAAAGAGTTCGCGGCCATGGCCAAGGATCTTCCCCCCGAGCGGATCATCAAATGGCTCAAATCGCCCGACACCCAGCCGTTTCGCATTGGCTTATATGCCTCGATGCTCGGCCATTGTGGCAAGCCCGAACATGTGGCCGTTCTGAAGGAATTACTTGCCGACCCCGAACGCCGTGGGGCTGGCAGTGGTGTCGATGGGCTGCTGGCGGCTCAGGTGTTATTGAACAAGTCTGAGGGCTGGAAGGCGTTACAAGCCGCCCTACGCGACACCAAAGAAGATTTCAACTACCGCTTCGCTGCTTTGCGAGCTGTCCGCTTCTTCCACGAGTTTCGCCCTGAGTTCATCCCCTTGAAGGACCGCGTCGAGGCGGTCTGCATCTTGCTTGCTCAGGACGACATCGCCGATATGGCCGTCGAAGACTTGCGTAAATGGAAGCAATGGGACGTGGCGGATCGGGTACTGGCGCTAACTAAGACGCCAGCCTACAAGGAAGTGAACGTGATTCGCCGCTCCATCTTGCGATATTGTCTGCAATGCAAGGGCCACGAGGGAGCCGCCGCCTATGTCGCGGCCCGACGTAAAGAAGACCCCGAGGCCGTCTCGGACGCCGAGGAACTGCTGAAGCTCGAGGCTGAATCGCCCAAGCCACTCAAGGAGGAGAACTAAACCATGGCTCGGATTGTATTAGCCTGCGGTCTGATCCTAGCGATCGGCGGGACTACAGCCGCTTGTAGCCTGTGCGGGGGCAACTTCAAGCTCTCTCCCACTTTTCGTCAGGAGGCCGCCTCCCGCAACGCCCGAGTGATTGTGCATGGGACCATTTCCAACCCGCGTCTCAAGGGTGATGGCCGCACCGGCGAGACGGACTTTGAAGTCAAGACCATCCTCCGAGCACATGACGCTATCAAGGGCAAAAAGACCTTCACGCTGCCACGTTATCTGCCGGTGGAAAACAAGGACAAGCCGCCGCAGTATCTGCTGTTTTGCGATGAGGACAAGACGGGACTGGATCCGTACCGCGGCGTGCCGGTTCGCGGACCACGCACGGTAGACTACCTGACCAAGGCGCTCAAGCTCGACCCCAAAGATACCGTGGGCAACCTGCTCTTTTTCTTCGACTATCTGGATGACCCCGATCCG
>JBDNDE010000255.1:0-6886 GCA_046719305.1 Gemmataceae bacterium | reverse complement strand
TTCGGTCGTTGTTGGTGTGACCGACACCCAGTCGGGCCTATCGCACCATTTCACTTTCCAAGGGATGATCGAAGGCACCCTGACCCAGACTCAATCCACTCTGACTGCCACGTTCACCGGCCCGCTGATTCAGTCCGAAGCCGTGGGCGAGAACCTCTACACCGTCAGTATCGATCCCAATCCCATCGCCATTCCCGCTCCGCAGCCGCTGATCGAGCTACTCAGCCTGAAACCGGTGTGTTCTCCCACGGACGAGGTCGATCTCACGGGCGGTGCGCTCGAAGCACTGCTCAGCGCTCAATTCTTAGTCACCCCAATGCGACAAGCCATCGAGCAGCCGGATTATCCCAATCCTCCGGACGAGATGGTGACCACCGGGAACGGTGGCGAGGTGCCAGTCAACCAAGTGCCCGAGCCTAGCGCCCTTCTGCTGGGACTGCTCGCCGGACCGGCCGCCTGGGTACTGCGTCGCCATGTGGTCGCTGCTTAACCGCACCCCGCCCCTCTCTTCAGAACCTGCATAAGAGACATGCGGGATTGGTTCGCATGTCTCTTATGCGTTATCTTGTCGTTGTCGATAACCAATGCGTGCCAAATGCTCTTGGCTGAGAACAAAGGCACCACGAGGTAATCGGTCCCAGGTAAAGGACGGCAGCAACTCGCGCGGGCTGATCGGTCGGCCATCGCCCAGCCCACACGACTTTGCCAGTAGCCCAACCAGTGCCTCCGGTTCGACGCCCGCCTCGCGCAACGCCGCTAACCGGGTATCTCCATGCCGCTTGGCGAGGCGTCGCCCATCGGGACCGACTACCAGCGGCACATGAACAAACATTGGAGTCGACCACCCCAACGCCTCATATAACAACAGTTGCCGAGGCGTCGAGGGGATCAAATCATCGCCGCGCACCACCTCGGTGATACCCATAGCTGCATCATCCACAACCACGGCCAGTTGATATGCAGGGCTGGCGGCCTCGTGGGGCGGGCGAGCCGCTTTCCACACCACAAAATCGCCCCCCAGTTCGTGTAGGTCCAAGGCGACCGGTCCCTGAAAACGATCCGTAAACTGCGGCGTCTGGGCGGGCAAGCGATACCGCCAACAGTGCGGCCGATCGGGCACTTCACCAGCGTGGCGATGGGCACAGGTGCCAGGGTAGATGGGGCCTTCGTGTTCGGCGTGCGGGGCGCTGGCAGCGCGTTCGATGTCGCCGCGCGTGCAGGTGCAGGCATACACTCGGTTGGTCGACCGCAGCTGCGCCAGGGCCGCTTCATACGGGCGTAGATCACGTGATTGCACCACGACCGGTCCATCCCAATCCAGACCCAGCCAACGCAGATCCTCTAGGGCTTGTTGGGCGGCCCCGGGTTTGACTCGCGGCGAGTCGATGTCTTCCAGACGCAAACGAAGCTGACCGCCCCGGGAACGGGCACTCAGCCAAGCTAACAAGTAGGTTCGGGCATTGCCGACGTGCTGCGCTCCGGTCGGCGAGGGGGCGAGTCGGCCGACGATCATTTGACGCGATTCCGGACAAATTCGAGCACTTTTAATGAAATGACATCCTTTTCATCGTGGAGTCGGCGAACGATGGTGCGATGGTTGCACCCGTCAAAGGCTCGCACCTCGGCCGGCACTCCGCGATCAATCAGCCGGCGGGCAAAATCCAAGGCCATTTCGTCCAGTGTGGGCGGTTCACGTTCGCTGTACAGCAGCAAAAACGGCGGCGCTCCCTTACGGACCTGATAAATCGGCGAAGCCTTGCGTATCTGCTCGGGATCGGCCCCAAAGACCAGGCGAAACGGATTGATGGTAGGGCTGGCCCAATGCAACAGGGTGCCTGCCACCGCAGGACTGCGGGTTGCTTCGACCCAGCCCTCGATGATGTCGCGCGCCATGGTCTTTTGAAATTCGCTGCCGGTCGGGATGCGGTAGACCCCGCTGACGCCTACTACGCCTCGCAGGTTCTTCCTCGCCTCGGCTTCCAGCTTCAACTCGGGATCAGCCAGGTACGACGGGTCGGTCGCTACTAGGCTGACCAGGTGGCCTCCCGCTGAGTGGCCGACCAGCACGATGCGCTGCGGGTCGCCTCCGTATCTGTGGACGTTTTTCTGCAACCAGGCAAACGCGCGGGCTACATCGCGGGCATGCTCGGGATGCTGCACCAGCGGTGAGAGCCGATAGTTCATCACTGCCGTGACGTAACCACTGCGGGCGAACATCTGGCCAGCCTTGCGATTGACACCAAAGAAATCCTTGTCGCCCGCCATCCAGGTTCCCCCATGCACGAATAAGACGACAGGCGCAGGCGAGTCGGTATCAACTGGACAGAAAAGATCTAAAGTATGGCGATCTTTCCCCGGATAATAGCGAAGATCGAGCGTCTGTTGAAAGTCGGCCGAGGCGATCAGACCCAGGAGCAGGGAAAAAGACCACATAGAGTACACCGTGCGGTACCAATGACCCAGGGCGAGCGTACACCCTTAGTATACGCCGCCCAAGCAAAGCACGTGGTAGCCAGCGGCAAAGAACCGCTCAGCGGCTACGATCTTTCTTAGAGGAAGTTTGTGGTAAATGGTGCAATGATGTTTGCCCCCAACTCATTGAGAACATTCGTTCCCATTGGTGTCAAGGCGATCACTTGACTACCGCCCAAGATGGTGATGTTTGAGTTGAGGTTCACGGTGTTGTTACCGCTTCCCACAGGAATCTGCCCGAACACAAAATCGATCGCATAATTGGTCGCTGATGTGTTCGTAAAGTTAACTAGATTGTCACCGGTTCCTGCTTTCAGGTTGATCTTGTTAGAGACCTGAGCATCAATGAAATTGATGATGTTGTCCCCGTTCCCCAGGTTGAGATTGAGTTGATTAAAGTAGACACCCTGTAATTTAAGGTTATTGTTGCCATTCGTGGCGTTGTAGACGAAGTTGGCGTTGAACTGTGCGGCCGCATCCACTTCTAAAAAGTTCTGCCCATCGCCTAGGCTCACGGTTGTCAGGCCACCAAACAGACCATTGAGCTTGGCATCATCAATCCCGAGCGTGCCATTATTCGAGGTTAGCGTCGTAGTACCGACCACTTGACTAATCGCTGTGCCCGCCGAACCAGCAATCGTGAACAGGTTGCCGTTCAGGGCCGAGCCAAAGGTGACGTTGAGATTGCCGCTGATCACGGAGTCCACCGTGTTTTCCGGCGGAGCAAGCAAGAACGAATTGGACGCGGAAGTCGAGGCTGCCCCATTGACGGTGACATTCCGCAGGAAGTTGCCATACATGTTAACAAACAAACCACCGCCCACCCCAGCGGTAGTTATGTTGACATCGCCACGGACCGTGGTGATAGACGTGATCGGATTAACTTGGGATCCCAGTGTGACATTATCGTAGTGGGTGACGTTCACCGAGCCGCGTACTTCGCTTCCTTCGCCTAGTTGGAAATCTTCGGCAAAGGTCAACGACGCCCGACCGATCACCGTCAGGTTCCCTCGAATGGTCAACGGCCGTTCGAGGTCTGTGGTGGCCTGGATGAAGCCCACACCGACCAGTTCATTCCCATTGCCAGCCTGGATGTTCACGTTCCCGCGGATGGTGCCAGCACCAAGAGCCGTAGTCGCTAAACCATCATAAATATTCACGGAACGGGCTTCGTCGGGACTGGTGAGTTTGCCGGTGTAGCCGTTGCCCAGATCGAACAGGACGTTACCGTTGATGGTTTTGCCGTTGACATCGAAGTTGACTGCGCCAGGCCGATTGCTGAGTTGCAAGGTAATGTTGCCAGGCACGTTGTAAATGCCAAGAACACTGGTGCCATCCTGGACCTTGATCTGGTTGTCGTTGGTTGCTTTTAAGAGTAGGTCGCTGTTGGGCACACCGCGGAGAAACAGGTTTCCGGAGATCAGGCTGACGGTCACAGCAGGACAATCGCGGGCTTCCAGACGTTCCAGCCGCGGAATCGGACGCAAAACACGCATAGGCGTTCTCCTAGGGTCGAGAGGAGCAGACAAAGTACACACCAAGGAAAAGTTTCTTGGCGATGACTATTGCAAAATAATCACCCGCCGAGCCGCGCTCAACAAAAAAATAAGCAATCTGAGCAAGATGGTGGGCCTGCGGTGCTCGTCGTACTTGCTAACACGATGTTTCGGATTAGGCCGATTACGATAGCACACTTGTGCCCAATTCCCTTCCTGGGAAGCCCTCGGCTTAGCCCTCGGCTTGCACTCTCGCCTGAAGAACGAACTGCTGCTACGCTAAAGGTATGCTTCGTCCCGTCGCGCCTGAGGTCTACCCTACCATGCGTTTACCTGCCTGCTTAGCCTTGGCTGTCTGCCTGCTGCTAAACTTGGAGGCCGCCCTGATCGCCGCCCCGCGATTTGCCCCCAATGTCGTCACTGACAAGCCACGCTCCCCTGCCGACCAACGCAAGGCATTTACCCTGCCGCCTGGCTTCGAGATCCAACTCGTCGCCGCCGAACCCGACATCCACAAACCGATGAACCTCGCCTTCGATGATCGCGGCCGACTCTGGGTCACCGATACGGTCGAATATCCCTGGCCGGTCAAAGAGGGAACCCCCGGCCGGGACACCGTCAAAATCCTGGAGGATTTCGGCCCCGATGGTCGGGCACGCCAAATCCGTACCTTTGCCAAAGGCTTGAACATTCCGATCGGTCTGTTGCCGTTGCCCGGTGCCGAGGCTGCCTTGGTCTTTTCGATTCCACACATTCATCACATTACCACGCGTAACAGTCAACCCTTCATCGGAACCTTTGGCTATGCCGATACCCACGGGATGACCAACGCCTTCACCTTTGGCTTCGATGGGTGGATCTATGCCTGCCACGGTTTTGCCAACAACTCCCAGATTAAGGCCAAAGCGGGCGAACCCCTCAAATTGAATTCCGGCAACGTCTACCGCTTTCGGCTCGATGGCTCCGCGCTAGAACAGGTTACTTGGGGCCAGGTTAACCCCTTTGGCCTTTGCTTCGATCCGCTGGGCAATTTGTACTCGGCCGACTGTCACACGCAGCCGATCTACCAGTTGCTGCCTGGAGGCTACTACCCCAGCTTCGGCAAGGCGCACGATGGCCTGGGATTCGCCCCAGCCATGATCAGCGGCTTCAAGGGCAGTACGGCGATTGCCGGCATCGCCTGCTATGCGGCCGACGGGTTTCCAGCGAGCTATCGCGGATCGTTCTTTGTCGGGGATGTGATGACCAACGAGTTAGTGCGCTTTGAACTCACGTTCCACGGCACCACGCCGACGGCTAGCACGCATGAATTCCTTCGTTGTAGTGATCAATGGTTCCGCCCCGTGGACGTGAAGCTCGGCCCCGATGGTGCCTTATACATCGCCGACTTTTACAACTGTATCATCGGCCATTACGAGGTGCCGCTGACGCATCCAGCACGGGATCGGGAGCGTGGACGCATCTGGCGGATCGTCTACACCGGCAAGGACGTGAAAGCATCGCCCGCCCCAGGGGATCTAACCCAGACCAAAAGGGACGAGTTGCTCACCTGGCTCGGGCATCCCAATCTTACGGTTCGACAGATGACGGGCAATGAACTCGTCCGACGCAACGACGGCGAACTAATCCGCCGGGCTCTAGCGCAGCGCGAGTCGCCCGAAGCCTGGGCTCAGGCTTTATGGGTCGCCCACCGGACCGATCGACTCCGTGAGGACGACCTGAAAGCCGCCGCTACTGCTGACGCGGAACTAGTGCGCGTGCATGCGATGCGCGTGCTAAGCGAACGGTCCTGGAAGGGCAATGAGCGAACGCTGGCCCACCTGGCGCTGACGGATGCGAAAAGTGCTAACGTCCGCCGCGCTGCCGCTGCCGCCCTAGCCCGCCATCCCGACGGGGCCAACATCAAGCCGCTGCTGGCCCTTCGCAAAACCGTAGATATCAAAGATACGCATCTGTTGCATGTCGTTCGAATGGCCCTGCGTGATCAGCTTCGCTCGGCTGATGCCTGGAAGCACCTGGCCGCCCAACGCGACCAGGGCGACACCGATGCCCGCTTGATTGCCGATGTTACCCTCGGCGTGCCTACGCCCGAGGCGGCCGCGTGGCTGCTGAAGCACATCACGGCCGAGAAGTATGCCTTGTCTCAGTTAGAGGCGTTCACGCATCACATCGCGCGGTATGGGACGAGCCAGACACACAAGCAGCTAATTGAGTTCGCCTCCCGAAATGAACCAGCGAATCTGACGCACCAAGCAACCTTGGTGCGAGCCGTCGCCCGAGGTATGCAGGAAGCTAGCCGTAACTTCGACGAGCCGTTTCTCGTGTGGGCCAATAGCGTGGGCGAGAAGCTGCTCGCGTCGGAGCATCTCGGCGAGGTACGCCTCGGGGCCGACCTCATCGGCAGTGTGCGTCTCACTCGCTTAGTGCCGCGTTTGGGCGAACTGGTCAAATCGACCAGGGATCGCGACACTCGCCTGACTGCCCTGCGTGCCCTGGCAAATGCCGACGCTCACTCGGCAATCGAGGCCCTGGCCGGCGTCCTGCGCGATGCGGCCTATGAGATTGAATCGCGTGAAGAGGCTGCGACCCTGCTGGCACGCCTCAATCAGCAGCGTTCGCGTGAAGCGTTGTTTGCCGGTCTCACTTCCGCTGCTGGACGCTTGCAGATGAGTATTGCCTCCCGATTGGTCCAAAGCCGCGAAGGGGCTGAGGTGTTGCTCTGGGCCATCGAGCAGGGCAAGGCTTCGCCGCGACTGTTACAGGACCGAGCGATTCTGGTGCAACTCGAAGCACGCCATCTGCCTCAGTTCAAACAACGGCTCAGTAAACTCACGGCCGGGCTGCCGCCGGTCGACACGCAAGTGGCCCAACTGATTGCCACTCGCCGTGACGAGTTTCTAAAGCAGCGTGGCATCACC
>JBDNDE010000254.1:0-6895 GCA_046719305.1 Gemmataceae bacterium | reverse complement strand
TCAACATTGCGGCAGAAGTGCAGGGGCGAGGTGTCATGGGCGATATCCGATATATCGACTATACCGAAAGAGGCACTGGCGGCGGTTTGCCAAACGCTTGAGCAGGAAACGCGCAAGCAAACGCAATACGCCCAAGCCCCAATGAGCGACCCGAACTCAAAGACGGCGCGCGAAATGTATCAAGTGGCGCAGATTATGACCGGTTCGTTTCTCGGCGGCGTCATGCTCGCTCAAAACATCACCAAAGCGTTGGATAAAACCGACGACGAAACCTTCGCCCACATTGCCTCAATGCTCGATTGGGGGTTTTGGCTTCCGCTCGACCAAATCATCGTCGCCCAACTTTTGGAAGACGATTTGCAAATGTTGTGGGCGGCAACTCGCTGGTGCTGACGGCACGCGAAACAAATACCAGTATTAGCCTGGTGGCCAGCCCGACGACCACGGTCTATGGACAAAGCCCCGCCTTTACGTTCACCGCCACGCTCAGCAGCGAAGCGGGAGCAGGGGCGTTGCCGACCGGAGCAGCGATTTTCTTCGAGGTGTTCGCGGGTAATACCCCGACGGGCACGCCGATCGTGAGCGAGTTGGTTCCGGTGAATGCCTCGGGCGTAGCGGTGTATAATCCGCAATTGGACGCCAACTCCGTCTTTAACGCGGGTCAATACTTCGTCCGGGCCAGCTATGCCGGCACGGCCACCTTTGCGGCGTCGACCGCGAGTACGCTCTACACGATCGGCAAAGGCAACACCAACTTCCAGATGACGCCCAACAACGCCAATCTGGTGGTGGGCGAAAACCTGTCGGTGACGGTGACCATCAGTCCGCGGACGCCGGCTGGTCAACTAGGCGGCAGCCTACTACCTTCGGGCAATGTAACTCTGCGTGTCAATGGGGTGGTTTTGTCGGGAGGCCCCTTCAGCCTGGACAGCGAGGGTAAAGCTACCATCTCGGTGGGCACCTTGCCAGTCGGCACCCATACTATCGACGTGACCTACAACGGCGACACCAATTACAACACGGTGGCTAGCACCCCGGCCAGCCGATTGGTGGTGACGGTCCGCAAGGCCAACGCCCAATTCTCGGTCTCGCCCTCGGTTCCCTCGGCAACCTTTGGTGAGCCAGTGACCTTCACGGCCACGCTCAACCCGGTAGCCCCGGCAACAGCCATTCCGACAGGCACGGTCACCTTCCGTCGTGGCAGTGCAACCGGCGTGATCCTTGGTACGGCCACTCTCGACGCGAATGGGATCGCAACGCTGACGGTGTCCAACTTGCCGGTCGGCAACCAGACGGTGTTCGCTGTTTGGCCAGGCGATGCTAACTTCGTGGCCCCGGCGGCGGTGAGTACCTCCGTGGTCATCAACCGCGTCGGCACCACCACCACGCTGAGCAGTTCGGCTAACCCGTCGAATCCTGGGGCCTCGGTGCAACTGCGAGCTGACATTGTGGCTGCTAACGGAGCGACGCCCTCGGGATCGGTGCGTTTCGTCAATGCCGACACCAACGCCGTGTTGGGCACGGCAGCAGTGAATGCACCAGGCCGAGCAGTGTTGAATGTCACGCTGCCGGTGGGCACCTATAACATCCGGGCCGAGTATCTGGGCAACGCCAATCTGGCACCCAGCAGCGCTACGCTCACTCAGGTTTCGGCTTGGGGTAGCCGAACCACCTTGGCTTCCAGCCAGAACCCGTCGATCCCTGGCTCCCAAGTGACCATCACTGCCACCGTTGCCAAGGCGGCGGGGGTGCCGGCCTCGGTAGCCAACCCAGTGGGTACGGTCGAATTCTACAACGACTCGGTCAACCCGACAGTGCCGGCCTTCACGGCCACGCTCAATCCGTCAGGTCAGGCGGCCTGGGTCACGAACGCTCTGCCCAACGGAGCAAATACCATTCGCGTGGTGTTCGTGCCCTCCAATGCCACCTATGCGACCAGCACGGCTACGCTGGTGCAAAACGTCGTGTTCAACAGCACAACCACGGTGACGGCGGCGAACAACCCGATTGTCACCGGCCAGGCCAATACCTTCACGGCGACGGTCAGCGGCAGCCAAGGTACGCCGACAGGTATCGTCGAATTCCGCGTCGGTACCACTGTGCTGGGTCAAGCCTCCCTCGACGCCAGCGGCCAGGCGACGTTTACTACGTCGGCTCTGGTGGCCAGCACTGCTCCGGTGACGGTGACAGCGGTCTATTTGGGCAGCAACACATATGCCGGCAGCCAAGCGGGCGTGAATGTGACGGTCAATCGGGCCAACACCACCGTCGGCTTGACCAGCAATGGCCCCAGCACGGGAGCGGGTCAGCCGGCCATCTTCACCGCCACGGTACAAGCGGTGGCACCAGGAAGCGGTATCCCTGCGGGTACGGTGACCTTCACCGCTACTCCGATCAGCGGTACGCCACGGACGGCTACAGTGTCGCTCAACGCCTCGGGTCAGGCGGTCTGGAGCGTGTCGAACCTGCCCCAGGGCAGCTACACCATCACCGCCGTCTACAATGGCAGTCCGGCGTACAACGGCAGCGCCAACACTATTGGCATCGGTCACACGGTGCTTGCTGCCGCCACGGTGAGCCTGACCACCAGCGGCAACCCCGTGCTGCCGACGTCCAACATTACGTTGACCACGACGGTGACCGGCACAGCCGCCAACGGACGGCCCAGCGGTAGCGTGATCTTTACGATCAACGGAGTCGATCAGCCGCCGGTGTCTTTGGTCAACGGAGCAAATGCTCTGCAATCGGTCGCCACGCTGACCTTGCCGGCCGGTTCGCTCCCGTTGGGCACCACGCCCATCACCGCTCGCTACAGTGGCGATGCCGTCTATGGTGGACAGGTCAGTTCTACCCTCAACCAGGCGGTAAGAGGCAACACGTCGGTAAGCCTGAGTTCGTCGAACCCGAGCGTTCCGGTGCGTACTCCGGTGACGCTAACGGCGACCATCACGCAAATCGCCGCACCAAGCGGTTCACCTGCCCCGACCGGTACGGTTACCTTCCGCGACGGCACTACCGTGATTGGCACGGCAACCGTTAGCACCGTGGGGGGGGTGACCACTGCTTCGCTAACCGTGAACAACCTGCCGGTCGGTGCCCGGTCGATCACCGCCACCTACAACGGCGATAGCAACAACCTCAGCAGCGTCAGTCCGGCGTTTGTGCAAAACATCATCCCGGTGGTCGCCAATATCGTCCTGCAGCCGAGCAGTACCCGTGTCACTCTCAACTCGCCGATGTCTCTGCGGGTAACGGCGTTTGGGCCGGATAATAACGTGGCGACCACGTTTAACGGCACGGGCAGCTTCACGGTGGTGTCGGCTCCGGTGGGAGGGGTGGTCAATGGTTCCCGGACAACGACCTTCACCAATGGTGTGGGCACCTTCGCAGGGCTAAGCTTCACCCGCATCGGCAACTACACCCTGCGAGTGGTGGTCGATGGCATCGTCCGTACCATTGTGATCAGCGTGACAGGCGGCGGCCGCGTCTAAACGGTTGAGAATAGGTTGAATCCGACCCCTGCTGCTCGCCTCCGAGCGAGTCGCAGGGGTTGTTCCATTGGAGAAATGTAGGGAATTGGAGAAATGTAGGGAGTGGAAGCTGTCTGCCGAGGTCTGGACCGCGTCCGACCCGAGGCAACTTCCTGCATCTGCCCGCGATCTAGTGTGCAAACATTCAGCGGAGGCGCGGGGAATCGAACCCCGGTCCCGTGGTACCTCAGTGAAAGCTTCTACGTGCGTAGCTCGTTATTGATGTCTCGCCTTTTGCTGACCCTACGAGCAGGGAGCAAAACGCCATCCGAGAGTCAAATTTAATCCAGGCCTCCCCCGGAGCCGGCCTCGACGATCCTGATTTGATGACTGCTTTCGGTGGCTCTCAGGCCAAGCCTCCGATCGCAGGGTTGCCTAGTTAATTAGGCAGCCATTTCAAACTGCGTGTTGGCAGTTGAAGTTTGATCGACTTTTTACGTGGCCCATCGATCAACCACGGCACGCGACCCTCACTTCGTGTGACCCGGTCGATACCAGATCGCCCCCTGGTATGTAGCTATCATACGCCCACTGCGCCGTGGGGACAAGTTCTCCGGCTCGGTAGGGTAAGCTAAGCGATATTTGCCTGGATGCCATCAGAGTTAGCTAACAGGCAAGCAGGGGTGCTTTCGCCGCCTTCCCAAGGGATGTATTTTGCCCTGTTTGTGTGTGGAACGCTTCTCTCGCTAGAGTCGCAAGCTGCCCCCGCTACGCATTTTATCTTCATAATTCGTTGCCTCGCAATGACTTCCGATGAAGGACCACTCGCTTCTCAGTCGATACTCTCTGTGTCCCACGGCGGAAAGTTCCGAGTCGCCGCGGGGTCGCAACGACACGGGGGGATGTCCGCATGATCGGCGAGGATGTAATGAGCAACGGCACCGAGGCCGACCAACTCCGCCAGCAACTCCTACAGGCCCAAAAACTCAGTAGCGTCGGAGCGCTGGCTAGTAGCGTGGCCCACGAGTTCAACAACATCCTTACGACGATCATGAATTATGCCAAGCTCGGATTGAAACCGAACCTGGATGAAGCCAGCCGACTGCAAGCATTGGAAAAGATTCTCAAAGGCACCCAACGGGCTGCCACGGTCGTCAACAGTATGCTGGGATTCGCTCGGGCCAACTCCACGGTTCGCGTTGACACTGATCTGGTTTCGCTCATCGAAGAAGTGTTGGTGCTGGCCGAGAAAGATCTGCTCAAGCACCGCATCCAGGTCGAGAAGCACTACCAAGGTCGACCGCGAGCTTATGTGGTACCCTGTCAGATCGAGCAAATCGTACTGAACCTGATCATCAACGCCCGCCAGGCGATGCCCCGCGGCGGCGTCTTACGCCTGGAAGTACGACCGGCCAGCGAACCGGGACTCGTCGAATTCAGTGTCGGGGATACTGGCCAGGGCATCCCGCCGGAACGACTTCGACTGATTTTTGAACCGTTCTACACCACCAAGGAACCCGATGAATCCGGCCACGGCGGCACTGGCCTGGGCTTGAGTGTTTGTCGGCAAATTGTCGAGCAACACAACGGCCGCATCCGTGTGGAATCGTTGGTGGGTAAAGGCTCGACGTTCACCATCAAGCTACCGACCCACGCGGAAGCCGCCTAAGAGATGCAGTATTGTTCACGGCTGGGCTGCCTCTGAAATGCCGATCGGCGTGGTCGGTTCGCCGTCCCCTACCCACACCCAACCATATTGTGTGTTGCTGGGCGAGGGATGACGCAAGTATTCCTCTCGGGCGGCGGTTAGCTTGTCGGCCTTGATGGCCTTGAAAGCCTTCTTCGGGTCGATGCCGAAGAGTTTAGCCGCATTCAGGCCAAGAATCTGGTTTTTGATTTCGTCGGTGAGATCGGGGTAGCCGTACTTCTTTTTCATCTCGTCGTCCATTTTCAGACGCCGGAAGCGGACGATTTGGCCTTGGGGGCTACCGTTCCAAATCGAATCGGTGCCCCAGAGGATGTGGTCGGCCCCCGCTACTTGAATCATCTGACCGAGCATATGCAGGCATTTTTTAGGGTCACTACTTGAGAGGATGTTAAAAGTGCTACCAAGCTCGAAGTAGACATTCTTAATCTTCGGATTTTTCTTAAGCATGCGCAACAGATCACTGGTCCAGGGAATCTCCTGGGGGTCGGTCGTGGGTTTGTCCACTATCCGCTCGCCGGTGCCGCGACTGATCCAGCCGGTTAGCAGGCCGCTTGGCCCGCGATACGCCGAGTGATAGATAATGAAGTTCAGTTCGGGAAAGTCTTTGGCCGCCTTCTCGATATCGTCGGGCATGCAGCCTTTCTCGTTAAAGGTGGACAGCGGCAAACCTTTGTGGACGCAGATGTTCTTGATGCCTAATTTTTTGGTTTTCTCCCAGAAGGGATAGGCGACTTGCTCATCGTCCAACCGCCAGGCCTTCTCGCCGATCTCTGCTCCGGTGTACATCTTCCAGGCGTCGACTTTCAACACGGTCGCCTGCCGCTCCATCTCGTCGAGTTCTTTTTTGCCCAAGTTCGGCCGCACCAGTCCGTGCGACAGCACCCGCGTGGAACCGGCTAAATCGTTGACATATTTACGCGTGGCAACCATTTGATCGGGTGGCAATGGGTTCTTGTTCCATTCGCGTGTCGGCACCCCGGAGATAATGGCCATCACGGTATCCGAATCGCCAAAAAGTTCCTTAACGTAGTGAACCCGGTTGAGCAGTTCCAGGGCGTGATCGGTCGATTTGGCTCCTGGCCGCAACATGGTAAAGAAGCTGCGCACTGCTTTGCCATCGGGCGTGGTATCGTACCACTTCTGGCTGACATCGACATGATGCGTCTGCACGTCGAAGATGAACTGCTCCTTGGGACTTTTCTCCTGGAACTTCCCTTCGTCCTTCACCTCGTCGGCGGCCACGTCATAACAGCGGCCGAACACTTCGTTGAGGACGAGCAGGGCGGCGGCCATGCCGCTACCGGAACGGAGAAAGTCGCGGCGACTAGTGCCGCGGCGGTCGGCTTCGGCCTGGGCGATCGCGCGGAGGCGTGCATCGACTTGTTTCAACTCGTCCGAAGGGGGCGGCGGGACAAACTCTTCATTGGAGATGATCCGCGTGGGGATAGGGGGGGCTTCCTCGGGCGTATCCAAATCGCATTTGCGTACCCACATGCGACGACTCCTGTTCCAGGTGCGAACGGCAAGACATGGCTTACTCTAGTTACTCTGGTTATTTGGGAAAGGTTTCCATGCTCGTCCTATTTCCCGACAGGCGACCGTATGGCCAGACCAGACCACCCAGAAGAATCGAGGAAAGAAAAATCGCTAGTTGACAGCTAGGCAAACTGCGAGGGATACTAGTACTAAAGAGAAAAGAGCCGCGCCGCGGCGGAAT
>JBDNDE010000253.1:0-6904 GCA_046719305.1 Gemmataceae bacterium | reverse complement strand
GTCAATTGCTTCGTCCTATTCTTCTGACCGACTCAAGCCTCAGTGGGTCGCCTACGATCCGCGTTGTAGCACAGTCAATTGGTTCATCCTATTCTTCTGGGCGGTTGCTCAGCCGGTAAACGGACAAGCCGACAGATGGGCAGACGCACGAGGGGCCGACTCGTACAATCCAAACATGGATCTCGTCGTTTTGGTCTTGGGCAGCTATCTCTTAGGGGCGATCCCTTTTGGTTATCTGGTCGCTCGCTCACGCGGTGTCGATCTGCTGTCCCAGGGCAGCAAAAATATTGGAGCCACTAACGTCGGCCGGGTTATGGGCCTATGGTGGGGCGTGTTAGTCTTTGTGCTAGACTTCGCCAAGGGAGCCGTGCCTGTCCTGCTGGCTGGCTGGTTGGTTGCCGATCGCGGCGACAGTGCGCGGGTGCTCGCCGGGCTGACCGCCTTTCTGGGTCATCTGTTCCCTATCTATCTCCGCTTTCGCGGCGGCAAGGGGGTGGCCACCGGGGCCGGCATAATGTTCGTGCTGGTTCCGCTGCTCACCTTGATCAGCGCGGGGTTATGGGCCGTCGTGTTGCTCGCCACGCGTTACATGTCGTTGGCCTCGCTCAGTGCCGCAGTGCTGTTTGTCGTGCTGCGGCTGACGCTGGTTCCCGAGCCATTCGGTGAGGGGCAACGGATTGTTACCACGTTATGTCTCGTCGCAGCGGCGGCCGTTTGGATTCGCCACTTGGGCAATATTCAGCGACTGATAGCTGGAACGGAAAATCGTCTAGGGAGCAAGTCATAATGATGCGTTCGATTCATCAAGTGATCGTGGCTTTGTGGTTTGGCTCGGTGGCGTTTTTCACTGTGGCGGGGCTGCTGATCTTCCAAGCCTTTGAAGACGTGGCTCTGTCCAGTGAGCGGCCCGCCTGGTTGCCTGTGGTGCCGCTCTACTCCGGGACGCCCCCTGAGGGCTTTCCCGAACCGTTGGCACGCGAACAAGGCTCACGTGCGGCAGGCGTGGCCGTCAGCGGCGTGTTTCCGTTTTTCTTCGCCCTTCAAAGCGCCTGTGGCCTGCTGGCGCTGCTCACGGCTTGGTCCCTTGGAGGCCCGTGGCGTAGGGGATTGTGCCTAGCCGGTCTGTTGATCGCGCTGAGTGGCTGGGGCATCGAACGCTCTGTCCATCATTTGCGGCTGGCCCGAAATCAATTAACCGATGCCGCCTTGGCCGATCCTACCCCGACCAAGCTCACCGAGGCTCGTGCCGCGCGAGCAGCATTTGGCAAATGGCACGGCATCAGTTTGTTAGTCAATTTTGCCGCCCTGGGTCTGACGCTCAGCTTGGCCGCGTTGCCGCTACCTGAACGTACTTGATCGAGCTCATCTCGCCTAGCCGAACAGACTCACCTAGGCTAATTCGTTAAAAGGTTAAGGGGCCAGACTCCGCGTCGCTCAGATGCGGCGAATCGAGGCCATGCCGTTGGGCAACTGGAAGATTTCGTAGGCGGCTCCATTCACCACGGGAACCGTGGTTGTACCAACGGTCAGCGTCAGCCCCCAGCCTACCGGCAGGTTCATCCAGCGCGTCTGGTAACTGTTCCACTGATTGGCCGGGCCTAATACCGGCGTACCGAGGTGATAGCCGCCCGCCTGCATAACCACACCGGCGTTGCGGTTGACATTGTTAACCAGAGAAAATTCAAACCGACCGGGAACCACAACCCGCGGTTCAGCGCGATAGATGCTGATTCGCCCTGAGAGCAGTTGCGATAGGTTGATCTGCGACACTCGCATCGTGCGATCGCCGTTGACGTTTTGTTCAAACACCGAGGTGGGTCGACCCAGCGAGTCGACGCTGGCCACTACTGCCGTGTGCTGGGAGGTCCAGAAGGTCCAGCCGCCCGCGCCGCGAATGCGGACGTTGTGATACTGCAAAAGATCGCCCGGACGCACACGGACATTCGGTGCGGAATCACGCCAGACGCCGTTGTTGCTCACCACCTTGACCAGATTGCCCCAGACATAATCGCCAGGTACCACATCAGGCCGGCGGATAAATCGCGCTCCACTGGCTCGCAACGCCTCGCTGGCCACATGCGCACACTCACCGCCGCCGATTCGCTTGCCCACATTCTGAGCCAAAAACGCGACCATCCGGTCGTTAATCGTTGCCGGAGCGGCGGGAGCCACCACGGTAGGCACTTCGCGAGCCTCTAGACGTTCCAGTGTTGGTCGTGAGCGAAGGCCTAGACGGTGGAGTGGCTCCATCGTTCACCTCGGAGGACAAGAGTTTCGTTTAGCCCAATCCTAGCTCACGGAATCTCCAAGAGATAAGACTCATACCGAATTTTCAGAAGATCTTCCACCACTAATTTGCCCTCTGGTGCGATTTTTTCGGTTGGCACCTAACGAATCTCTCCTCGCGCGGTGCGAACGAATGCTTCAAAGTTCTCCACCGGTGTCGTACGCTCCATGCCATGGCTCAGATTGACAATATGATGTTGCCCGCCTCCAGCTCGCAAACAGGCTTGGGTCGCAGCGATCACCTGTTCGCGGCTACCCGTGGCAAGCAGCTGCTCATCGACGTTGCCTTGGAACACCAGGTGCGGATAAGCCGCACGGGCCGCAGCCAGATCGTGCCTGGTGCCCAAACTAATGACATCGGCTCCCGAGGTGCAAAGCCGGTCCAGATACGGCCCCTCTTTCACGAAAAGGATACGAGGTACGCCGGTGGCGGCAGCGAAAATAGCCCGGTGATATGGCTGTGCCCAGCGGTCGTACTCTTCTAAGCTGAGTTCGCCAGCCCACGAATCAAATAGCTGATAGGCCGCCGCTCCCTGAGCGATCAGCGTGTTGAGGAATGCCGCCGTCGCGCCGAGGAGCTTGTCCAGCAGGGCGTTCCAGACTTCGGGATGCTCGGCGGCAAACCGGCGTGTAGCGGTCCGATCCTTGCCGGTACCGATGCAATAGCTGGCGACGGTATACGGTGCCCCAGCGAAGACCAAGGCGGGTAATTCGCCGGCCAGTTCACGGCGGACCAAGGCAAGCAGATCGAGGATATGCTGGTAGCGTTCCGGGGGGGGCACGGCTTCGAGGCGTTGCACGTCGGCTAAGGTGCGGACCGGCCAATCGGGAACCGGCCCACGTTCGGGCTGGAGAGTAAATGGTTGCCCCATTGCCACGGGCAATGAGGTAATGTCATAGAATAAGATGATGCCATCGACACCGAAGCGACGCGGCAGGAGAGAGGCGGCAGCAGCGGCTTCGACATCTTCGCTAAAGGCATAGAACGGCTTGCCCGCACGCACGCGATTGAATTCGGGATCCCAGCGTCCGGCCTGGCGCATTGCCCAGACGGGAGGACGTTCGACCACCTCTCCACGAGCTGCCCGCACCAGCAACGGTTGTTTCGTCATGCCAAGCCACTCCCAGCCACCGCTTCTCCCACCTACTTGCACGATACGGTTCATGATACAAAAGCAGCAGTTCGATGACGTCTAAGAGCTTCAAGGCGGTTGGTTCGCTATCAGACGGCAGAAGGAACCGTTCCCACGGGAGAACAACCCGTGAGTGCCACGCCAGAGGATTCGCGTCGCTGTGCGGAACTGCTTGGTGCCCTGGCGGCACCGGAACGGCTACAGATTGTTCATCTGCTTCGCCAGGGGCCACGCAATGTCACTGAGATTGCCCAGGCGTTACAAGCACCGGGGGTGAATGTGTCGCATCATCTCAATGTGCTGTGCCATGCCGGGTTGGTACGCAATCAAAACCAGGGCCGATTTGTCGTGTATTCGCTGACTGCGAGACTGCTGAAGCAATCCGAAGCCTGCGAACAGTTCGATTTAGGCTGCTGCACGCTTCAGATATGTTCTTCGGAGCCCAGCGGCAAGGGTTAGAATCGAAGACCTGTGTTCACATACACACCGATTTGTTGAAAGTCCGTGTTGTTCTGCCGTTGCAAGATGTCCATCCAAGTGTAGCCATAGGTGACTCGTCCGCCGAGATAAAAAATGCACCCGCCCACTGGACACTCGTAGTCGGCATGGGTGCCTAACAGAAAGCCACCCACGGTGTCCGTGCGATGACGTTCCACGGCAAAGTCCATCTTGGCTTTGCCCACGCGCCCCCCTACATCCCACCCCACTCGGAATTTGCTCGTCCCATCACAGCCGGCATGGCCCCACAAATAGTAATCCTCGCCAAGAGTGATATTCAGCGTGGTGGTGTGTAGCCGCGTGGGCGTGACTCGTTGTACCGATACAAACTCAGTGCGTGGTTGGCCGAACAGGTCGATGGTAGTAACGGGCTCGCCGAAAATCTCAAACGTCGAGCCATCGGTGATACTATTCCAGGTCGATTCCAGGCCGAAACTCACGGTCCAGGCGCGATCAAGCATGGGGTTGAAGAACAACGACCGGGCACCGATCTCAAAGCTAAAGCCCACGTTCATATCGGTCGTAAATCGACTAGTACCCAACGGCACCGCTACCCCCCAGCGGCTGAACACTTCGCCCAAGATGGGACCATCGCCGCCCGGACCGCCGCAACACACCGCCCCGCGCGGATAGGCCATCCACGACGAGACTCCCATCGGGGCCGTCGTCAGCTTCTGAGCCATGCTACCATCGACCGAGGTAGTCGGTGAAGGGGCTGTTCCCGTTCCAGACGGCAAAGCAGGTGGCGAAAGAGACGGCGTGGGCACACCATAGGGCATGGCGAGAACCGGTGCAGGCATCGGTTGCTGTGCCAGCAGTGACGACCCCAGGCCGAGCAGCGTCGCCAACAATCCCCCCAAGCAGCGAGTGGTGTTCATGCCGTCCTCGTCGTTTGCGAATAGCGGGCCACGCTCCCCTATCGAGGAACGCCGGTCGAACGTAAACTATATCGGCGGGCAACTCTCCTGGACTTGAGGAGTGTTCCGTCTGTACTGATCCTGCGGGGACGAATGGCTCTTTTTCTGGCTATTGAAACCAGCTGCGACGAAACGGCAGTCGCCGTTTTCGACGACGAGTTATGCGTGCGATCCAGTGTAGTGGCGTCGCAAACCGAACTACACGCCCGCTTCGGTGGTGTCGTGCCTGAGGTGGCCGCCCGCGCTCATCTGGAGCGTCTTCTACCAGTGCTGGATACGGCAGTGAGGCAAGCCGGCGTGAGGCTGGCACAGATCGACTGCGTCGTCGTGCATCATTCGCCGGGGCTGATCGGGGCCTTACTGGTTGGCATCAGTGCTGCCAAAACGCTGGCCTTGGCTCTGGGCGTGCCGCTAGTCGGGGTCAATCATGTCGCTAGCCACATCTTTGCCTGTCGCATGGCGGCGGGCCGCGACATTTTTCCCTGTGTGGGGTTAGTGGTAAGCGGCGGTCACACCAGCTTGTTCGATTGTCAGCAAGCGACGCAGATGATTCCCCTGGGCGCAACCCGCGATGATGCTGCCGGCGAAGCGTTCGACAAAGTGGCGGCTCTGCTGGGGCTGGGGTTTCCGGGCGGTCCAGCAGTTGAGCGAGAGGCAGCCCAGGGCAATCCGCGGGCCTACCGCTTTCCTCGTGCCCTGATCCACGATGACCGCCTCGATTTCAGCTTTAGCGGCTTGAAGACCGCCGTGCTTTACGCTCTGGGGGGACAGAACAACGCCAACCCCGCCCCGCCCCCTCCCGGACCCCAACGCGCTGACCTGGCCGCATCGTTTCAAGCTGCTGTCGTGGACGTACTGGTCACACGCTGTCGTCAGGCTTGCCAGCGTACCGGTCATCGGCGTTTGGCCGTTGGCGGCGGTGTGGCAGCTAATGCCGCCTTGCGGTCAGCAATGCAGACTATGGCGGCCCAAGAGGGGCTGGACCTGTTCATCCCACCTTTGGCCTACTGCACTGACAATGCGGCCATGGCGGCCTCGGCCGTTGAGTATTGGCGACGTGGGGAGTTTGCGAGCCTGGATCTGGATGCCGTACCGACGATAGGGTAGAGGCTATTTGAACAGCTTGTAGAAGCCCCAAACCATCAAAGGGATGCCGAGCAAGAGAGGGCTGAAAATCAGTCCGATAAGAATCAGTAAAATTGCAAGCAGTTTCGAGGGTTTGTTGTTGTTGTGCAAGACAGGTGGCGCAACGAGATTCCAACGAGTGTAGGTCATACGCCTGCTCTCCACTATGGCAAAGGACACCAGCATCAGCCCGCGTTAACCCGGCTCTCTCGGCGTGAGAGAGTCCAGAGATAATTCTGTGACGCTCCAACGCGAGAATTTTTTTCCCTTCGCTGGCCAAGATTTCCAGAAAAAGCCCTGGCTCTCTCCGTAGGCTAATCAATAAGCCCCTCTATCCCTGCGGATTCGGAGTTTTGCCATGGGTGACGTGCTGGATGGCTTCTGGACGAACATCGAAGACCAATTACGAGCGTGGGTTCAGAGATTGTTGAGCAGGTACAAGTGCCCGCACTCGATCGATCCTGACGAAATTCTCAACGAGACCTATTTGCATGCCCAAGAACACCTGGATCGACCCGATGATCCCTGCCATCTGAAACCTTGGCTCATGAATGCTGTTCGCTGGCGTACCTTGGACCGCCTGCGAAAACTAGACCCTAGTATCTCGATTCATGCACAGGACGATCACGACCCAACCCTCGATCCGACCGACCGGCCGGAACGCCTGGCCCTCTCCCCCGAGAGCGAGCAAACGGTGCGGCAAGGATTTTCTCGTATTCGCGAACACGAGGGCATCACCCCGCGCGACTGGACTATCTTCTATCTCTTTCAGTTGCGCCATCTCGTCGAGCATCATCCTGAAACCGCTGGCTTCGTCAAGGAGATGGACGCCGAAGAGGTGATGCAGCATTTCAACACCCAAGGATAGGTTTGACTATGACTTTTGATTTCTCCGCCTTCACTTTGCACAAATTCGGTTTCTTCTTTTTGGTAGGCACTGCCCAA
>JBDNDE010000252.1:0-6928 GCA_046719305.1 Gemmataceae bacterium | reverse complement strand
GTACAACAGGACCATCAACCCAGGTGTCCCATCGCTTCCTGCTCCAGGAGTCTGCGGACCACCTCCTTGAAGCGTTTGAAGATCACCCCCACGGTGTTGCCTGGAATGTTGTGTTTGACGGCCACCTGTTTTTGCGGCAGCCGTTCGAGGCGGTCACGGATCACGGCTCGATGTTTGGCATTTCGGACGCTGGCCAACGCCTTGTCTATCAACAAGTCGGTCCGGTCCCAGGGGATCGGCTGGCGGTCGTCTATCGGGTCGATGGTTTCAGTCAGTTCCGCCGAAGAGCTACACACCGACAACAGACGGCCGCGCTGGTGGCGTTGTTCGGAACGAACGGCATCAATCAGCGTGTGAATTGCCAGCCGCAAGATCCAAGCCCGAGGTCGAGCAAAAGAAGAGTTGTAGTGTGTCCCTTTGCAGTGGAGCTTCAACAGCACCTGTTGATAGACATCATCGACCAGGTCACGAGGGAGGCCATAAAGCGGAGCGAGGAAGACGAGTCGGGGAAGCAACCAGAGATTCAAGCGCGGGACAAGCCAGTTGAGATTCTTGGCCTGCAGCGCTTGAATCCATAGCAAGTCGTCACAGGAAGTCATGGAAACCTCGTGTGGATAGGAAATCCGCTGCCTAACTCGGCGAGTCGAGTGGGCACGGCAAGACAACCAGAGACACGAAGATAGCGAGGACGCGCGGACTGGCGAATCCGTCCCGAGTCAGGCCGAGCATCGCCAGTACAACGCGTGCAAGAGGAAATCGCCCCCGATGCCTAAACGGTCGAGGAGAAAGACAACCAGGTAGGCACGGGGTGAGACGACAGATCCGTTGACGTGTCCAGGCATTTCCCCGATCCCACCTGGGAATTTTGGGACCGGCTACTCCCCGTTTGTTCTCAAGGACCCAGGGCGGTGCGCCACGCCCTCGAGAACCGTCTCAGACTGGTTAAGAGGCAAGATCATTCTTCTCGCAAGACGCTCAGGAGGTTTACGACCTCCCGATCCCTTCGACTCTCTGGCGGGCTATCTCGTTCGGCCTCACAAGTGTTGTCCCTCGGGCGGTTGGAGATGCGGCCTGGGTCGGATGCAGTTTTTCGCCTCGCGATATTGGAAACCCTAGCTATTCTACGCCGCTTGGAATCTCCAGACAAGAGAATGGATGCCCTTTTTGCCGACACGATCCGTTTAGGCCGCACAACTCCCCCGTTCGATGCCTTTTGCCCTCCTGGCTCGCAACGCCTTACAGCCTTCCAGCAAGACAAATGTCGGGCGAACGGGTGCCCTCTGGTTGGCGACTTTGCCTTCCTGGCTCGCAACGTCTCGGCCGAAGCTCAGCGTGTAAGCTATGCTTGCGCTAAGGCCCACGATCTTCTCAGGATGCTGCCAATGCTCGCACCGTTTTTCGTCCTGGCTGCTCGCTCCCCCTCGCGGCGACATTCGCTCCTGAAGGCCGTTTTGGTCCATGTAGCCGTAGTCGCTGCGGTGGCATATCTCGTGGGTCAAGGTCAACTGAATCGGGCATTTCTGGGCCATGTGTTGCTGGTCGCGGGCATCGTTGAAGGGGCGACGCTGCTGGGCTGGCGTTTGACACAGATGCCCAAAAGTCAGGCTTTGGAATTCCTGCTTGTTAGCCCGCTGCGCCCCGCGCCGCTCTTCCTCGCCGAGGCCAGCGTCGGCTTGACGCTGCTCGGCCTGGTTACTCTCTCGGGTTTGCCCGTGCTTCTGGGGCTGGTGGGGCTCGGCCGCTTGCACGTCGCGGACTTGCTGCCGCTGTTGGTCATGCCCTGGACCGGCGGCGCACTGATCGGCCTAGGTTTGACATGGTGGGCCTACGAGCCGAAGCTTGTGCGACGGGCCGGCGAACTGGTCGCGGGCGTGTTCATCCTCGTTTACCTAGTCGTCGGAGTGCTAGCGGCCGAAAAGCTGCCTGTTTGGCTGGATCTGGTGCTATCGGCCGAGGCTAACGCCTGGGTGGTGTGGGGAGTGCGAACGCTGCACGAATATTCCCCGTTTGCTCTGTTGCAATCCTGGCTGCTGCACCCCAGCGCTTTGGCCTGGAAACGCCTCTGGGCCATGCAACTCGCTGCACTGACACTTGTGGCAGTGTTCCTTCTTCGGGCCGCCTCGCGCCTGCTGGGCCACTTCCACGAACGCCACTACGACCCCGTGCGGGATGTCCGTGGCGAACGTCGTCCTCCCGTGGGCGATCGGCCCCTGTCGTGGTGGGCTGTCAAACGCGTGATGGAATACAGCGGCCGGGGCAACCTCTGGCTAGCGGGGGGCTTCTGCGCTCTATATGCGGCCTATCTGGTAGGGGGTGATCATTGGCCGGCCTGGATGGGCAAGCGGATTTTCGAGATGGTCGAGAGCGTCGGCGGGGTCGCCTCGTTGGGTGCAGCGTTGGTGGTGCTCGCCGCAGTACCTGCTTCGTTTCAGTATGGGTTGTGGGATAGCAGTGTGCATGAGCGGTGCAAGCGTTTGGAATTGCTACTGCTGACGGATCTGCAACCGGGTGATTACTGGCACGCTGCTGCTGCCGCCGCCTGGAGACGCGGACGCGGTTACTTGTTCCTCGCCGCTGGGTTGTGGCTGGCTGCTGTGATTGGTGGACGCCTGACATTACTCGCAGCATTGGCGGCCTTGGCCTCGGCGGTACTGCTGTGGGGGCTGTATTTTGCCCTGGGCTTCCGTGCCTTCGCTCGTGGACAAGCCGCCAATGGCCTGGGCATGCTGCTCACGCTAGGCTTGCCGTTGGCCAGCGTAGCTCTCGCACGCATCGGTCTAGGGTCGTGGCTTCCGCCGGGCATGGTCCATGCGGCCAGCTCCGGGCACATTCCTTGGTTGGGTGCCCTGATCGCCGCTGCCCTTACCCTGTGGGTGGCTAGGCATACCCTGGCCGAGTGTGACAGCCAACTTCGCCTTTGGTATGATAGACATCATGGAGCCAAAGTCGTGAATTGACTTGGGCCGCTAGACACCAACTACCGAGGGACGGTTAATTGCAGGGAACGCACGGTTGACCGCCGACAGGGTTGGACCAAGTGCGAGTTGGCACCGGTGCCGGGGCTGCTGCATACCCACTACCAGGCGGACAGCAGGGCAAGCAAGCTACCGGTTGCGCGCTGTAGCCATAACTAACCGGCGGGCAAGGATAGTTGCGTTGGCACCACGCCTGGCAACCCGTCAGGCTGCACACCAGCGCTATTCCCACACTTGCAAGCCAGATACGTATGGCCATGACTAATCTCCCGAATGATTAAGATGTCGGCCCCATACTGAGACGAAAAAAAAAAATCAAGCCCGAGATGGCGTCTGCCGACACCGGCCTATTCTTCCGCGCGGCTTTTGGCTAAGGTTGAATCGATCTAGCCGCAAGGAACCGCGGCGGAAGCCAACCACACGAAAGGAATTCGCCATGACCAACCGAACCGCAGCCTGGATGGTATTGCTGACGGCAACCAGCACGGTCTGCGCCTGGCCAGAGGTGCCGCTAGTGCCAGTGCCGCCGCTGCCGCTTCCGTTGGCCAAGGCAGCACCGGCGAAGAGTTCCGCAGCAGCGGCCGCGGCCCCTGGGTTGCCCGGGTCGTCCACATCTGCTGCCACGACCAGCAAAGCTAGCCCGGCTGCGTTGGACAACCCGTCCAGCGGCCCCTCGACCAATCCGGCACGAATCGAGAGGCCCGAAGAGTTATTGCGTCTGGCTCGGGAACAACTTCGCACGTTTGATTCTTACATCGTTCGGCTTTCCCGTCGAGAGGCGATCAACGGTCAAATGCAACCCGAAGAAGTGATGATGTTTCGATTTCGGGCGAAGCCTTGGAGTGTGTATCTCAAGTGGCTTAGCAAGGAGGGCAAAGGACGCGAAGTGGTGTATGTCAAAGGTCAGCATGACAACAAAATTCATAGCCTACTCTCGGCGGGGGATATCCCCTTCATGCCCGCAGGCAAGCGGATGGCCCTGTCGCCCGACAACATCCTTGTCAAAAACGCCTGCCGCCATCCGTTAGAGGAGGCTGGCTTGGCCGCTAGCGTCGAGCGGCTTGGGCGGATTCTGTCACAAACCCGCGACGATCCGAAACGCTACGGTAGGGTGAAATTGATCGGGCCAGTCAAACGCAACGAGTTTGAGCAGCCAGTTTGGGGCCTCGAACACACCCTGCCCCCGGGGGCTGATCCCACCCTGGAGCGAGGCGGCAAGCGAACCTACTATTTCGACCCCGATACGCATCTACCTATGCTCATTACGGCGTTTGATGAACGAGGCGAGGAAGTTGAGTATTACTTTTATGATCGACTGCAACGCGCCGTCAAACTAGACGACTATGATTTCGATCCCGATCACCTCTGGGGCAGAAGTCTTTGACCACGCCAGGGAATGGCTCCGCTCAAAGGAGCCACCACCCGTAGTTGAAACCTGATTCTTCTCTGACCGCCCTGGTGCTTAGGTTCAGTAGTTTAGTTGGCCCCCTCATACCTGCCGTTGCGTCGTGTAGCGGGCCACCAACTCCGGGAACAACGGCGGCGTGATCAAGGCCACCGACGAGGCCAACGTTGACACCTGAGCCGCGCTGGCATTTGTCGGCACAGGCGTGCGGTTTAGCGGCAACTGGCCGAAGTTGTAGTTCACGCCCACATCGCCCGGACGAACGACGATACGGCGGAAGATGTTGGGGCCGATGATGCCGCCCAAGCTGCCCAGCTGTTGTTGGCCGCGACGGAAGTTCAAGGGCTGGATCAACTGCACCGAGTATGTGCCCGGCAACAGGTTGTCCCACTCGTAGAAGCCCTCGGAATTGGTGTATTGCACATCGCGGAAGCGTTGCCCATCGAAGGTTAGGCCAGTCAGGATCACCCGCGCGCCCTGGATGCCCGGTTCGCCTGGATCGCGGCGACCGTTGTTGTTCAGGTCCAAGAAGACGAATCCTGAGGGATCGCCCGGCGGATTCAGAAACGCCTCGCCTGTGCCCGCCCGCCGATTCATAATCGTCTGCGACGAGGCGAGAAACTGCTGCTTGCTGACCATGTTGGGGTTCAGCCCGCGTTCCCCAAACAGGTAGCCCGTCGCGATCTGATTGACCCCCAGATTGACATTGCTGATCACATCGTTGGTCGCCCGACCACCTGCCGTCCCTGCTCGATCAATCCCATCCAGAAATTCATGTGGCTGCACCTGACTGATGCGATACGTCCCCGCGCTCATCTTGCGGAAAACGTAGTTGCCGTTGGCATCGGTGACGACGGTGGCCGAAACGGCCCGGCCGGCCAGGTCGATGCCGCTGATGCGAACGGTGACACCCGGGATGCCGATCTCGCCCGGATCGCGAACGCCGTTGTTGTTGCGATCGACGTACACGCTACCGCGAATCTCTCCCTGGTTGCCCAACTCGCCAAAGTTGAACGGCCCCCGGATCGGGAACGGATTGAGCACGATATTATCGAAGCGGTCGTTGCCCACAATCACCGTGTTCGGGCCGTTGGGATCGGCATTTTCCTCTAGCCCGTCGAGGAAGCCGGCCGGCTGCGTTTGCACGATCGAATAGATCCCCGGCGGCATCGGGTTGAACTCATAGCGGCCGTTGGCATCTGTCAGTACGCTGAGGCTGTTGCCTGGCAAATCGCTAGGTAGCAGTGGTCGTTCAAAGGGCGTACCAGCGAAGGCAGTGCCGCTGATGGTGATGGTTACATTGGGGATGCCAATCTCGCCCGAATCGCGCTGGCCGTTGTTGTTGGCATCAATGTAGACGAAGCCGAACGGATCGGCAGGCGGAATCTCGCCGAAGTTGTATTCCACGCCGTCTTGGGCCAAGCCGAGGTTGATATTGCGGATCTCGTTTTTGCCCGGTCCCGAGACCACCACCTCGCCGCCCAGACTGCCGGGGTTGTCCACGCCATCGAAAAACTCGCTGCCCACATAGGTCAGCGGGTTGGCGTTGGCTGGGATCCGCGTTGTGGGCAGCGGCGGTTGCGTCTCGATAATCGTGTAGTTACCCGCTGGCAGATCCAGGAAGGCATAGGTGCCATCGGCCGCCGTCGTAGTTGTGCGGAGGATCTGCCCGGTCGTGTTGTCTTGCAGCCGAACGGTGATGCCGGGAATCGGCCGATCCGTGTCTGCGTTGAACACGCCGTTGAGGTTGTTGTCGGCATAAACGCGGCCGGCAAGCGAACTACCCAGTTCGGCGAAGTTGTAGCCGGTGGCATTGGTCCCTGGACCCAGGACGATATCCGAGATGAAGTTTTCTGCGGGGGTGCCAACTCGCCCGCCTTGGGTGCCTGCACTAATGATGCCCGAGCCGTAGCCGTCAGGCTGAACCTGGTCGATGCGGTACGACCCTGGCAACAAGCCGGCAAAGAGGTATGAGCCATCCCCTGCGGTAGTGGTGGTCAGCGTGATCGGGCTGCCCAAAATGTCGGTGCCCGTGAGAATCATGGTCACGCCAGCCAGCGGAATCTCGCCTGCATCCTGCGCGCCGTTGTTGTTGCGATCAACGAAAACGACACCGCCTAGCGTCACATCACCGCGATAGCCAAAATCTACATCCCGCGCTGCTTCGCCCGGCGACAGGGTGCGATTGGCTCCATTAGGCGTCCCCAGACCATCCAGATCATACGTCGGCGTGTAGCCAGGCGGCAGCGTAGTGGGATCAACCGCCACGCGGAAGTTACCCGCCGGCAGATTCTCGAACAGATAATTGCCATTTACATCCGTTACGGTGGTGTAAACCACATCATCTGCCGTACCTAGGATACCGTCGATGCCTGCCCAGCTGGCCGTTACCGTCACACTGGGGATACCCGGTTCGCCAACCTGCTGGATGCCGTCGGCGTTGGCGTCCAGCCAGATCCGATCGCCCAGGCTAGCTGTGCCTCGGAAGCCGAAATCGCGTGCCAAGTCGTTGTTGCCGGAAGTTGGCGTACTGTCCTGACTAGTCGGC
>JBDNDE010000251.1:0-6965 GCA_046719305.1 Gemmataceae bacterium | reverse complement strand
CGGGCGTTTCGGGGGCAACGTGGCTTGGGATACCGCCTGGGAAGCTGAATTGCTTGAAGAGGCGTTTCATTCCCTGGGCATCCATGCTGATGTGAGGGTAGTATTCAGAATAAGTACCCTCTAGATAAGCATGTGCAATCATGGATGGGCCGCCATGCCCCGGACCGATGATGTAAATAGTGTTTAGGTCGTATTTGGTGATGATACGATTGAGATGCACACACAACATGTTGAGTCCTGGTGAGGTGCCCCAGTGACCCAGCAATCGCGGTTTGATATGTTCACGACGCAACGGTTCTCGCAGCAGCGGGTTATCCAGCAGATAAATTTGTCCCACAGACAAATAGTTCAACGCCCTCCAATAGGCATCAATCTTGTACAGTTCCTCGCCAGTCAGGGGCATGCTCGTGGCAGAAGCAGTGCTGGACATATCGGCTCCTTAGCGAAGAAGACACGATTCGCGTGAACACTCGTCACACGGCGGGCTTTGTTGTTGTAGGGAGGGTGGGTCATGTCGTCCCTGTGTTCGGGCGACACCACAAGCGAGCTGTTGCGTATACTGAGGCAGTGAATTCCTGTCGAGTGCCAACTCCCCGAGGAACCGGAGAGATGAATGATCGTGAACAATTGTGTACTGCCCTAATCCAGTCACCCCAGGACGAGTTGGGTTGGCTCGCCCTGGCTGATTGCCTGGAAGAAGAGGGACGAACAAGCGAGGCCAACGGATTGCGGCTGTATCGGCAATTGCACAACAAACCGCGGCTTGCCCCAGAGCGTCGGCGGCTCGAAGGGCAGTTGCAGGCGTGGTTGCGCAAGCGGCCCCGGGTGTTCACGATACAGGTGGTGAACAGTCTGGGGATGCGGATGATTTTTATTCCACCGGGGCGGTTTACGATGGGATCGCCCGAGGGAGAGTTGGAGCGGCACACCGATGAGCATCTGCGTGAAGTCAAAATTACGCGTGGATTCTGGATGAGTGAGCATCTTGTGACACAAGCTCAGTATGAGCAGATCATGAAAGTGAATCCCAGTCATTTCCGTGTGGGTGGAACAGGCGAAGAAAGTGTGAAAAATCTGGATA
This sequence comes from Gemmataceae bacterium, assembly GCA_046719305.1. Classification (GTDB taxonomy): domain Bacteria; phylum Planctomycetota; class Planctomycetia; order Gemmatales; family Gemmataceae; genus RGDT01. Next base: position 5,884 of record JBDNDE010000251.1, on the reverse strand, counting down.
CCAGTAGCTTTCCTGTAGAGTGTGTCACCTGGCGGCGTGCCAAATCGTTCTGCGATCGGCTCAGCAAACGGGCAGCCGAACGTCACGCTGGCCGGGTCTATCGTCTGCCAACAGAAGCAGAATGGGAATACGCCTGCCGAGCCGGCACCTGTTCGCCGTTTGCGTTTGGCAAGACGCTGTCGTCGTTTCAGGCTAACGTCGACGGCACCACCCCGGCGGGACGCACTCAAAAAGGGCCTTACCTAGCGAGAACCTGTCCGGTGGGCAGTTATGGGCCCAACGCCTTTGGACTCTACGACATGCACGGGCAGGTCTGGGAGTGGTGTAGCGATTGGTGGGATCCCGATTACCTCGGTCCGTCTGTCGACCCCACTGGGCCGCCGAATGGTACCCGCCACGTCATGCGAGGCGGATCGTGGTATCACTACCCGCATGTGTGCCGATCGGCTGCTCGCATCCGCTACGCGGAAGAGGTGGGATACGATAATGGCTTTCGAGTGGTGATGGAACTGGCGAACGATACAATAGCGAGTAAGCCCCAGGCTGGGCGGGCAAAGAGGGAAACTGGGCGACAGGAGCGATCCCAGGAGGCACCAGAGGAACAATGACCACGAGCGGCGAGATTCAGATTCGTGTTCGCTATGCCGAGACGGACCGCATGGGGCTACTGCATCACGCGAACTATCTGATCTACTTCGAGCAAGCCCGCACCGAACTGCTCCGCGAACGGGGGGCCACGTACAAGGCCCTGGAGGATCAGGGGTTTTTGCTGGTGCTGACTCGCATTGAGGTACGCTATCGCAGGCCGGCCCACTATGATGATCTCCTGACGATACGCACAAGTGTGGATCGGATCACGCATGTGCGCATCGACCACCGCTACGAAGTGTTTCGCGCCGGTGAACTGCTCGCCGAGGGCACTAGCACCCTGGCTTGTGTCAACCGCGAGGGACGGCCGCAGGCTTTGCCGGATTTCTTGCGGGAGAACTGACACCGTGCGTCGTCAACTGATTCGCTTCTGGCTGCCGCTGTTGCTGGCCTTTGTGCCGGTGCTGGCAGCGGCCTTGATTGTAGCGACGCTACCGCCGATCGCCCGGAGTTTTTATGCCACGCACTTCACGCCCTTGGATGCAGTCATCGTGGGGTTAGGGCTGTTTTTGTTTTTGGTGCAGAGTCGCTTGGCGTTTCGGGCGATGCAGTGGCGTGGCACGGGATTTGATGAACGCCCGGATAAATGGCTCAATCAGTTGGCCCAGTCGTCGGAATGGTTTCCACTGTTGGGACTGATCGGCACCGTCGCCGGCATTCTGCAAACCTTCAGCAGTGTTGGCATCAACACGTCTCCGGTTCGCATTATCCAAATGTATGCACCGGCGATCACTGCCACAGGGAGTGGCTTGTTCATGGCGTTGTTGAACATTTTGCCGATTTGGATGGCGATGGTCGGCCGGGGGCTGATTAGCAGCCTGGCTGGGGAAGAACCCGACCCCGAGGACACGCCATCGAGTAACAGCCGACGCGGGAGTTCGCCCAGCCCTGCCCCGGGAGCGCGGCCATGATCGAGATGCCACGGCGGAGCATCACGCGGTTTTTTATTCCGATGATCGACGTACTGACCCTCTTGTTCTGCATTTACTTGTTGATGCCGATCGCCAAAGACCCTGACGCCCCGGAGGATCTTGCCGAGTTAGCGGCCCGGCTCAAAAGCGAGATCGAGCCGACGCAGGGCGATGCGAACGAACAATTGTTGTTGCGTCTTCGAGAGGAACTGGCTCGCTTACAAAAAATGAACACCGAAACCCTTCAACAACGCCTTGCGGTTCGCGTGCTGGAGGTGGATGGTAAAACTGGGCAGCTGTTTTACCGCGATCCCGATCCGATTGAGATTACCGGATTGGCCGATGCCCGTCGGCTGATCACTCGTGATCGGGAAATGCAAGGCAGTGGCAAGGAACTGTATTACTTGATCCTTAGCCCGCGTGATCGAACGAGCGGCTACCCGACACGCGAAGATCGTCGCAACTTCGCGCTGTGGTTTGAAGGGGTGGCATTGGGGTACGATGAACCAGGCGGCCAACCGGGAAGCAAGCAGCCATGAGCATCGTCGAGAACATCTTACGTATCCTGGCAATTTTTGGGGCCTTCACGGGCGGAGCTTGGCTGAGCGGCTGGAGCTTTGAGCGTCTGGCCGGCCACTGGTTCCCTAGCCAAAAGGTGCCCAACTGGGCCGCTTGGACAGTGCGTACCCTGGGCGGCACCTGTTTGGCGCTGCTGGTTTTTCTGATTGCCTTTGGCGGAGGGGGTACGGGGATCGGCGGCATCGGCGGCCTTTTTAGCGGCGGCGATCAACGCGGCACCAAAGATGGCCAAACCAAAGATAAGAACAACAAGAACCACGACGAGAAGGACAAGAACAGAACTCCGAAAGATCCCAATAAAACCAGCGACTCCCCGACGACCTTGCGGGTCGAGGTGCTGGGCGATCGGCCGCTGCAACGCCTCTTGGGCGAGAGGTTTGATCGGGCACGGCGTTATCGGGTGGGCGGATCGCCGGACTTGCTGACTTTAGATCAGATACGCGACCGCATTCGCCAGGGACTGAAGGCTGACCCGCCCCTGGGAACCTTGGAAGTGGTTCTGTACAACGACAGCCCAACTGCTGGGCCTGTGAAGGATCTAATTCGTTATGCACGCGATGTCGGGGCTGATCGCCTAAGAATAAACGAAGAAACGCTCGATAAGAACGCCCCGTGACCGCCACCCTGCGAGGGCTGCCATGACCGCCTCCATCTCATCGCGTGTTGCCGCTGACCCGCCTTTGACCGCCTCTGCGGCGGCCTTGCGTCTGGTGTTGTTCGGTCTACCGCAGGCAGGCAAGTCGTCGTTGCTAGGCGCGTTGGGACAGGCCGCACGCACCCAGCAACAGGCCCTGGCGGGCCGCCTGGACGATCTCACCGGCCAACTGTTTCAGCAAACCAGCATTCTCTACGAACAGCGGTTGCAGCCCCCCTCAGAACGAGAAGTCACCCCTTACCCGCTTCGCTATCTGCCCACCGAGGGACCCCCTCAAGAACTGGTGCTTCTGGATTGCCAAGGAACGGCTGCGGCCAATCTTTTGGAGAATGAAGAGGCCCTGGAAAGTCCGCGTCCCGGAACCCTAGCCGGCGAAGTCGCCCAGGCCGACGCTTTGTTACTTGTTGTAAATGCTCATGCGAGCGATCTAGATCTGCTGGACATCTTCCAGAGCTTCGATACCTTTCTAGCCCGCATGGAAGCTACTCGCAGCGATCGGCTCGACGTAGCCGGTTGGCCCGTGTTTCTGGTGTTGACACGCTGCGATGAACTGGCCCATCCAGGCGTGGATTACCACATCGACTGGGTCGAACGCCTGGAGCAGCGAAAAGCCGAAGTGGCCGAGCGGTTCCGTGAATTTTTGCGGCTGCGTCTAGGGCATCAAGCGGGAGAGATCCACGACCCGCCGCGTGTCGCCTTTGGCACGCTGAACCTGTTTATTCGTGCGGTGGCAACCCGTAGACCAGCCTTAGTCGATCGCAGCGAGCAACGCTACGAACCGTATCAAGTAGCGGAGTTGTTCCGCGAAGCGTTTCGCCAAGCTCAGCAGTTCCGCCAGCGACAACAACGCTCTAGTCGGCAGCTCGGCTGGCTAGTAGGGCTGTTGAGTAGTTCCTTGCTGGCCCTGCTGTTGCTGATTGCCGGAATGCTGCTGCTCAATCAGGTATCGGCAGTGACGGGGCTGTCGGCGCGTGTAGAGGATCTGAGAGCCTTTGACCGGGCAACCCCGGCGGAGCGGTTGCGGGGGACGCGCGAGGCGATTGCCAACCGAACCAAGGCGCTTCAGGAGATCCGCGACGATCCGCAGTTCAAGCAGTTGAGCGTCGCGCAACGCGATTGGGTGATCGAACGCTACGAGGAGTTGCGTGACTACGGACAGTTTCTGGAAAAGCTGTTGTTGGAGCGTCCGGTGATTGAGCAGCGCAGCGAACAAGCGTTGCAGGCCCAAATAGCCCGACTCCAAGGGGAGTTGAAGCTCCCCTCGGCAGACTGGCTAGCGACACCGGCCGGGCAATTGCATAAAGCCCGACTTGACGAGGCCGAGGCCATGCGGGCCGCTGTGCAAAAGCTGCGTTTTTGGTATGAGGACGAACGCGATCGGCTCGCCCGTGAGATGCTGCTAGAACGCGATGCCGAGCGGGTCGAGTGGGCCGGGTGGTCGGGCCGGGTTGAGAAATTGCTCGATAGCCAACGTAGCTTGCCCGTTCGCCCCAGCGATCCCATCAGCGAAGACAGCAAACTGACTTATCAAACTGCCATGCAATTTGATCGCGTATTGACGGCCCGAGCCGAGTATGACCGCGATCGGGCACGATTGCAACGGCTCTTGCAGGTGGCCAGCGCCTTGGGCCTGACACCGCCTCATGAGACACGGCCCGCAGTGTTGGCGTTCAGCCGCGACTTGACGCTTGCGCAACTTCGCGAACGCTGGACACAGTTGCAACGCGCTTACCCCGAGTATCGTAAAACCTTCGCTGCCGAGGGGTTGCCACTGGCGGCGTTGCGTCCCGCGATTCGCTCCCGCTACGACAACCTGTTGGTGCCCGGTCGGGAGGAGGTCCTGCGTCAACTGCGAGCTACTGGCAAACGCGAAGAAGCCGCCGCCTGGGTGTCGGTCCAGCGTTGGCTCAAAGAGCCGACCGAGTTGGACGCCTGGCGGTCGTTGGCGTTACTGCTGTTGAGGATGGAAGACCCACTGGCCGAGGATCCTGTGACTGCTCTGGCAGGGTTTCTGAATCGCGAGCATTTCGAGTTACAGATCGACACGTTAGAATTAGAATTGCCGTTGACCAGTGGCTTGGCTCCGCGTGCTGAGGCCAGTCTGGATCTTTATCTGCCGGCAAGCGGTAAAGCCCCCGCCACGCGATTTCGGCGTATCGGCGAGCCACGCCGTGACGAATCGCGCCGGCTGATCCTCTACACTTTCCGCAAAGAAACGGCCGGTAATCTCCGTTATCAAATCGGAGAGAAGTTTTGGGCCAAACTGCTGCTCTCTGGTGGTCGACAGCAGTTGAGTTGGGGCGAATTCCGCTCCGAACGCTATGCGTTTGAATGCTTGCTGTTGCCGCCCCGTCTGCAGGACGAGAATGCCTCCAGCCTGACCGAAGGACGACGACTTGACGACGTTCGCTTGAGAGTGCAACCGGCCGATGGGATGCCGCGTGTGCCCGACCTGTTGCCCGTCGTGCGACTAGATTGAGAGTGGGGACGACAAACCGGCGAGACGACACAACTAGCCCAGTCGTCCCCAGGCAGAACCGTTTTCGCGTCTAGCTGCCGTCTGTCTCTCTGAAGCAGATCGCTTAGAAGCGTAACTCCGCCCCCAGCGTTATCCCATGCACCCAGATCGTGCTGGACGACGGCTGAAAGGCTGGACGCAGCGGACCATTGCCGGTGCCCGGCGGAATGAGGTTTGGGTTGACAGTGGTATCGACTACATCGCCAGCCCGGTAAAAGTCGTTGAGAATCAACACCGAGTAGCCCGCGAACAGGCGAATCCGTTCGGTGAGATCATAACCCAAGCGAAGATCGGCCTCGGGAATCGCTGTCCAAGTATTACGATCGTAGTTACCGATATTACTCCTTTGGGCAAGCAAGCCGCCGCTGCTGACGAAGGTCGCTTCACCGGGGATCACCACCGTGGTTTGACCATAAATATCTACATTGCGATACAGATGCCCGACGCTCACCCGACCGATGGCTTCCAGGGTGAAGCGGTCCAGCCGCCAGGTGCCGGCCAGGCCCAGCAACACGCCATGGAACTGATTGCGGACTCGGAATTGGTCGACAACCTGGATAACGCAACATCATG
>JBDNDE010000250.1:0-7047 GCA_046719305.1 Gemmataceae bacterium | reverse complement strand
AGCGGTCATTGGCGGCGCGAGCCATAGGTTGATTGCCTACCCAGATGACGCCGGCCAGCAGGCCCAACAACAAGCCGCATCCTAACCAGGTTAAGCGTCCACGATCGTTCATGTTTGGATTCCTCCCGTGCCGCCGCTCCATCCCTGCACCGTCAAAGGGGGCGACTCGGCAAGAACGGCGCATAGCAAAGTGGCGACCTTGAAACAAGATCGCTATAGTGAGGTTTTGGAACCCCCTTTCATCGAGGGCAGCGAGTCATGGAGCAAATCGGGCGATTGGCAGTGTCGCTGTCTACAGGGGCGATTCTGCTGGCGTTTCTGGGAATGGTGCGACCTTCCACAGCACAAACCCCAGTCAAGCTCGGTCCTTCCACCTTCACCTTCGCCTTTTGGAATGTCGAAAACCTCTTCGACGACAAGGAAAATCCCAACCTTGAAGAGGCCGACCGCCCCTTGGACCAATTCTTTGCCCGCAACCCCAAGTTCCTTAAGGCCAAGCTGGACAATCTGGCCAAGGTCTTGCTGGATATCAAGCAGTTCGCCGGCAAGGGGCCCGATATTCTCTGTCTGGCCGAAGTGGAATCGAAACGGGCCGTCGAGTTGCTTCGCGAGCGGCTCCATGCCGATCTCAAAGACAAACGCGACCACTACTCGCATCTGGTGTATCTCGATCCGGCCGGTGGGCGTAGGATTGCTACGGCAGTTCTCAGCCGGGTTGCGGTGGTGGGCAAGCCAGAGTTACTCTCCAGTCAGCGGCGGATTCTCAAACTGACACTGCAACACAACAAGCACCAACTGACCGTGGTTGCCTCGCATTGGAGCAGCCGCATCAGCGACAACACAGGCCGTGGTCGAGCCGCCTATGCCGAGGCCATCCATCGCGATTACAGCAAAATGGTCGCCGCCGATGCGAGGGTGCGTTATGTGGTGTGCGGCGATTTCAACGACAACCCGGATGACCCAGCAGTGACCAAGAATCTCAACGCGACGGGAGAGGTCAAGGCAGTGCTGGACTGGAAAAAGGGTGAGCGGCCCATCTTCTATAATCCGTTCATGGACCTGGCCAAGAAGAACAAAGCGACGCTGTATTTCGGTCCTACCGGGTATGTGTTTGATCAGATTGTGGTGTCGCCAGGAATGCTGGAGCCGGGTGGCTGGGAGTATCGCAATCGCTCGGCGAGCATCGTCGAGTTGCTATGCTTTGAGCATCGGCTCAGCAACACCAAGCGACCCAATCGCTTTGGTGGACCCGACGACAAGCGACCGCTGGAACACCGCGGCGCGAGTGACCATTACCCGGTGAAGATCGAACTGAAGGTGCCGTGAATTTAGGAAAGGAATCATGAAAATCTTTCGGTTGCAAACCTTGCGTTGGCCCTCTCTGCGATGGCTCGCTGTGCCGATACTCGGAATCATTGCTGTAGTGGCCGCGCTGGGCTGCCCGGACCCGAAAGCGGTCGATCCACGGTTTCCACCGGGCATCGCTGGGCCGGTCGGCGGCAATCAGCTACCTGAGCCGGACGCTCTGCCCGAAGATCTCAATGCCCCTCCCGAGGGTTACTTCTTCTGCTTCTGGAATGTCGAGAACCTTTTCGATGACCGGGATGATGACCGAACCAAACGTGGCGACACCGAGTATGACAAATTCTTTGCCTCGCAACCGAAGATGCTCGAACGCAAGCTCGACAACCTGGTCGAAGTGCTAGCCCGCATGAACCATGGCAAGGGGCCAGACATCCTGTGCCTGGCTGAGGTCGAGGTCAACAGTCGGGCTCCCCAACTGCTGATGCAGGCGTACAACAAACGTATCGGCGACCCAAAGCGGCATCTGGACACGATTTTGTTCGACGACCCCAACGGCGGACGGGACATCGGTTGCGCTATCTTGACTCGCTTGCCGACCGAGAAGGCCCGCACGCGGCTGCTGGGTCGCCGACTGCGTATTCTCGAAGGGCACCTCGTGGTCAACGGACATCCGTTGGTGGTGGTCGCCTCACACTGGAGCAGCCGCATCAGCGATTCGGCCGGTTCCACTCGTGCTACCTATGGCGATGTCATTTATGGCCGATATCGAGCCATGGCGACGGCCAACCCAGCGGTCGATTTTCTGGTGTGTGGCGACTTCAACGATCCGCCCGACGCGGACAGCGTGGTCAAAAACCTGCGGGCGATCGGCGACCTGAACAAGGTCAAGGCCGCTAACCGCGAACCGCTGTTGTACAACCTGACCTGGCCATTATTTGAGCGTGGCGAGGGGACGCATTTCTATCGGAAATGGTGGCTGTTCGACCAGATTGTGGTCTCGCCGGGTCTGTTGGACGAGCGGGGCTGGAGCGTGCTAGACGACAGCGTAGCAATCATCCGCGAGATGCGGGGCCGTAACGGTGCCCCAAACCGTTTCGGTGGCCCCAGCGACAAGCGGCTCTTGACCAATCGTGGCGCGGCGGATCATTTTCCCGTGGTATGCCGGTTGCGGGTGGCCGAGCCGTCGCGTTGAGCGACCTCAACTTAGCGCGATGCTAAATAGGCCACGATCCGCTCCCAGCCCAGGGTGTGGGCCAACTGCAACGCTGTGCGGCCGTCGGCTGTGCGTGCGGTGGGGTCGGCACCGGCGTCGAGCAGTACTTGCACCATCGCGAGGTTGCCGGCTAGGGCCTCATGGTGCAAGTAGGTCCAGCCGTCGTCGTTAGTGTCGTGGACAAAGTCCGGATTCTCGACCAAATGCTCGCGGAGTTTTTCAGCCATGGCCAAGCTCATGGGATGCTCGTCGAAATCGCTCTGCTGCGGGGAATACCAGTGGGCCAACACCGCGCTAAGCTCGACGGCCTGACCGCGCTGCGGCGGTGTGGGCACTAGCCGGACCACCGTCGGATCGCCGAAGTTCAGCCCCCAGGCGGCGTCGTGGTGCTGGCGTTCCTCAGCGGGCATACGGCTCCGCAGATGCTGAATCGTGAAGCCTCCAAACACTTGCCCATCAATAACATACATCCAATCGCTAAGGCGTTCGAGGGGGACCTCAACGGTGTCGCCGCTTTGCACACTTTGTAGCCAGTTGGGCGCGTTGAGCAGGGTACCGCGAAGCGTTCGGCCGTCGAAGTCGAGGTCGCCGACCCACATTTGCTCAACAGTCGACGAAGGGTTCTGGTTAGCCACCTTGATGTTGCCAGTCTGGTCGGTTTCATCCCAGAAAGGAGCCTTAATGGCAGCCATCTGGAGAGCAGGGATGATTCGTCGGCGTTCCCAGGAAAGTTCACGCCAGAAGTAGCGGAAGGTAGCGCGGGCCCGTTCATAGGCCTGTTGCATCTGCGGGTCGGAGTTATCGCCCATGAACACTGGCGAGGCATTTTCGTCGCTCATCATCTACCTCCCTTCTCGGTCGGCGGTGCGTCGAGAATCTGAATCTGCGTCGAAAAGGCATACGCCTGATCGCCCTCGCCGTAGCCGACCTCGACAAAGAACGCCTTGCAGCCCTTCGTCGGTCTCTCAACCGTGAAGGTCACGGGAGAGTTCACCTCCTTGGCCTTCACCGTTGCGGGTTTCCAGGTCGATTGGCGGAAATCTCGTGATTTGGCTGCAGTTTCCCACAACCGGACCGTGTTGGGTTTGGGATTGGCCTCTACGCGAACGGTGTTGTCCTTGATCGTCCAGGCGATCTCCGGCGGCTTGCGATGGTGGATGATCATGCCCGCAAACGCCGCCATCACGGCGATTGCGCGGTTGCGATTTTTGCTGCCGTCAGGCATCACTTCTTCCAGGCCATGGCCGGCATTAGGTACATAGGACACCCACTTGGGGCCTTTGAGGTCGTCCCAGTAGAGGTTGAGGGCGTCTTGCGTCCAGTAAGGGTCGTTGGTGCCGTTGAGGATCAGTTTGGGCATCGTGAGACGGTCGCGATAGACCCAGGGATCGACCCAACTCCACAGTTGCTTGGCCTCGGGTGTGTCGGGCATCGGCACCAGCTTCCGCTCAGTGTAGTCTTTGATCTGCTCGCTGTAAGCTCCGAACGACTTCAACTGATGGGGCATCTGCTTCTGAAAGTTCAGCGTATCAATCACCAAAGGCATGATCGCTTTGACACGCTTGTCCGCCGCGCCGGTGAGCCAAGAGGTCCAGCCGCGTTTGCTTGCCCCGCTGACAACGAAGCCGCTGACTTCCGTTTTCCACTGCTCCTTGGCAAAGGCTTGTAGGGCATCCATCGCTTTAACCAAGCTCTTGACCATCGGAAACAGCAACGGCCAATCGGGTTGTTTGGTATCCAAATAGCGGACGAAGGTTTCGGCGATCAGGGCATCCTCTTTTTTGCCATCGAAAAGCGGCTGATTGGGAATGCCAAAGAGAAAGGCCACCGGAGCCTGGATACGTTTGGCCAGTTCCAGTTGCAGGAACATATTAGCGGCGTTGGCGCGACCACCGGTGTTGAACAAGAGTATAGTAGCAGTGGGCTTGGCATTTTTGGGCAAGGCGACGATGAGATCATGCGTCCAAGGGATCTTCTGCCAGGTTTGGGAGGTGAGTTCGATCTGCCAGAGGGTACCTTCCTTGCTGTCGGTTTTTTTGGCAAGCTTCCAGGAGAAGGAATCATCGGGCTTTTGAACATACTTAAACAGATCCGCCCGAATTGAGGCGGTCCCGAGAAACAACAGGCAGAGAAACAGACGCAGCATGAGAATCTCCGACAAAGGGAACAAAGCCGATCCTGGAATTAGCAAACCTGGAATTAGACTAGAAGGCAGGGGCGAAGGTGGCGACCAACAGGGGATTTGAGAGAGGCTAGAGTTAAGGGAGAAAAGAGTACCAAAGAGTGGATTGTGAAGCGACCTGGCGATTCCCCCCTTGACAGGTTGATTTTCGACCTCTACCTTTACACATTCCTACGCAACTGATGGCGTGAAGAGGGAATCGGCGTGGCGGGACAGGTTCTTAACGGTCGGATTCGAATTCGGATGGAATCGTATGACCACGAAGTGCTAGATCGCACCGCGGCAGAAATCGTGCGCACGGCCCAGGAAAATCAATCCCTGGTTGCTGGGCCTATCCCCCTGCCTACCCGCATCGAACGCTACACGGTGCTGCGCAGCCCGCATATCGACCGCAAGTCGCGTGAGCAATTCGAGATCCGCACGCACAAACGGCTCATCGATATTCTCCAACCGACTTCCAAAACGGTCGAAGCGCTTAACAAAGGACTCAGCTTGCCCCCCGGAGTGGAAATCAAAATCCGCTTCCTGGCTGCTAACTAAGTCCCCAGGCTGCGACGGTTTGACACGATCGCACAACATGGTCGGATGGTGCTGTCGCCATCCGACCGTGAAGTTTATTCGGCCGGTACTCCGGTCTGCATCAGAAGGAAAGGTTCCAGCCGTGTCCACGGGAACAAATGAGCCGCTGGCAAAGATCAGCGTACCGGTGATCAACCGCGAAGGCACCGAAGTCGGAACTATCGAGATCGACCCAGCGGTGTTCGGTGGCAAGATCAACCGGCAACTGCTTCACGAAGTGGTCTTGATGTACCGCGCCAACCAGCGCCTCGGCACGCACTCCACGCTCCGCCGTGGCGAAGTGGCCGGCAGCACTAAGAAACTGTTTCGGCAAAAGGGCACCGGCAACGCTCGCGTCGGTACTCGTCGGACGAACAAACGCCGGGGAGGTGGTACAGCCAAAGGCCCCAAACCGCGTGACTACGAGTATCATCTGCCCAAAAAAGCAGTGCGGGCTGCCACACGGATGGCGATCCTAAGTAAGTTTTTGGATAACGAGGTGGTGATCCTCGACGATTGGAAAGTGGAGTCGGTGAAGACCAAGCCGGTCGCCAATGTCTTCCAGACGCTGACCAAGAAATACAGTCCGCCGGTGGAGCCGACCCCGGAGGTACCCGAGGGAACCAAGCCGCCACGCAAAAAGAAACCACGCCTGACTTGGCTGCTGGGCACCCCAGAGTACGACAAAAATATGTACCTCTCGGCCCGCAACCTGCCGGATGTCAAAGTGCTGCCGGCACGGGAGTTTAACTGCTACACCGTGTTGCGACAAAAACGGCTGGTGCTGACCAAAGCCTCCCTGGAAGTGTTGCTCAGCTCCAACTCTAAGTCGCAGCCTCAGCCGGAAGCGGCCGTGAGCTAAAACGGGGCGAAAGGGAAACAGAAAGGGAACGAAGATGAGCAAGATTCCGAGCAACCCAACCCGCGGGCCCCAACTTGAGCCGCATCAAATCGTGCTGCGACCGATCATCACGGAGAAGGCAACGCACCAGGCGGCGCGGTATCGGTCGTATCCATTCGAGGTCAACCCATGGGCGACCAAGGAGGAGATCAAGCAGGCAGTAGAAACGCTCTTTGGCGTGCGAGTCACCAAGGTGCGTACTCAGAACCGCCCTGGCAAGGAACGGCGTTTTCGCTTCCGCGTGGGCCGCGAATCGAACTGGAAGAAAGCGATCATCACGCTGCACCCAGATAGTCCGCAGATTGATTTATTCTAAGTGGTGCGTGGTGGATTGGAATCTTTTTGTGAAAGTTTGAGGCAAACATGGGCATTCGTCAATATAACCCGACCACGCCCGGCCGCCGCGGTGGCTCCGTTAGCGATTTCGCCGACCTGACCATCCTTCATGGCAAAGTCACTGAGATCGTTCAGCGACCCAATGGCAGGCCTTACGCTCTGGTAGCCTACGACAATGGAGCGACCGGCAAGGTTCGTGTCCGCCCCAATATGCAAGTGGGCGACGAAATCAAGGTACGGCCTAAGCCGGAAAAGTCGCTCTTGAAACCCTACAAGAAAAAGGGGGGTCGTAACAACCAAGGGGTCATTACCGCTCGATTCCGAGGCGGCGGTGCTAAGCGGATGTATCGCATCATCGATTTCAAACGCCGCAAGGATGGGGTCTGGGGAAAAGTGATGACCATTGAGTATGATCCCAACCGCTCCGCCCGGATCGCACTCATCCAGTACGAAGACGGCGAGAAGAGCTACATCCTGGCTCCCGAAGGATTAAAGGTCGGCGACCAGATCATGAGCGGCGAGGAGGCCGAGCCAAAGTTAGGTAATTGCCTA
>JBDNDE010000025.1:0-23091 GCA_046719305.1 Gemmataceae bacterium | reverse complement strand
AGCTAAGCAAGCTCTGGGAAGATTTCAAGGCAGTGGCGATGGCCTGGTTTGCATTCATAAGGGAGCAGCTCCTGTGCAAGGACTCGAAAGGAAGATTGTAGCAACTGCGAGGGCGGCGGCAGCATAGATTGGCTGGCAGCTTGAATATTGCGCTTCGGGGAGCGGTGTTTGAGCGTTTGAGGTGGACTGGATTCGTGATGGCAAACCGGGCTATAGAAGGTTACTTGTCCATCGGGTCCAATCAAGGAGTTCTCATGGCTGCGCTGCGTCTGGCTCGCTTGTCGGTCCCCTCTCCGCCGCGTGTGCTTGTCTCCCTGGCCACCTATAACGAGCGTCCCAATCTCGAACTCCTGTTGCCTGCCATTGTCCACTATTGGCCCCTGGCTGACATTTTAGTGATCGACGATAATTCTCCCGACGGTACGGGAGAGTATGTGCGCCAGTTGGCCAGCCAAGACCGACGTTTTCGGCTAATCGCGCGACCCAGTAAGCTCGGTCTGGGAACTGCCGTGTTGGCCGGCATGCGTTATGCTATCGAACAAGATTACGATCTCTTTGTGAACATGGATGCCGATCTGTCGCATGATCCGCGGCACTTGCCCGCGCTGTTGGCTGGCATGGATCAACACGATGTGATGATCGGCTCGCGATATATTCCGGGGGGCAAGACGGTTGATTGGCCCTTGAGTCGGTATCTGATCAGCCGAATGGTGAATCTGCTGGTTCGGTTTCTGTTTCGATTTCGTGCGCGTGATCTAAGCGGAAGCTACCGTTGCTACCGTGTGAGCAAGCTACGCGAGGCTCGCCTGGAGCAGGTACGTTCGCAGGGGTACTCGTTCATGCAAGAAGTCTTGTTCCTCTGCCAGAAAGTCGGCTGCCGGATCGGGGAAACGCCCATAGTGTTCGTGGAACGGAAAGTCGGGGCGTCCAAGGTGAGCCTGTTTGAATCGCTGCGCTCGCTGGGCCGGTTGCTCCGCCTAGGTATCCCGACTTTTTTTGGCTTCCTTAGCCGCTGAATCGTCTCGTCGTCGCTCAGGGATGGGAGGAAACAGGGGCAACGTGGGCACCGCTGTGGTGGGCGACCCGCTCGGGCCGAACGGATGTACTGCCTTTCCCTGCAACCCATCAGTAGTGCCTGGTTAGAAAAATCGGCTTAATTTCCCTGACCCAAACAACCGATACCTCAACTACTCGGATTCGATAGAGACCGTTCAAACCATTTCTCTTTGCACTCTGGCCCGAGGAGGGGCAGTTCCTATGGTCCGCTCACGCTGGATCGGAGCCGTCGCAGGCATGCTTTCCTGCGTGGCTCCCGTGGTGGTGGCGCAAGCTCCCGTGATGCAAACCAACCGGGTCGTCCAGGTTCGTGAGGCGGGACAAGCCCCGCGTGCCTGCCGCGTTGTGTATTGCTGGAAGGAAGGCGATGGCAGCCGCATTTGCCAGGTCGTGGCCCTGGACAACGGCGAAAAGCTTACGATCTACGAACCGGCCGATGGCTCAACGATGCGAGTGTTCAAAGGGCATGCCAAGGCCCCGGCTCCGGTGACGCCTCGTGCGACCGGCTGGGCCTCAGGCAAGTTGCCAACTTCGCAGAAGCTCACCTCGCTGACCCCACCCGCGACGAAGGCAACTCCGCCGGTTCTCACATCCGTTCCCTCGACCAAAGTTGTCCAGGCAGACACCACGACCGCCAAGCCGACCGATTGGCGGCAGTCATGGGGGCTGGTGGAGTCCTCAACACCGACCACTCCGCTGGTGAGCCAGCCCGGCCCGGGCGGGTCCTCTTTGCCTCCTCTGGTGGTGACTCCGGATACATCCAAACCGAGTTCTGTCGTGCCCCCCGCTGGCAATCCCGAGAGCAACATGCCACTTGTCCTGCCCATGGATGTACCGCCTGTCCCCAGCAGTCGGCCGACTCCCCCCGTGACGAACTCGAACGTGCATCCGTTGGAAAAGCCGGAAGCCTTTACCAAGACGGATCTGCCCAAAGAGAGAACTCAGTATGAGCAATCCCTCGCGATTCCGCCTGTACCCGGTGTCGGTGCGCCCAGTGAAGCTTCATCGTCCACGACAACTGCGGTGGCAAGTTCGTCGGCTCCCTCTCGCCCGGTTAAGGAAGGGGGATTACTCGGGTTGGGATTCAAGCCGTCTCAACCCGGCACCAAAGCCACCACTGGGGCTACTGCCACCACTGGGGCTACTGCCACCACTGGGGCTACTCAAACGCGTCCCACAGTAAACCAGCCGCTCACGCCGCCGCGTCCACGTCCTGGCACAGGGATGGCTTCGGTTCTTGCCGCCACCGAGGAGATTCGCCCAGGGAAATCCGGGCCGGGCAATGCCCTGTCGTTGCCGAATGGGACGGCCGGTCCGGGGATCGGCGTACCAGCAGGGGCCGGCAATGCCTTCACCCCGGCAGTGACCCATCGGCCCATCCCCTCCGACCTGGGAGCCGGGCCAGGCGGGATGGTGCGTCCGCCTCTGGCTGGTCCTCTACCGCCCTTGCCGCCCCAGCCCTTACCACCGGCTATGCAACAGCAGATGGTAGCTGCCGCCCTGGCGGAGCAACAAGCGGCCATGGCCCAGATGGCGAGGATGCAGCAGGAACAGATGCAGATGATGGCCCAGCAGCAGGCGATGGCAGCGGCGATGTCCAAGGCGACAACAGCGTCGAACGACACGCACACGCCGAAACTGCTGGCCAGCCTCAAGGATGGCCTGCTACCCTCGGAGCGGGAGATGGCAGCGGAAGAGTTACGGAACGTGGATTGGAAGACCAATCCTCGCGTGGTCGATGTGCTGCTGGTGGCGGCTCAGAGCGATCCCTCGCCGATGGTTCGGGTGGCATGCATCCAGACCCTTGGGGCGATGAAAGCAAATGCCGAACCGGTTTTGCAGACTTTACAGGCGCTGAGCAAAGATGAAGATTCTCGCATTCGTAATGCAGCAATGAGTGTTCGTGAGACACTGAAGGCCAAGCGCTAATGGGATTTTCGATCGTGTAATCGCGCGACGCCGTGCGGACTTTGGGTTCCGCGCGGCGTTCAGCCTTGAGCGGCTTTAGCTGCCTCGGCAATCTCGATGAGGCGGCGCAGCTTAGGGAAAATCTCGCGGATCAGCATCTCGGCTTGCTCGTCGTCGGCGTTGACCGCAGCGTTGAGAGTCTTCAGTTCGGCGTCGAGTTTGGCGATGTGTTGCAGAGCGACTTCGCGAAACTTCACTGGAGAGTAAGGGTCATCCGCAGTGATGCAAGTGTTCAAGGCGGTTTCGGCCTCGCCTAAGCGATCCAGCAGAGCTTTGCCTTTGAGGGTGGCGAAAGTGGTGTAGATGAAGTTTCGGGCCGAGCGATGGGCTTCGTCCTTGGGCTTCCACTTCTCTTTCAACTGGGCCAGCAGTTTTTTGTCTTCCTCGCTCTTGTAGGCCTCAGGGCCAGAATCCAGCAGGGCAATCGCTTTCTCCACCTCGGCTTTTTTGATCAGGGTGAGCGCTTCGGAGCGTTTGACCAGCCATTCTTTCCGCTTGGGGTCGTTCTCTTCGGCTTCAATTTTCTCCAGTGTAGACACATGGGCCAGCAGATCCTTCTCGCCGGCCGCGATGCGGTCCAGGGTATTGTTGATGCCGGCCAGACTGGGGCGGTCGCGATCGGGGAGTTTGCGGAGTTCCTTTTCGACGGCATCGCGTTCGGCGCGAAGCCGGTCGTAATCGTCGCGAAGCCGGGCCAGGGTTTCGCGAGAGCGACGGATAGCGGCAGTACGTTGTTTAGGATCGCGAACTAGGGCGTTGATGTCCTCGAACATGGCATTTTGCACCTGGCTGGCTTCGAGTACGTTGCGAGCCAGCGTGCGGAAGCGGTCCAGCACCCCGGATTCTTCCTCATTGACGGTGGGCAGTGACACTACCGTGACGCTTTCATCGACCAGGGGGATCGGGATACGAGCCAAGGGCGTCTCGCCGTTCATCACCGACACAAAGGCGACGCGATCAAACTCGCCTTGTTTACCGAATCGGGAGGTATCGACATCTTTTCGACCTGTTGCGGTGATGCTCAGCGCTCCTTCCTCGCCCTCAAAGCTGTAACGGCGAATCAGCAGCCGCACCGACGTAGGGTAGGGTCTTGGTCCCTGGGGTGTATCCTGCACAAGGCGCAGTCGCAACGGGCCGCTGCGCGTCGTCAGCAGCGAGGCAGTCATGCCCTTGATCGAACTAGTGCGATAGCGGCGTAGCACCCGGCAAACGCACACCCCTTGTTCGGGAGGCACCATCACTTGCAGATACAAGGCAGGTACGGGTACACCGACACCGTTGCCCGGGACGTTGACCACGCTAAACAGTTCGCCTTTTCGCACCCAGCGGGAGACATCGCCCAGGGAGCCACCCCGAAGACGCACGCGCACTTGACCGCCTGCATCGGGTTCATCGACGATGGTCCCTTGAATGCCCAGGTCGCGTTCAATGAGCAGCACCGCCAAGCGACCAACAAATGCCCGGTCACGCGTTGATCCGCTGCGCGAGACAGCCGACGGCAGGCCGGTCAAACCATCATGCATCCGAGTTCGCAAATCGTATTGCGTGCCATCATAATTCACTAGGACGAAGTGCGTTTGCTCGGCCGAACGTGCCCGATAACCAGCGACTACTCGGTCCAACCCTTTGTCACGAATCTCGGCTAGCAACGGGTGTTTATCCGTAACGCGAACGCGAGCGAGCTGGCCCAGGGCCGCTTGCAGCCCATCGCGCACTTCACGGGCCACCTGCTCCTTGAACACTGGGGTCAGGAGTTTGTGTCGGGCCACGTCCAACACTACCTCGATCCGGTAGGGCTGTTCCAGTTCGGCTTGGGCACACAACAGGTGCAAGATCACAAAGGCTGTCATTGGCTAGCCTCAGAGCGGAACGGCTTAGTGAGCCGTTCCAGATCATCGAAAAACGCGGGATAGGTTTTAGCGACACAGGCCGGGTTGTCGATCACCACGCCCGGCACTCGCAGGCCCGCCAGCGCCAGGCTCATGGCCATCCGATGATCATCATACGTCTGCACCACGCACCCCTGCAAGGGGCCGGGCTGAATCCGCAGGCCATTGGCCTCTTCGTCCACTCTGGCTCCTAGCCGACGCAACTCGGTAGCCAATGCGTGGAGCCGGTCGGTTTCCTTGTGCCGGATGTGCCCGACATTGGTGAGGTGAGTGGGGCCGTCGGCAAACAACGCCACCGCCGCCAGGGTCATCACGGTGTCGCTGATGGCATTCATGTCGAGGCTGATCCCATGCAACGGGCCGCCCTGCACCGTGATGCCTGCATCGTTGGCGTCGACCCGACAGCCCATCTGGGCCAAGGCATCGACGAAGGCCACGTCGCCCTGAAGCGACCGACGAGTCAGTCCTGCGACCGTCACTTGTCCGCCCGTTATCGCAGCCACGGCGAAGAGGTAACTAGCGGCCGAAGCATCCGGTTCAATGACGTAGTGGGTCAAGGTGGTCCGCTGCCGACCAGGCACCAGGTCGATGCGGGCCTGCAAGCCCCATTGCTGCAACATCTTCAGCGTCATGAAGACGTATGGTTCCGAGACGAGCGGCCCTTCGAGACGAAAGCCGGTGGAGTCGCAATCGGCAAACGGGGCAGCCAAAAGCAGCCCGCTGAGAAACTGACTAGACACGTCCGTTCGTAAGGTGATGCGTCCTCCTTTCCACCCGCCGCCCCGGAGGGTGACAGGGGGACAGCCACTGGGGGCCTCGGCCTGGATGCCCAGTTGGCCGAGGGCATCGATGAGGTCGGCAATCGGCCGTTGCCGCATCCGCGATACCCCATCGAGGCGGTAGCTTCCTGGCCGCAGAGCGAGCATAGCGGTTAGGAAGCGGATAGTCGTACCGGAGTTGCCGACGAATAAGTCCAGAGCAGAGCCAGCCGCCCCGCTGTCGGGGGGGGGCCCCGGTTGGACGTGAAAGGTTGTGCCTTCGATCGTTACCTGGTAGCCTAGCTGACGCAGTGCCTGGACCATCACGGCTGTGTCTTCGCTTTCCAGGCAGCCGTGAAGCGTTACGCGATGCCCGGCTAATGCTGCCAAGACTAGTGCCCGATTGGTCAGGCTCTTGGAACCCGGCGGCGTTGCGGTACCTTGGACCGGAAGTTGTACCGGTCGGATCTCGATTTGCTCTGGATAACGCCCGTTCATGCCAGAATCTTGCGAATCACTTCGCCATGCACATCCGTGAGACGGAAGCGTCGGCCGTTGTACCGATAGGTCAGTTTCGTGTGATCCATGCCCAGCAGGTGCAACATGGTAGCGTGTAAATCGTGGACGGAAACGCGATCGACCGCAGCTTTCAAGCCGACCTCGTCGGTTTCGCCGTAATGGGTCCCGCCTTTGACACCGCCCCCGGCAAACCACATGGTGAAGGCGTGTGGGTTGTGGTCGCGCCCCATCCGCGTCGTGCCCTTGGGTCGCTGGGCAATCGGCAGTCGGCCAAATTCACCGCCCCAGATGACCAGGGTCGATTGGAGCAAGCCGCGTGCCTTCAAATCGGTCAGCAACGCCGCGACCGGCCGATCCGTCTCGCCGGCAAATTGACGATGGTTGCTAGCGATGTCGGTGTGGCCGTCCCAGCTGCGTTCGTTTTCCATGCCGCCGGAGTAAATCTGCACAAAGCGGACGCCGCGTTCCACCAAGCGTCGCGCCATCAGACATTGCCGGGCGAAATGAGCGCAGCGTGGATCGTCCAGGCCGTACAGCTGCTGCACCGCCCGTGACTCGCGTGACACGTCCAACGCCTCAGGAGCGGCCATCTGCATCCGATAAGCCAGTTCAAACGTTTCGATGCGAGCGGCTAGTTCTGCCTCGTGCTGGCGTTGTTGCCTATGTGTCTGATTGAGCCGCTTCAACAGATCCAGTTGTCGGCGTTGGGGCTCGCCGGCCAACTCAGGAGTTGGGGTGAGGTTGTCGATGGGCGCACCTTGGGGATTGAGAGCAGTGCCCTGGTAAATACCCGGCAGGAAGCCGGCACTCCAGTTGGAGGCGTTGCCTTTGGGCAAGCCGCGGCCCAGGGTGTCGTACATTACCACGAAGGCCGGCAAGTTACGCGACTCGCTGCCCAAACCGTAGGTGACCCAGGAACCGACACACGGGAAGCCCATGCGCGGCATGCCGGTGTTGATCTGAAACAATGCCGGGGCATGATTATTCGTCTCGGTCCAGCACGAATGCACAAACGCCATCTCATCCACATGCTTGGCCAGATGCGGGAAGATCTCCGAGACCCAGGTGCCCGATTGGCCATGCCGCGCAAAGCGGAAGGGCGACTTCATCAGTGGGCCAACCTCGTTGGCAAAAAAGCCCGTCTTGGCATCGAACCCTTTGAGTTCTTGTCCGTCGGCCTTGATCAATCCGGGCTTATAATCCCAGGTGTCTACATGAGACGGGCCGCCATTGGTGAAGATCCAGATCACACTCTTGGCCTTGGACGGGAAGTGCGACGGCTTTGGGGCCAAGGGATCCAACGCTGGATTCACGGCGGCTCGGGTCGGTTCGGGATCGGCCAGGCTGGCCAGAGCGGCCAATCCCAGGCCGGTGCCGACACGAGTGAGTAGGTCACGACGAGAGGGAGCGAACAGGTGTGGTATGGTCATGGGAGGGTCCCTTAGCGTCAGTCCCTTAGCGTCAGTCTCAGGGAGATCAGTTAGTGGGCGGCTGAGCTTGAAGGCCTGTCCGGACCCAGGAAGCCCGAGTTACGAATGAGCGGTTCCAGTTCCGTGCCGCGCGAGGCCCACAGCAAGATTGGCGTCGTCATGAAGGTGGTAAGCAACGCCATCAAAACCAGCATACAGAAAACGCTATCGGGGATCACGCCTAAATCCTTGCCGACGTTGATCACGATCAATTCCATGAGTGCCCGTGTGTTCATCAGAATCCCCACACACGCCGCCTCACGCGGTCTCAGCCCCCCTAACCAGGCCGCCAAAGTACAGCCGCCAAACTTGCCCAAAATGGCCACGCCAGAGACGAGGGCAGCCAGGAGCCAGAGGTGCCCGGTTTCCAGGGTGCCGATGTTGGTTCGCAAGCCCGTATAAGCGAAAAAGATGGGCAGGAAAAAGGCGGTCACAAAGTCACTCATGCGGCGGGAGATGGCCGCGCGAAACTCCTTCTCGCCCGAAAGCACCGCGCCAAGCAGAAACGCCCCAAAGATCGCAAAGATGCCGATCCAGTTGGTGACAATCGCACACACAAACAAAAGTACCAGCACGATCGTTAATGCGTTGACGCCTAGTTCGCCGTTGCCCACGCGTAGCAGGTACCGCACCAGTCGCGCTAAGAGCGGCCGAGCCAGTACCATCATAAAGCCTGCAAACGCTACCGTGGCCATGATCATGCCGAGAGTATGTCCGAGAGCAAACTCGGCCTTGGTGAGTGCCGCCACCGTGGCGAGCAAAATCCACCCGGCGGCATCATCGACTGCGGCGGCACTGATCGTCACCGCGGCCAAGGAGGTTTTGCTGATGCCCATTTCAACCAGGATACGGCCCAGGATAGGAATGGCGGTGATGGACATCGCCACGCCCATGAAGAGCACGAAGCTAAGCATAGGGATCCCCTGGGCCACGCTGGGATACATCCACCAGCCCAGGACGATGCCCAGAGCAAAGGGAAACAGGATACCAGTCAGCGAGATAGCTACGGCAGCCGGGCCGTGATATCTGAGGTGGTCGAACTCGAACTCCAGGCCGATGAGAAACAACAACAAGACTAGGCCCACTTGGGCAATGGCCATCAAGATACGGCTGAGGATTTGATCGGAGGCGGCCGAGGACAAGCCATGCAATTCGGGACGAAACAGCAGGGCAAACGCCTCGGGGAATAGGGCACCAAACGCACTGGGACCCAGCACCAGTCCGGCGGTGATTTCGCCCACGGCCGAGGGTTGACCGATGCGGCGGAACAGAGCAGCGAAGAGGCGAGCAATGGTCAGGATCAGCACCAGTTGCAACAACAGCGGCAGCAGGAGTTCCTCTACCGAGATGGCCTTCATCTGTTTGAGTAAGTCGTCGGCGCTCATGCAAGGGTTACCAAGGATGTTCGCCCAGATGGGGGGCACGGGCCGCCTGAAGCAATTCGATCAGCTGTTTCTTCTGCTCGTCGCTGAGGTGGCCGACCTGAGCCGCGTTGCACTGGCGGACGGGTTCGGCCAATTCGCGAAGCAGGTCGAGGCCGGCCTCGGTGAGGGTGAGCTGAACGACGCGGCGGTTGTCGGGGGGATAGTCGCGTCGGACCAGGCCCCTGGTTTCGAGTTTGTCCACTAAGCGGGTGATGTCTGGGGCACGCGAGATCAGCCGGCTGGCCAGTTCGAGGGTACGCAGGCTGCCGGGATAAGCCGCCTTGAGCAGGCGCAGGGCGTTGTACTGCTGCGCGGTGAGGTCGTAGCGGGCAAACAGAGCATCCTCGGTAGCCTTGAGTAGGTCGTAGGTGCGCCACAGGTTGAGATAGACCTCTTGGTCGAGGGAGTCAAAGGTCCGCCGGGGGCGGGGGATAGGTGCCGCATCCATAGAATATTCTCTCGACGAATGTTGTCCAGACAAATTTTCTCGCCCGCTTACTTACTCCGTCAGTCGTTGCCCCCTACCATCAGCCGACTCTTCATCCGCCGCTCAAACACCCGCTGGACGTTCTCGCTGAGCGGCATCCCTGATAAATCCAGCCATTGCAGTTGCCCCAGCCACGGCGTTCGCAGCAGCAGCAGCACCTTATGGATGCTGCCTCCCGTCGTGAGGTTGTTCTTACTCAGGTCCAGGCTCCGCAGCGATCCCAGATGCGGACTTTCTGCCAACGCCCGCACCGTCCGCTCCTCCAATCGGTTGTTGCTCAATCCCAGGTGCCGGATGCCCGCCAGTTGCGGCGATTGCACCAAACGGGTGATCTCGCCCTGGATCGGGCAGTAGCCACAACGGCACATCTCTCGGAGGTCGATATAGCGTAGGCGCGGTAGCAACTGGCTGTCGAGAAGTTCTTCGATCGCGTTGGCGGCTTGGTGGAAATAAACCGATGTCAGGGTCGGCACCGCCTTGAGCAGCCTCTCGCCGGTGCCAATAAACGTGCGGACCCTGCTCTGCACATGTTCGATAAAGCCAGCGCGGAACTCCGGCTTCCAGGCAAACCGCTTTAGCGGTTTGGTCCATTTCTTGGCGTAAGTGGCGAGGATCTCTTGCACAGGCTCTTGCAACGGCTTTGCCTCATGGGCACAAGGCGCTAACCGCTCCAACTTGATCTGAGCGCGGATGCGTTCGGCTCGCGCCAGGTCTTCGGGGGCGTCGGCGTGTTCCTCCAACCAGTCGGCAAAAATGAGCCGAACCGTGCGCTGCTCGGGGTTCTCTGCAATCGCTTGCAATAATGCCTGACGGGTCATTCGGCTGCTTCCTCGATTTTTTCCGGTGGGTCGTCCTTGCACCAGAGATACGGTTCGGCGACAGCAGGTTCTAGCGGTTTCCCCGGGAGGTTCTACGAGGAACCACCGCGGTGGCATGCCCTCATTAAGCCCTCAGGCGAACTCGGCCCCTGCCCCGTTGGGAAGAAAATGTCCTGGCCAACAGTCGGTCTTGGTCCTAGGTTGCGTGACAGAACCGGACCAGATCGAAGGAGACCAAACATGCAACAACGAGAGTGGCCGCTACTACTCCTGCTGACGCTGATGATCTTTGGGGTGAGTTCCAGCCCAGCCCAGCAATCCAAGGACAAGCCTGACAAGCCCAAAGAGAAACCGAAGCCGGCCCCCTCATTGTACAAATTTGGGCCAGATAGCCTCGAACAGCCCGACGTGCCGCGCGGCCAGGTGATCGAGATGGGCGTCTGGAAGTCCAAAGTGTTCGACGGCACCGAGCGCAAGTGGTCGATCTATGTGCCCGCTCAGTATGATGGCAGCAAGCCAGCATGCGTGATGGTATTTCAGGACGGCCAATGGTACGCTAATCCCAAAGGGGACTTCCGCGTGCCCACGGTGTTCGACAATCTGATCCACCAGGGCAAGATGCCGGTGACGATCGCCATCTTTTTGCAACCAGGCACCCTCGGCACAAAGAGCAACCGCAGCGTGGAGTATGACACCCTGAGCGACCGCTACGCCATCTTCTTGGAGAAAGAAATTCTGCCCGAGGTGTCCAAAAAGTACAAGCTGCGTAGCGATCCGGCTGGCCGAGCTATCGGCGGGATCAGTTCCGGAGGCATCTGTGCTTTCACCGTGGCTTGGCAACGCCCGGACCTATTCCACAAGGTTCTTTCGCACGTCGGTAGTTTCGTCAACATCCGAGGCGGCGATGTCTATCCGGGTCTGATTCGTAAAACCGAGAAAAAGCCGATCCGGGTCTTTCTCCAAGCTGGTAAAAACGATCTCGACAACCAGCATGGCCACTGGCCGTTGGCCAACCTGCAGATGGAGGCGGCCCTGAAGTACAAAGGGTACGATTACAAGTTCGTCATGGGCGAAGAAGGACACAACGGCAAACATGGCGGGGCAATCTTGCCTGAGTCGCTCATTTGGCTCTGGGAGCCAGAGATGAAGAAATAAGGGATGAAGAAAATAAGGCGGGACACATCTACATAGTTTACCTAGTTGGCCTCGAACAGCGAAGCCTGGGACAGGCCAACCTTCTGAGAGGGATCAACTCTGCGCTTAGCGAGTCGAAATCGTTTCACTAGGCTCGGGAGTAGGTAGCAGCGCGGGCGTCGGGGGTGGCAGCGGTCCCTCGACGCCTTCCTTTTTTTCGACTCCTTTAACCGGCGCGGGCAGGTGCTTGCGTCGTGGTCCGTTCAAGATCGTGCCCAAGTAGGTGTAACGCACAAACACTGCGTAGCTGAGCAACAACACCAGCGTCGAGCCGATGGTGATACCAACGAATTTCACCTCGGCCGAGTAGTCCCAGTCCCGGATGGTACGTTGCAACCAGATGACCAACGGCAGATGCGACAAGTAGAGCCAGTAAGCCGAATCGGACAGGAAGCGAATGGCGAACGATTCGCCGGGCATTAGCACGCGGAACAATCCCATCCATCCGAAGATCGCCGACCAGCTAAAGAGAACTTGAAATACCCCCGTCACGATCGGATCGCCCAGGTAGTGTCGACTCAGCGCAAACAGCACTGCGGCAACTGGTAGCCACAACCACCACCAACGGCCGAATCGTCCCTCACGATCGTGGGCATCGAAATACAGCGCTCCAGCGAAGAAAAAGACGCTGTAGTAGGCCAGGACGTGGGGCCAAGGCAGCACCCCGGACGAGGTGTCCGGTCCAAGGCCAAGTCCAAGCACCCCTTGGAACAGTTGCGGTCCCAGCGTCAACGGCACCAGCCAGAGCAGTCGACAACCAGGCAGCATGACCGCTCGGGCGACCGCCTGGGGGAATAACGAATACAACGGAGCCATGAGCAGGAACAGCACGACATACCAGCACAAAAACCATAAAAACCACAAATGCGCTAGCAATGGCGTGAGAAACAGGTGTACCGGCGGGTTGATCGGACTGAATCGCACGCTCCAGCCTGAACCGCGTAGCCACTCACCATAAGCGTTCCGGTACTCGTTGAGCCGGTCGATGAGCGTGTTCCAGAGGCTGGCTCCCCGCCTCTCGCGGTATTCTTCCAACAGTTGCAGGCAGGCTTTGCGGTTCTCTTGCACCGTCTTCTGGTCGCCGGCGTTGATCTTCAGCAAGGTACACAGCGCCCGAGTGATGAACCACGACACCTCGGCCGTGTCTTGGGCCGACTTCTTGTCGTTGCTGCGGGCGTTGAGGTCGGCCCCCGCATCCAAGAGCAAGCGAGTCACTTCGACCCGTCCCAGGAAGGTCGCCTGGTGCAACGGCGTGAACCCATTGCGATCGCGGACGTGGATGTTGGCCCCGCCTTCGATCAACATCTGGACCATAGCGGTATCGCCGACCAGTGCTGCCCAGCCTAATGGGGTGATGCCAAACTCGTTGTCCAGTTGATTCGGGTCTGCACCCGTAGCCAGTAGCCGCCCGACTTCTTCGCGCTGTTGATTGCGGATGGCCTGGACTAGAGATGTCGACGTGAGGTTCGTCAACACTGTCTTGATCGTGTCGTCGGTGGCCTTGGTCGAAACCCAACTCAGAAGCGGCAGGATGGTGACGTAGGCCAGCAACATCGGCACGACAAGGCGTTGGAAGCGTTGCTCGAACAGTGCCGACCAGCCGCGTTTCCGCCAGAGCAGCATGGTGAACAGGCCGCTGACGAAAAAGAACAGTTGCATGCGAAAGCAGTGGACCGATTCGTAAAACCAACGAATCGGGGTTGAAGTGGCGTTGTCCATCACCATCCAGGGGGTGCCGCCGTAAGCCAGGGCAGCGTGCAAGGCGATACCCAGGAGCATGGCAAAAGCGCGGAGGGCATCGAGGGAATGAATACGAGAGGAGTCCGACGGCGAGCTCATGAGAAGACATCCGCAAGAAGAACAGCAACCGGTTTGCTGAGGTTACCTATCCAGGTCCTGGGAGGTTTCAGCCAGGATGGGGCCGACTTCGATTGGGCTACCCGCGGCACAAAATAGCGGCGTACTAGAGGCGCAAAATTCGGCACGGCTCAGGGGCGCATAGAACGGCACAGAGACTAGCCCCAACATCGTAACCTCTGGTGAGGATGGACGTTGTGCATCTCCTTACAAACAATGGATTTTGATACGCATCGAGTAGATCGGGGCGACAGGATTTGATCGAGTAGATCGGGGCGACAGGATTTGAACCTGCGACCTCACGGTCCCAAACCGTGCGCGCTACCAGACTGCGCCACGCCCCGAAAGCTCTTGTTACTTTATCGCCCCTCGACCGCTTCGACAATGCAGCTTTCTGAATGGTTTACTCCCGCCACGCTGCCTTGCCTTCTCTTGCTTGGCTCAGCCGGCGGGATTAGTTAGCTCGGCGTTGGTCGAGTTGTTTGCTAGCGTTGACCGAGTAGCACACCGATCACGCGCTCGAAATCATCGTTCGACTCAAACATCAGCACAATCTGTCCTTTGTCCTTCTCCCGGAGTTTGATCTCGACCTTCAGACCCAAGCGACGCTTGAGTTGATCCTCGATGCTCTGCACATGGGCGGTTTTGACTGGGCCGGCACTCGCGCCTGAAGCACTGCTGGCCTCGTTAACTGCTGTTCCGCTGCTGCTGCCCGAACCACCGCTGCCCGAACCACTACTGCCCGAACCACTGCTGCCAGAACCACTGCTGCTACTGGAGCCTGCCCGAGCCGACTTCTCCGAGGGAGCCATCTCTTGCACCACGCTGGTTAACGCATGTACCGAGAGGCCGCGTTGCACCACATCCTTGGCCAACTCGGCCTGCTTTTCGGGGTCAATGACGCTCTTAAGCACCTTGGCGTGCCCCATGGTCAGTTGGCCCACCTGTACCATCTGTTGAATGTTTTGGGGTAGATCGAGTAGACCAATCAGATTGCTAATGGTCGGTCGCGCCAAGCCTAGCCGTTGTGCGAGTTGCTCATGCGTCATGTGATAACGTTCGAGGTAATCCTTGAACCCTTGCGCTTTCTCGATCGGGGTCAGATCACTGCGTTGAATATTCTCGATCAACGCTGCCTCGTAGCTTTGCTGATCGTTGAAGTCCACGATCGTCACCGGCACCGTGCTAAGCCCGGCCAGTTCGGCCGCTCGCAGCCGGCGTTCCCCAGCGATGAGTTGATAGCGATCACCCATGGGTCGCACGACCAGAGGTTGCAACACCCCATGGGAGCGGATGCTTTCGGAGAGTGAAGCAATGTCTTCCTGTTCAAAGCTCTTACGCGGTTGAAAGGGGCTTTTCTCGATAGCGTCTAGGGCCAACTCTTGGCGATTGTTGGTTGCACCAATCGGTTCCTCGCCCAGAAGGGCTTCTAAGCCACGCCCTAGCCGAGATTTCTTTTCCGTTTGCATCATGGGGAATCATCCTTCCTTCGCCGACAACTCCGTCCCTGGGTGCCGCACGATCCAGCTCACCATACTCCGGCGGTTCCTCGTGGAACAAGACGTCTTCTTGAACCCTTGGGCCAAGTCGGTACAATTTCCTCAGCGAAAGGAGGCCGACCCATGAGCCGCTCGAGTGAACCGACGCGAGCGATTCCCCGCGCCTGTGTCGGCCGCTTGAGTCTCTATCTGCGACGCCTAGAAACCCTGCAGAGCGAGGGGGTCGTTCATGTTCGCTCGCAAGCTCTGGGCGAGTCCCTAGGCCTGACTGATACACAAGTGCGCAAAGATCTGGCCGTTCTGGGGGAGCGGTTGGGGCATCCCGGTGTTGGTTATGATGTAAGCGAGTTGATCGGGGCCATCCGCACCACGTTAGGATTGGATCGGGTCTGGTATGCGGCCCTGATTGGTGTGGGCAATTTGGCCCGAGCCTTGCTGCGGTATCAAGGGTTTCGGCAACGCGGCTTCGAGGTGGTGTGTTTGTTTGACGCGGATCCGAACAAAGTCGGCGAGCGAATTGATCAGCTGGTGATCTATCCGATGAGCGAATTAGCTTACCGGCGGTCGCAGACCCAAGCGGAGTTGGCGATCCTCACGGTTCCTGGGGAGGCTGCCCAGGCAACGGCAGAGCACTTGATCCAGGCAGGCTTTCGCGGTATACTCAATTTCTCTCCTGGAGTGATTCGAGTGCCCATGGGAATCAGTCTGGTGAACGTGGACCTAACAATTCAACTCGAACAGTTGGCTTTTTTGGTTCACGGCTCTATCATAGAAAAGTGAAGAGTTACTACCCGGTAGTGTAACGGTAGCACAAGAGATTTTGGCTCTCTTTGTCTAGGTTCGAATCCTAGCCGGGTAGCTCCTCGATCGTCTCGGGTAACTTCAGTCCGATTCGTTCGCAGAGCTTGCGGAAGCTATCCACGTGTTCTTCCGCCAAGATCATCGCTTGCGGGCCAATTCTCTCCTGTATGAGGGCCTGAGTCGCTGGCCATTGTTCCAGGCCGTCGGCTAAGGTTGGGTCCGCAAGGGTCAAGATCAGCAAGCGCCGCAGACGCAGCGGCTCCCAGGCCGGTGCCAGCAACAGCAGTTTAGCTGCGGGCGTTGCGGGGATGCCTAGGCGTTGTTGGAACCATTGCTCCAAGGTGTTGGCCGTCCAGCCCGACTCCCGAGCGCGGGCCAGCGACTCGGGCGTCAAGCGGTAGATGCGCCGGTTGTTGCTGGACTGGCGTTCGACCAGTTCGGCGATGCGAGGCAATTCTGTTTCCAACAGAAGATCCGAACGAGAGAGATCGACGCTCAGGGTCACGCCATCCCGGTCGACCGTCATGCAGGGCTCCGGCGGCAGCGAGTAATCACGGGAGCCAGCCAGACGGAAATGTTTGAACTCGATCTGATCCTCAGAAGCGACCACCAGAACGGTATCGGTGGCCCGAAAGCCACTGACTCCGCGAGCTAAGGCTTCGTCCAAGTCGCGGGCCGTGGCAAACTCCAAGAGAGTGGCAGAAGGATACACGCTGATGCGTTCGCGTTTGTTGGCCCAGGTCCGCATCAGTTCCAATACCCCAGGGGGGGTGGGGCGGGTGCCGTGTTGTTCAAACAATCGGGCGAGGCTCTCGAAGGTCTCGCCCTCTTCCAAGGCGCGATAGACGGTCTCGGCATCTAGGGCCAGGGTGCAGGCTGCTCCCAGCGTCTTCCAACTGGCGGCCAAGGTGAGGCGGCGGAGCAGGGCGGGGCTGAGGCCTTGACGGTAGACCAGAATCTCCAAGTTGGGTTGCAGCAAGAGCGTTTTGGGAAACGTCGGGGGCGGGGGCGGCAACTCCTGTCTCAGGAACCAAGCCCGCCCCCAATCGCTCAACCGCACCCACCAGCGATTCTCGTGCTGCGTCGCTTCTACCAGTCGTAGCGGCCAAGACACTCCGAGTAGGAAGACCTCTAGCCACGGGCCACGCTGCGATGGCCTGACTCCGGAGCGTGCCCAGAACGGATGCCGCTCCTGCACCCAGTCTTGAAGCAGGTCGATGGCAACCCATTGGTCGGCCGGTGCATGTCCTAGCGCTTCTAGGGTCAGCAAATAGGCGGACGCGAACGGCTGATTGTGCGTAGCCAGCGGCCGATAGCCGTCAACTGGTCCCCAGTCGCAAAGACGGAAAAGAAGCGGCACAAGGCCCCCGAGAGCGGTCCAAAGCCCGTCGTTCCACTCCTGGGGTAACGCACCGGCTCGAACTTCGCCGTCCACTGCTACCAGCACCCCCAACCGCTCCGCCAACTCGGCCAGGAGGAAGCCGGGATCCGGCACACTACACAGGGCATCAGCAGCAGGAGAAGTGAACAAAGACTCCTGACTGAGACGCTCGACATCGCGTTTGAACAGGCCACCGCCCTGAGTCCGGCGAAGGGGGACGGCTCGGACCTGTTGCCATAACACCCCAAGGCGAAGCAAGAAGTCCAGGCCGTCGGCCAAGCGTGGGCTGGCCAGAGGGAGCGATTCGCCTAGATCGGGCAGGTCGGATTCGGGGAGTCGCACCCGTTCTACGATCGGGCGTGGGGCCAGGACAGAGAGCGGCCCCTCCGTGGCGGTCGACATCCAGTAGCCAAATGAACCGAATCGGCTGACTTTGTCCCCCAGGACCGGATACAGCAGACCCGCCTCGAAAAGATCCTGAAGTGTCGGGCCGACCGCGGCCGGTTCTTCGCCGAAGGCTAAGAGCAGTTCGAACAGCGAAGCCAGCGGCCAGATGCTTTGCCGTGAGCGAGCTAGCAGGGCGAGCAGACGGCGGACGCGGTCGGGCAGATCGGCTAAGCGACGATCCAAGACCGGCGGGTTTTGCAACACTTCCAGGCACTTGTCGATCAAATCGGCGCGTGGCCAGTGGTTGCGGGGCTTGGCCAACCGAGCGGCGACCTCGCGGAGCAAGGGTTCGTCGTAGCGGTCCAGGGTGGCACGGACTCGCTGCAAATCAGCATCAGCGTTCACGCGCTTTTCCCAGCGACCTGCGGGGTGTGGCCCATCTTTTGTAGCTCCTGAAGCACCGCCTCGACTCGCCCAGGACGAATCAATAACACCCGCTCGGTGAGCCGGCCGATCACTTCCCCGGCCAGTTTCTTTCGGGCGAGAATTTCTTCGGCCAGCAGCGCGTCTTCGGTGACCACTAGACAGACGCGTTTGTGTAGCTTGACAGGAATGCGTCCGCTTGCTGGGTTGTTTCCGGCTCCAGCGCCCAACGAGGCAATAGTCATCTTAGAGCAACCCGTGCGATTGTGCGTCAATCAATTCCCAGCCATCGGCAATTTCGTAGGCGTAGCCCTGCTCGGTGAGAAATAACTGCCGATGGTGGGCAAAATCCTGTTCGCGAGTATCTCGACTGACTAGTGTATAGAAGCGAGCGACCTCGCCACCGGTCTTGGGTCGTAAAATGCGCCCGAGTCGCTGTGCTTCCTCCTGACGAGAGCCAAAGGTACCGGAAACCTGAATCAGCACGTTGGCATCGGGCAAATCCAGCGCGAAGTTACCGACTTTGGACAGGATAATATGCCGAACCGTCCCCAGACGGAAATCGTGGTACAGTTGCTCGCGTAGCTCTTGCGAGGTAGAGCCAGTGATCAGCGGCAAGTCGAAGCGGCGAGCCAACGCCCGTAATTGGGAAAGGTATTGGCCAATGATCAGCACGCGGGAATCTTTGTACCGCTGTAGCAGGGCCGCGACTACGTCTTCTTTCGCCGGATTCTCGCTGGCGATGCGAAACTTCTCGCGCGTCTCCGCCACCGCATAAGCCATGCGGATCGCTTCGGGCAGAGCAATCCGCACCTCAGTGCAGGTGGCTTCGGCAATCCAGCCGCGCTGCTCTAATTCCCGCCAGGGCACATCGAATTTCTTTGGCCCAATCAGCGTAAATACGTCGGCTTCCAGTTCGTCTTCGCGAACCAGGGTTGCCGTCAGTCCCAAACGCCGCCGCGCCTGGATGTTGGCCGTGACGCGGAAGACCGGGGCGGGCAGCAGATGTACCTCGTCATAGATGATCAACCCCCAATCCTGTTGATCGAACAGGCTAAAATGAACGTAGTCGTCGTTTTTGCTGTTGCGGTGCGTCAGAATCTGATAAGTCGCCAGCGTCACCGGCCCGATCTCCTTGGACTCGCCGGTGTACTCTTTGACTTGATCCTCGGTGAGCGAAGTCTTGTCGAGGATCTCGCGTCGCCATTGCTTCACCGAGGTAATGCCGGTGGTCAGCACCAGCGTTTTGCGTTGGATGCGACACATAGCCGCGAGTCCGACGATGGTTTTGCCCGCGCCACAGGGTAACACTACCACCCCGGAGCCGCCCCGCACGTCGCCCCCGGCGTAGTAGGTTTCGACCGCCTGTCTTTGGTAGTCACGGACCTGAAACGGCAAGCCGCTAGCTGCCACGCTGCGGAGGTGGATTTCCAGCGGCTCGCCTTCGGTGTAACCGGCCAGATCTTCGGCGGGATAACCAATAGCAATGAGGGCTTGCTTAATGACGCCGCGATAGGCGGTATCGACTTGAAAGCTCTGTTTGTCCAGGCGTGGGCCAAGGAAGTTTCGCACTTTGGGCTGGCGGATCAACTCCTCAAGCAACACGGCATCCGGGCAGACTAGCTTTAGTGCCGACGACCCCTCGGGGGTCTCGTGCTTTTCCAATCGCACCCGACCATAACGGCTCACGATCTCGGTGATGTCCGGCGGCAGATTGGCCGGCAGAGGAAACTTGCTCAGCCGGGTCAACACTTCGATCATCGATGCAGCGGAGTGCCCCGCAGCGGCGGCATTCCACAGCGATAGTGGCGTCAAGCGGTAGGTGTGGATATGCTCGGGACTTTTTTCCAACTCGGCGAACGGAGCCAGGGCATCACGCGCTTCGGGATACTTCGGGTTGTCCACTTCAACAAGGACGGTGCGGTCGCCCTGGACAATCAGGGGATTGGTCGGGTCGTAGTGCATTCTCGGCCCACTCTCGCGTTCCTTCCGGGTTTCCCTTTGAAGTGTAGACGGTTGGCCAGTGGGCCGCAATAGCGAAGAGCCAACCTTGACGGCACCCACGCAGCTCCTGACTGCTACCACGACAGTTCGACATACAAGGCGTTGGCGGTCCCGGCTCAGCGCACGATCTCGGCTTGCTGTCCCAACAGGTGCGGATACCGCCGACGCACTGGCTCCACTTCGGCCTGGAGGAACTCCTCGACCTGCTGGGCTGCTCGACCAATAAACGCCGAGGGTTGCAACACTTCGTCGAAGTTCACCTGAGCAAATAAGGGGTCAGCACGCAGTCGCTCTAGCAGGTTGTTCGGTCCTGCTCCGGTTCGCACGTCGGCTTGTACCGCCCGACTATGTCGCCGGATCGCCTCGTGACACTCTTGCCGATCCTGACCCGCCGCTACGGCGGCCATCAGCAGATTCTCCGTCGCCATGAACGGCAACACGGGGGTCATGTTTGCTTGAATAATCGCCGGGAACACCTCCAGACCGTTGACGACGTTGATTCCCAAACGCAGAGCGGCATCGGCGGTCAAGAACGCCTGGGGCAACGTCAGGCGTCGGTTCACACTGTCATCCAGCGTGCGTTCGAGCCATTGGGTCGCGGCGGTGTGGGCGGCACTGATCGGTAACGTCATCAGAAAGCGGGCCAGGCCGCACATCCGTTCGCTCCGCATCGGATTGCGTTTGTAGGGCATGGCCGACGAGCCGATTTGGCCTTTCTCGGTCGGTTCGTCAAGTTCTTGGCAGTGAGCCAGCAGGCGCACATCGGTGCCCAGTTTGTGCAGCGATTGACCCAAGCCCGAGAGCGTGTCGAGAATCTGGCTATCGACCTTGCGCGAGTAGGTCTGCCCCGTGACGGCGTAGACTTCCTCGAAGCCCATCTTGCGAGCAATGAGCGTTTCGAGTTGCTTGACCTTGTTGTGATCGCCGTGAAATAACGCCAAAAAGCTCGCTTGCGTGCCGGTCGCCCCTTTGATGCCGCGAAACTTCAGTGTCGCCAGTCGATGTTCGATCTCGGTTAGGTCCAGCAAGAGTTCCTGGCACCACAGGGTCGCTCGTTTGCCCACGGTGGTTAATTGGGCCGGCTGAAAGTGCGTAAAGCCCATGGTGGCCAGGTCACGATAGCGTGCGGCAAAGTTGGCCAAGGCGTCGATCAATCCCACCAGTCGATCCCTCAGTAGGATTAGCGCCTCACGCAACAGAATCAGGTCCGCATTGTCGGTGATGTCGCAACTGGTTGCCCCGAGATGAATGATCCCCCGGGCCGACGGGGCCACATCTCCAAAGGCGTGATTATGGGCCATTACGTCGTGCCGCACCTCCCGCTCATAGCGGTCGGCAACAGCCAAATCCAAGTTGTCGATCTGCAAGCGCATCTCGGCGATCTGTTCTGCCGTAATTCGTGGTGTGACGCCATCCTCGGCCATCAGGCCCAGTTCGGCCAACCCCTCGGCCAGTGCGACCCAGAGCCGCCGCCAGGTAGTAAATTTCCGGCGTGGACTCCACAGAGCGGCCATTTCGGCGCTGGCATAGCGAGTGACGAGGGGATTCTCATACTGATCCATGCGTGATCCTCAGAAACGATCGGGGCGGCAGGACCGACACCCTTTGGCACGAATGGCGGTATTCTACGTTCGATTTCACCCTGGTGTCACGTCTTGGAGGGCAAAGGGCGGCTATGCTTGGATAGTGCTTACCTCCCTCGGTATGGAGACCCCTCATGCGACGTGCTTCCTGGCTGTTTGCCGCTTTGCTTTTGCTGGCCGGCTTCCTACCTGGCTACGCCCAAGCCCAGGACTACACCCTCGGCCGGATGTACTATTACCCCTACTACTATTTCCCTCACAATTATTGGCCGGCAATGGGGCCGTCTTGGCCGGAACGTCTCGGCGATCCATACATGAAGCCGCCAGCCTACATGGCTTATCCGCCGTTCCATGAACCACACTGGCGCTACGAGATGCACAAGCCGCAGAAGTACTATCGCGGCTTCCATTTCTGGCTAGATCAGTTCTGAGTCCGATTGACGAGAGTCAGTAAAGCAGTGTCCGCCACGCCAACAGGGATCGCTACGATTTACCCTGCTGGTGCGGCGGTCCTTGTCGTTGTTTAGAGTAAACCGAATCAACCTCGGGTGCGGCTTTTGGAGCGGCCATTGCTCGCAGCTGGTTCACTGGGCGGAACCGTGTGGACCTGGGACGAGGGGCAACTCTCCTTCATCGGGCAACGAGCACAACGCGGCGTCTCTTCCCAACACACTTGTTCGGCCAGAATACTTATCGCATCGGTGAAATGAATCCCCTTAGCTTTGGGGACCAGATGCTCTAAACTTGAACGCACCGCTTCGGGTTCACTAGGTGTTGCGTCGATCAGGCCGAGCCGTTGGACCACACGCATCGTGGCGGCATCGGTAGGCAGGGCATGTCCCCCGAGGGTACGTTGGATGACCCAAGCCACAACATAATCGTTTGCTGCCTTTAGTCCTTTCAGGTTCTTAGCAGCATCCTTGAGGCCTTTTTTCTGGATCGAATCGAGATTGAATGAATAGTTGGTTTCGAAGACATCCTGAAGAAAGGCGATGATTCGGTTGGCCCGGGTTTCAGTGTCGCTCAAACCGGCCAAGGCGTCTTCGATCTCACCGATGCTGCTGACGCGGATTTCATTCCAGTCGAAGAACTGCGAACGCAAATTCTCGTAGGCTTGTAGGGCCATCTCCGGGGTGGAATCTTCGCGACAAATGCCAAAGATGAATTGCTCCAAGACCGGCAATGGAACAGCGGGTTCCCCCGCGGGGGCAATGGCCCCGAGAACCTGATTCAAAAGTTGTTGTTTGCTCGTAGTCGCTGGCATACTGCCATCCCTCCTATGGATACCGCCGCAGCCGTTCCTTCAGGCTCCGGGCTTCTTGAGAGCCGCCGATCCCTCGGTCGGCCCATCGTCTTGGGCGAGACGTCGCTCGTGCTTGGGGTCGTCGTCGTTTGAGTGGAGATGGGCTTCGACGTGGCTGTCCTCAGGCTCCATCAATGCTTCTTCAGCTTCTTCTTCAGCTTCCTCAATCCCGTAGCCGCTCTCCGCCAAGGGATCTTCCGGGCGTGGTTCGACATCGGCTAGGCTATCCACGCGCGGATCGGGCCGGTTGGCCAGACGGGGCAGCGCGTGT
>JBDNDE010000249.1:0-7055 GCA_046719305.1 Gemmataceae bacterium | reverse complement strand
TTCCTGCATGTCGATGACTAGCAGCCCCGTATCGGTGTGTGACATTCGCGTCGCATGCATGATCGGCCCTCCGCGTCTGCTCGTTCCGCTAGGGCGATGCTACGTCTGCGAGCGACGGTCGGCCAGCGGCAACTCTTCGGTTGGCGGTTGTAGCTTGGCTTGTTGGCAACAATCAGCACCGAGAGCGGTTGGCGAGAGCCTCGCCTGGGTCGGTCTGGTTGACTCGCGTGGCTTGCAGAACGCTCTTGACCCTCTGGGGCTGGTTGACGTATCGGCAGTCGGGGCTACGCTGGGTGTGGCCGAGGGATTTCCCCCGATGGGTCGAGGTGAGGTATGGTCATGCGTACGCTGTTTGCTGGGTTGATGCTCCTGCTGGCAGGTCTGCCGGCCGAGGCGGCTGACACACGCCACTTTGAAGATGCCACCTTGCACGCCATCCACTTTGCCGACGATCGCGAAGGGTGGGCAGTGGGCGACGAGGGGGTCATCTGGCATACCATCGACGCAGGCAAAAGCTGGGAACGCCAGCCCTCCGGCACGCGGGCTTCGCTGCGGAGCGTTTACTTCGTCGATCCATACATCGGCTGGATTGCCGGCCGTGAGGAGTTGCCCGGAGGCGGCTCGACGGGCGTGGTATTGTACACATCCAACGGCGGGCAGTCGTGGCGGCGTATCCTGATGAACTCGGTGCCGGGGTTGCATCTGGTTCGCTTTGTTGGTCCCAAGACCGGCTATCTGGCGGGCGATGGCTCGGAGCAATTTCCCTCGGGCGTTTTCGTCACCACCAATGCCGGCCGGGATTGGGACCCTGTGCCTGGTCCACGGGCAACTTCGTGGCGCGGCGGCGACTTCACAGCCGAAAACGGTGCCCTGGCCGGTGCTTGGAACAAGATTGCGACGCTACGCCGCGGCCAAGTACAGATGGTCGATATGGATAGTTTGGCCGGTCGAGCGCTTACCAGTCTTGTGCTGGCCGGCGAAGATGGCGTGGCGGTCGGCCAAGGTGGGCTGGTGCTTGAATCGCGTAAGTCGCGAGGTACGAGTTGGCACTTCGTCGATACCAAGCTTGGCCGAGAGGTCATGGAGAACCTCGACTTGCATGCGGTGGCCCGCGTCGGCAAACGTACTTGGGCGGTCGGCCGACCCGGTAGTATGGTGCTGAGCCATGATGGCGAGCGTTGGCAATTGCTGCCCACCAACCAGCCCTTGCCGCTACATGGTCTCTATTTTCGTGACGAGAAGCACGGCTGGGCGGTCGGTGAGTTGGGAACCATCTTGGCCACCAAGGACGGCGGGCAGAGTTGGACGGTGCAACAACGCGGTGGTCAGCGCTTGGCGGTGCTGTGGGTGCATGCTCGGCCCAACGCCATGAAGCCTGCCGTGGTCGCCGTTTTGGGGTTGGATGACGGCTACCTGACCGGTGGGCTGTGTGTTACCGCCCCGGACCCGGCTAGTGCTGAACGCGAGCGAGTCAGCGAGGCAGCCCGTTTCGAGATGGCCTATCGCGTGGCGGGCGGGGCGACGGCTGGGCAATTGTGGCCGTTTCCCCTGGGGTCGCATCTGTACAAAGCCGATCAAAAGACGCTGCTGGGGACGTGGAATCCAATGCACGACGACCGCGCGGCGCGGTTGTTGCTGATGCAGTTGATTCTAGCGATTCGCATCTATCGCCCGGATGTGATTCTCTGTGATGCGCCCACCGGTGGCCTGAATCTGCTCGTTCACGAGGCGGCCAAGGAAGCGTTTCGTCAGGCGGGCGATCCGGCGTCCTGCCCAGTGCATCGGGAGAAGCTCGGTCTGGAAGCCTGGAAGCCGCGCAAACTTTACATTCCCAGTACGAGCGGCTTGGTGAGCGTCGATACGTCAGCTATTAGTCCACGGCTAGGCACCACCCCACGCGAATATGCCGCCGATGCCGCCTTGCTGTTGGGGCAAACTTCCCCCCCGGGCGTCGAGCGCTTCACTTTAGCCGCCTCGGAGATGCAACAGGCCGAGAATCACAAAACGCTGTTGCAAGGCATCGCGTTGGCCCCTGGCGGGGTGGCTCGGCGGGCACGGACCTCTCTGGAGGAACTTAGCCCCGAAGCCCTTCGGGCCATTCGCAGCCGAACTCGTCTCTGGGCTTTGGCCGATGCACCAGAGAGCAGCTTCAACCGTCCCGAAGCGATGGTGTCCAGTCTGGGCCAGACCGTTGAAGAGATGCCCGATGAAGTGGCCGCTCGTGTGGCCCACGGCTTAGGCCGGCTTTATGCCCAGCGTGGCCAATGGTCCCGCGCTCGAGAGGCCTTCTACATCCTCACTCACCGTTACCCCACGCATCCCTTGGCGATCGACGGCTACCGTTGGTTGCTGATGCATCAGGCGTCGGGCGAGGTGCGGCGGCGCTATGAACTGGGTCAGTTCATCGTTCTGGCCGAAGAGTTACACGGACTGCCCGGCGAGGCCAAGAAGCCACTGCTGGCAGGACCGCAAAGCGGTGCCAAACAGGCCAAAGGAGCCAAGCTGCCCGAGGTGCCGGGCTTTGAGTCGCGTTCGCTGAAAGAAATCGTTTATCGCGGCGGCCGGGAAGACGCCAAGAAATGGCTCGAAGATTGCTTAGCGTTGGAGGCCAAACTCAACAGCTTCGGTCCGCTGTTTGCCGGCGATGCCCGGGTCGGTTTTGCCATTCAATCAGCGCGGCGGCAACTAGGGCAGTTCGACGAAACGCGGCAGTGGTATCGCGACTTTGCCGCCCGGCAGCCCGAGGGCCCTTGGCGTCAGATCGCGATTGGCGAATTGT
Source organism: Gemmataceae bacterium (assembly GCA_046719305.1). Classification (GTDB taxonomy): domain Bacteria; phylum Planctomycetota; class Planctomycetia; order Gemmatales; family Gemmataceae; genus RGDT01. The sequence continues at coordinate 4,276 of JBDNDE010000249.1, read as the reverse complement.
GGTTGGTCGAGCGTCGCGGTGTGCCACCCCGGCCAGTCCTCGCTTGCGCTCCAGTGACGCAACGGCCGTATCTCGATGGCAAGCTCGACGAGGAATGCTGGCGCACGGCTCAGGCACTGGCATTGCAGGAGGCCAGCGGCACTACCAAGGCGACGCATCCCGCCGAAGCGCGCATGGCTTATGATCGCGATTTTCTCTATGTCGCGGTGCGATGTGCCCATTCGGCCGGTGAGCAGGTGCCGTTGGCCAAGCCACGCACACGGGACGAAGATTTGCAAAAATATGATCGCGTGAGCTTGCTTTTGGATGTCGATCGCGACTACAACACCGCTTTTCATCTGCAAGTCGATGCCCGCGGCAACCTGGCCGACGACTGCTGGGGCGACAAGCAGTGGAACCCTCGCTGGTATGTCGCGGTTCATTCCGACAACACTAGTTGGACCCTGGAGGCAGCCATTCCGCGTGGTCTGCTAACGGCCGACGCTCCTTCGCCCGGCCAAGCGTGGGCCTTCAATATCGTTCGCACGCTACCAGGTCGCGGGGTGCAAGCGCTGTCGCTGCCAGCCGAGGCGGTCGAAGCTGCTGTTCGTCCTGAGGGATTCGGTCTGCTGCTGTTCACCAGCGATAACCAAGCGACGGCCAAACTTCGCAAGCGCGAGCCCAGCCAGCGTTGACATTCCCAACGCGAAGACAGACGCGGCCGAACCTCGTTGCCGTGGAAGAAGAAAACCGTCCTCTCACGGCTGAATCGAAGAACTCCTCTTGGGCTTCCTGGGCTTGTGCAGCAAGCAAGGCGAGCCAGGGGTTATTCCTTGGCCCCTTGGGTGATCCAGTCGCGTAACTTCTTCTGGTCGGCCGCACTCACCGCGTTGGGCATGTTCGGGGGCATCTGGCCGTTGACAATCACGTTGAGCAAATCGCTGGCGTCGGGCTTGCCGGGCATGATGTGGTTAATCACGGCATCATAGGTGGAGACGTTGACGCCGCCCTGCTGGCGGTTGGCATTGTGACAGCGAACGCAAGCCCGTTCCAAAATCGGCGCGATGTCCTTCTTGAACGACAGCATTGCTGCCGTTGCAGGGGTTGGGTTCTTCTCGGGTATCTTCTCAGGTGGCGAGGTTTTTTCGGCTGGCTTCTCTACCGACTTTTCAGGGGATTTCTCGACCGGTTTCGCAGGAACTTTGGTGGGCGGCTGCTTCTTTTCCGTGGGCTTGTTTTCGGCAAGCGTCTTTTCCGCTGGGGTCGTCTTTTTCTCTTCGCTGGGTTTGTTGGGTTCGGGGTTGGTTGGCTCCTGAGACGGGGGGGCCTTGTCCTCGTCGCCTGAGGGGTCGTCCGGAGCCGATGTAGGGGAGGCACGCTTCCAGAGCGAGGCCAGACTCGGCAAGCTACGCGGTGGCCGACCCGAGCCGGGGTCAACCGAAATCCAACCGATCGCCAAAAACAGCAAGGCTAATAAGGTGACGGTGGCGGCCACGACAACGGGACGCCATGGGGAGGGGGAGCGGCGTCGCCAGCCAGGGGGGGCTTCCAACGGAATGCCGACGGGCAGCCGACTTGCGTGGCTCATGGTGGAAATCCTGTGAGGTTAGTAGCACCGAGGAGGTTGAACGTTTCCTCCATCTTACCATCTTTTTACCATCTTTTCGGGAGGCTCGATAGCCATTTGCCGATCCACGCAGCGGATGCGACAATAAGGGCATGAAGGTGCAATTTCAGTGTCCGTTTTGCCGTGCCGCCCTAGAGGTCGCGTCGAGGCTAGTGGGCCAAGCGTTACGGTGTCCCTACTGTCAGGGACGTATCGCCGCTCCCGGAGCCGCATCCCTGCGCGGTCACTTGCCGCTCCCTGATGCCCTGCAATTGACACGCCGACAACTGTTCTGGGGCACTCTGGGGCTATTGTTCCTGAGCGGCTTGTTGTTCCTTGTCGGCTTGCTGATCGGCTACTACAGCTGAACGGGGGTCTTCTTGCGGCCGACGTAGAGTGTGGCAATGCCGAAGGTGAACGGGTAGTAGCGTACTTCATCCAAGCCGTGTTGTCGCATCACCTGGGCAAGCGCCTCGCCATCGGGGAAGGAAAGCACACTGGCGGGCAGGTATTCATACGCTCTGTCGGGGCTGCGTGTGAAGGTCTGCCCCACGAACGGCAAGATGCGACGGAAGTAAAACGTGTACATAAAGCCGATGAAGCCTCTGGGCCGGGAAAATTCCAGGATGGCGATTCGACCGCCCGGTTTAGCTACGCGAACCATCTCGGCCAGACCGCGGTTCATGTCGGTGACATTACGCAAACCGAACGCCACGCTGACGATCTGAAACTGGTTGTCCGGGAAGGGCAACTGTTGGGTGTCGGCCTCCAGGAAGCTAATGCGGCCCTGGGCTTTGACGCGAGCGGCCTTGCGTACCGCAGGCAAAAGCATCGGCAGGCAAAAATCGGTGCCCAAGATGGTGCGTTGGCCCTTGGCAGCGCGGTGGTACTCCAAGGCTAGGTCGCCCGTGCCGGTGCAGACATCGAGAATCGGGGCCGGATCGTTAAGATCGGGTGGCACGAGTTGTACTGCCCGCCGCCGCCACCAGCGGTCGATATTGAGGCTGAGCAGATGATTGAGGAAATCATAACGCGGAGCGATTGCACCGAACATGCTGCGAATCCGCTCTTCACGTTTATCCAACAGGGTTGTACTCACGGTATCCTTCTCCCTTGCCTGACATTATACTAGGCGTTTTGGGAGAACCTTCTCCCCCACGGCAATCGTCGAGGGCCTCATTGATCATGTCCTTGCGCGTTCTGTTCGCTGCTTCCGAAGCGGTAGGCTTCGCCAAGACCGGCGGCCTAGCCGATGTTGCTGGTTCTTTGCCCGTGGCTCTGGCCCGACGCGGTCTGGCCACGTCATTGGTGTTGCCGCTGTATCGCAGCGCTCGGCGCGCCCCGGTCACTCCGACTGGCCTGACTGCTAGCATTCCTGTCGGCCATCAGCAGATTCACGCCTCGTTGTGGAAAGTTGAATTAGCAGGGGGCGCAACCGCCTATCTCATCGAAAACGACCAGTACTTCGGCCGAGACGATGCCAGCCAGGGGCGCGGCCCGTACCAATACACGCTGCCCGATGGCAGCAAACGCGACTACGAAGATAATTGCGAACGCTTTGTCTTTTTCAACCGCGCGGTGGCCGAATTTCTTCCGCATTTGGGCGGCTGGCCGGACATTGTCCACGTCAACGATTGGCAAACGGGGTTACTACCGGTCTACCTACGCGAATTGTACGCTGCCCGCGAGCCGCGTTATGGCCAGATTGGCACGATGATGACGATTCACAATATCGCCTTTCAAGGCGTGTACTGGCATCACGATCTGCCGCTCACGGGGTTGCCGTGGTCTTTGTTCACTTATGACAAATTGGAATATTTTGGTGCGATTAGCTTCTTGAAAGCTGGCATCGTCTACAGTGACCTCATCACCACGGTCAGCCCGACCTACGCTCGCGAAATTCAAACCCCGGACTATGGCCGTGGCCTACAAAGTACCCTGTTTCCCCGCCGCGATCGCATCTTTGGTATCGTCAACGGTGTCGATTACAGCCAATGGGATCCGCGTCACGATCGGCACTTACCGGCGACGTATGGCCCGGAGGATCTGAGGGGCAAAGCAACGTGCAAGCAGGCGTTGCGTCGAGAGATGGGACTGCATCAGGGCGACGCGATGCTTTTGGGGGTGGTGGCCCGCTTGACGGAGCAAAAGGGAATTGACCTAATTGTTGCCCTGGCCGACCGCATGCTAGAGCGAGGCATGCAGCTAGCGATTTTGGGCGATGGCGACCCGCAGTATCATCGTGCCCTGGAGCAACTCAAGCAACGCTTTCCGGATCGGCTGGGGCTCTATCTGGGCTTCAACGAAGCGTTAGCCCACCGCATCGAAGCTGGGGCCGACGCCTTTCTGATGCCGTCGGCGTTTGAGCCTTCGGGGCTGAACCAGTTGTACAGCCTGCGCTATGGCACCCCGCCGATTGTGCGTCGAACAGGCGGGTTAGCAGACACGGTAACCGACACGAATGAGCAGACGTTGAAAGACGGCACCGCGACCGGCTTTTCCTTCACACGCTACAACCCCGAGGAATTGTGGCACACCGTTGAGCGGGCCGAAAAGCTGTGGCGCGGCTTCCCGGAGAGTTGGCGACGCATCCAGATTACCGGGATGAACCAGGATTGGAGTTGGGACCGCAGCGCCGCGGATTACGAGAAGCTCTATCGCCGTCTTGCTCAGCAGCGTAAGCTTCTTTAA
>JBDNDE010000248.1:0-7072 GCA_046719305.1 Gemmataceae bacterium | reverse complement strand
GAAGGGCGGAAGCCCCAAAGGCTTGAAGAGCAAAATGCAGGGGGTTGACGTAGTAGTCCTCGGGGTTAAACAGCGGGCCGGGGCCAGGTTCATCAGCCGGTAGTAGTTCTTGCGCGTAGAGGGGCCCCCTCCCTGTCACCGGGGAAAGCATGAGCGCCAACAGCAGCAAGATGCGATGCGACATGCCTTAGCCTCTCGTAGCCAATCTTTCGACGTGACAAGCCCGACTCGAGTTCCACCAGACTCTACTATAGCCCCTTTTCAACCTCGCGCCCACCCTCCTTGCACCTTCCCTCTCCTTCTCCCCCCAGCCTTTCATAGACTATTAGTTCTGGAATCTGTTCCTCGTGCTGGTGACGTGATGCTTTCCGAGACGATTCTGACCATCGAGCCGTTTACTGATTTTAGTCGCCAACCAGCCCGAGCCGCCATGCGGACTGCCTTGGAGTCTGTGAAATCGCAACTAGGACGCGACTACCCGGCTGTGATCGCAGGCAAACCGCTGCCCGCGCCTGGCTGGTTCGATTCGGTCAATCCCGCACGCAAATCACAGGTGATCGGCCGATGTGCCCGTTCATCGGCAGCCCAAGCCCAAGAGGCCCTCGCGGTAGCCAAGAAAGCCTTTGCCGCGTGGCGCGACACGCCGGCTGAACAACGTGCCGAGCTACTCCAAAAAGCCGCCACTATCCTACGTCGTCGGCGTTTTGAATTGGCCGCCTGGCAGATTCTTGAATGTGGCAAGCAGTGGCGCGAGGCCGACGCCGACTTGGCGGAGGGGATCGACTTTTGTGAGTATTACGCGCAGGAGATGCGGCGGCTGGCCCTGCCGCGCTGGCGCAAGGTGCCCGGAGAAGACAACCAATACTTTTACGAACCGCGCGGAGTGAGTGTGGTCATCGCTCCGTGGAACTTTCCCCTAGCCATCCTGTGTGGCATGACCGCTGCCGCTCTGGTCACCGGCAACACGGTGATTATGAAGCCCGCCGAGCAATCCAGCGTGATGGCGGCCAAGCTGATGGAAGTATTTTTGGAAGCTGGGATTCCGCCCGAGGTGTTGAGCTTTCTACCGGGCATCGGTGAGGAGATCGGCCCGACACTTGTGCAATCGCCCGACACAGCATTGATTGCTTTCACCGGCTCGCTCAAGGTGGGATTGCTCATCAACGAACAGGCCAGCCATACCCCGCCGGGGCAGCATCACGTTAAACGCGTCATCGCTGAAATGGGCGGTAAAAATGCAATTATTTTGGATGATGACGCTGACCTCGACGAAGCCATCGACGGCGTCGTGGAATCGGCGTTCGGCTACCAGGGGCAAAAATGCAGTGCCTGTAGCCGGCTGCTGGTGCCTCAGAGCAAGCACGATGCCTTCGTCGAGCGGCTCGTGCAAGCGACCAAGAGCCGAACCATCGGCCCAGCGGAAGATCCGGGTTTTTTCATGGGTCCAGTGATTGATGAAGAAGCTTTTAATCGATTACGCAGTGTGACAGAACGCGGTCAAACAGATGCCAAGTTGGCTTATGCCGGTGAAGTGAGCCATTTAGTCGATCAAGGCTATTACATTGCGCCGCACATCTTCACCGAGGTCAAGCCCGAGTCGTTTCTGGCCCAAGAGGAGTTCTTCGGCCCGATCCTCAGCGTGATCCGGTATCGCGACCTGAACCACGCCTTGGAGATCGCCAACGGCGTGCCTTACGCCTTGACGGGCGGCCTGTACTCTCGCTCGCCGGCCAATATTGCCCGCGTGAAACGGGAATTTCGCGTCGGCAATCTGTACATCAACCGCAAGATCACCGGCGCGTTGGTCGATCGTCAGCCGTTTGGTGGCTTCAAGCTTTCGGGCATCGGCTCGAAGGCGGGCGGCCCAGATTACTTGTTGCAGTTTTTGTTGCCGCGCTCTATCACCGAGAATACCCTCCGTCGCGGTTTTGCACCGGATGTCTCTTGAGTCGGTGGCCGCGATTTGTGAAAACGTCTTCTAAACTCTTCTGCCGAGGATACAACCAAATGAAACGAATCTGTAGCGGATTGGTCTTACTGATGGCACTCGTCACCTTGGGGCTAAATCAAGCTCAGGCGCAGACGCCCGGCGAGATTGCCAAGGCCCATGATGAGAAAGTCTATACCCTCGCTTTCGCCCCCGATGGCAAAACCTTCGCCAGTGGCGGCTTCGATCACCTGGTTAAGATCTGGGAATATCCCTCGTTGAAAGAGCTTCGCAAGCTGCCTGGCCACACCAACAACATTTACTGCGTCGCCTTTAACAACGATGGCTCGCTACTGGCTTCTTCCAGCCAGGACAAGACTATCCGGCTGTGGAATCCCGCCGAAGGCAAGCTGGTACGCGAACTCAAGGGCCACGCCGATCAAGTCGATCACATCGCCTTTAGTCCCGATGGCAAACTTCTGGCCAGCACTAGCGCGGACAAAAGCGTGCGGCTGTGGAACCCTGCTGATGGCAAAGAACTGAAGAATCTCGGCAGCCATGCCAAAGGCGCATACATGGTCGCCTTCAGCCCAGATGGCAAACAACTGGCCTCGGCCGGGGCTGACATGATCATCAAAATCTGGGACGTGGCTGCCGGCAAAGAGGCTAAACAACTCAAAGGCCACACTGACGCGGTCACAGGGGTTGCCTGGCATCCCACTCAACCCAACACTTTGGTTTCCATTGGCCACGACCGGACAGTTCGCGTGTGGGATGTGGCCGCCGGTAAAGAGATCAAGCAACTGGGTGAGGTCGACGAGAAGACCAAAGCCGTGGCTCCGTTAGAAGATGATCCTTACGGCATTGCCTTTTCCAAAGAGGGCAGACTGGCAACGAGCGGTTATGGGGGCTATCTTAAATTATGGGACCTGTCCAGTGGTAAAGCGGTACAAACCATACGACTCAACCAGTCGGTCAAGAACCGCTTTGGAGCCTACTGTGTGATCTTCTCGCCCGATGGCAAAGCGGTCTTAACAGGTCACGACCAGAAGATGATCGTGATTACACCCCTGGGAAAATAAGTGACGGATGAGCCGCCCTCTTTCTACTCTGCATCTTGTCCTGATCTCTGTGCTGCTGGTCAGCCTCTTTTGTGCTATCGGCCGCTATCTCCTGCATCTGCTTGTTCAGCAAGGGCGTTTGGAAGCGGAGATCGCTCGCTGGTTGGCAATCAGTTGGCTTGGATTGCTCGGTTTGTTGACCGGCAGTTTTTGGCTCATTAACCACTTTCTAGTCAGTGGACGCCTCATGGCTCTGGCTGAACGCGAAACTCAACGCGGTCGCAAGATCGTTGAGGCCGCTGCCGACGCCATTATCACCTTCGACAGTCTCGGCCGCATTGAATCATTCAACGCGGCTGCTTCACGGTTGTTCGGCTATTCTCCCCAAGAGGTGCTGGGGCAACCGATCTCCAAGCTGATCGTTGCCGAAGAGAGTAGCAACCAGGTCGAAGCTCTGGTTCAAGAAGAAGTGCCGACAGGCTCTGGTCGGGTGCTACCGGACAACACCCTGTTCAAAGGGCGGCACAAGGACGGCCACTTGATTGCTATTGAGTTGGGAGTGAGCAAGATGATCGACGAGGACCGCAAAGTCTTCGTACAGATCATCCGCGACCTCAGCGAACGTCAACAAGCAGAAAAACAACGTCAGCTGCAATACGAGGTGGCGTTGCACCTCAACAACGCCCGTGATCTGCGTGAAGCGAGTCCAGCCGTCCTGCAGGCCATCGGTCGAGCGTTGGCTTGGCCGGTCGGTCTGCTCTGGGAACTCGATACTGCACAGAATGTGTTGCGCTGCCAAGCCGGCTGGACCAATCTCGAACGCGGCCGACCCTTGATCGAATCGCTGAGTAAGGCCCAGCTGTACATTGGCGAAGGGTTGCCCGGTCGGGTCTGGCTCCACCATAATTATCGCTGGATCGACCGCTTGGAATCCGAGCCTTCTCTACCTGGACAGCAACTTGCTATCAATGCCGGACTTCACGCCGCCATTGCCCTCCCCATGGAGTTGGGACAGCAATTTCTTGGCGTGGTCGAGTTCTACGCCCCGCAGATACCGCCTCCCAATCCGGCCCTGCTGAATAACCTCTATCCTGTGTTGATGCAAATCTCCCAGTTCATTCGTCGTCGCTGGGATGAGGCAGCCCTGCGTCGAGCTAAGGAAGCCGCTGAGGCCGCCAGCAAAGCTAAGAGCGAATTCATTTCCAGCATCAGCCATGAAGTCCGCACGCCCTTGCACGGCATCATCGGCCTGACGGAGATCCTGTTGGCTGGACCACTCAGCGAGAAACAACGCGAATACCTGCAACTGGTGCAAACCTCCTCCGAAATGCTGCTACGCCTCATCAACGACATGCTGGATTTCGGCAAACTCGAAGCGGCACGCATGACGCTCGAAGCCGTGCCGTTTGAATTGCGGAAAACACTGGAACCGAATCTGAAGACGTTTGCGGTGCAAGCTGAGCAAAAAGGGCTAGTGTTTCGGGCGGAGATCAGCGAAGAGATTCCCGCATGGCTGATAGGGGATCCACTCCGTCTACAGCAGGTGATCGTAAACCTAGTGGGAAATGCCCTGAAATTTACCGCTCAAGGCGAGATCGTCCTGACTCTCAATGTTGCCTCTCGAACTGAGCAAGCGATTGTTCTGCGCGGTGCGGTTCGGGACACCGGTATTGGCATCCCCTCCGATCAACTCGACGCCATCTTCGACGCTTTTCGTCAGGTCGATAGCTCGCGAACGCGTAAATACGGTGGAACCGGTCTGGGACTGACCATCGCCTCGCGCCTAGTAAACCTCATGAAGGGACGCATTTGGGTCGAGAGTACACCCGGCCAGGGTAGTACGTTCCATTTCACCGTGGGCTTGCACGTCTGTGATCCGCCCGCTCCCCAAAAGGAAACAATTCCTACCTTGGGCGAATTCCCTAACTGGACCTCCCCTCCCCCCAATCCCCTCCTCACCGGGAAACGGATCCTAGTGGCTGAGGACAACCCAGTCAATCGCATGGTTCTGCAACTCATCCTCGAAAGCCGACAACATCAAGTCGTGTGGGCAAAAAATGGACTCGAGGCTGTGCAAAGATTTCATGACTCTCCGGTCGACCTCATTCTGATGGATCTGCAACTGCCAGAGATGGATGGCATCGAAGCGACTCGGCTAATCCTCAAGGCGAGTGAACGACTGCAACGGCCCACCTGCGTGATCGGCTTAACAGCCCACGCAGAGGACGAAGACCGCCGCCGCTGCCTAGAAGCAGGGATGACCCATTTTCTCATCAAGCCAATTCAACCAGCGGAGTTGTTGCAGATCATCGATGAAGTATTGACAACGTTGGTAGGCAGAGGAAACCAACTTCACGGTTCGCTAGCCAACTGAGTAGGGCCATCCTGTCCGGGAGTGGTCCAAGTCGGTGGAGGTGGAGGCAGCGGTATACCCGTGATCGGATTCGATGCCCGTAGTCCACCGCTACTGATGAGCTTGCTGGTATACAACGGATCGGCAACCGGCTTTTCTTTGACCACCGGAGTAGCACTCTTGCAGCTCGCCAAAAGAATAAACAGGCCAAGCAGCAACAACCGTCTCATTGTGTTCCCCCGTTTGTTCGGGCCAGATCTCTTCCCCGAATCAAACATATCCGCTAATCGATTTCATCGACCGTCCTGGATTGCTGCTTGAACGCTTTCTCTGAGCCGCCCCCCTGATACGATCGCTCCGGCCGTCGTGCTTACTACATCCTGCCCGATCCAGCCAGGGCCACAACGCGTCGTCGGCCTAGTTCCAGCGGATCACGCAACAACCGTTCGGGTGGCAACCCTTCCGCGAACCCTGCCCGCAAGAACGATTCGTTGGCCGTGTTCTCCAACAGTCGTCGCACTAAGTAAGCCATGCCCGGCAACAACTCGCCGTAGGGAGTATACACGCGAACACGTTGGCCCAGATCCACAAGCACCTGTTTGATTGGGTCCGCCATGCCATAAAGCATCTGAATCTCGATCGACCCCGGCGGCAAGTTGTGGGCCAGTGCCATCGCATAGCTCAAACTTCGGATGTTATGGCTGCCAAACGCCGGACGCAGCCAGTCACGTTGCTGGATCAAAAACGCCGTGCAACGCTCATAGGCGGCGTCGGACTGCCACTTTTCGGCCCAGACAGGCACCGGCCAGCCCAATTGCCGGGCCAGGATCGTCTCATAGTCCCAGTAAGCTCCCTTGACCAGACGCACCCAGACCGGGGTGCCACGTTGTCTAGCCCAAGCGGCCAACTGCTCCAGGTCCGCCTCGGTGTCACGCAGGTACGCTTGAGCTGCCAAGCCGACCTCGCTCCAATCGCGAAACTCCGGCTCCATCAGCACCTCACGAAAGATTTGCAAAGTAGTATCTTTGAACGAATATTGTTCCATATCAAAATTGACAAATGCTTTATTCTCCCGGGCTACTCTGAGAATCGGCCGTAATCGTGCTCGCACCTCCCGGCTGGTCCCCTCGGGATCGATCGGGTCGAACTGGCTATACAACGCTGACAGCTTGACCGAGACATTGACCCGGGCGATAGGGCCGCGATCGTCGCGATCAATGAGCGGGTTTTCCGGCCAAGTGTTGACCTCAGCCGAAAGGCCGCGAATCAGCTGCAGATATTCGGCCTGGGCAGCCTCAGCCTCGGCCTCAGTGAGCGTCGCTTCACCCAGCAAGTCCACGGTGAAGGTCAGGTTTTGTCGCCGCATTCGCTCCACGGCGCTGATTGCTTCGTGCAGATTGCTACCGGCGATGAACTTCCGAGCCAGCCGGCGGGCGGAAAAGCGAGTGAACCAAGCCAACAGACTAGCCAAGGGTCCCGAACTGGGCAAGAATCGCACGAGGCTAAGTAGCCCTGGGGGCAAATGCGGGTGTGCTTCTTCAAGATATTCTCGCAAATGTCGTACGATCGAGGCCGGAGTATCGAGTTGCGGCAAAACATCGACAAAGCGAAATAGTTGCAGCTTTAACGCTTCATTGCTCATGGTTAATCCCATGAGCCGGTCATCCCACCAGCGACCCCAACCCCCAGCCCCACTCCGGCGCAACCGCCCCTCCCCGAAGCGTTGCCAGA
>JBDNDE010000247.1:0-7093 GCA_046719305.1 Gemmataceae bacterium | reverse complement strand
TGCAGGCTCGTCAGCTTCATCCCCTTAAGCGGCGTCAGGTCGCTGACCGGCGTGTGATGGCAGTGCAGGCTCGTCAGCTTCATCCCCTTAAGCGGCGTCAGGTCGCTGACCGGCGTGTAATGGCAGTGCAGGCTGGTCAGCGGCATCCCCTCAAGCGGCGTCAGGTCGCGGACTGGCGTTTCACTGCAGATTAGGCTCGTCAGCGGCATCCCCTCAAGCGGCGTCAGGTCGCTGACCCGCGTGACACCGCAGTTCAGGCTCGTCAGCAGCATCCCCTTAAGCGGCGTCAGGTCAGAAACCGGACCGCAGCGGGTGATGTCCAAATGCGTCAGTTTCAGCCCCTCCAGCGGCGACAGGTCGGCCAGCTTTCCTAGCTGGCCGCCGGGAACAGTCACCGTCAGCCGCTCCAGCTTCGGCAGCGCCCGTAGCGGCGAGAGGTCTACGATCGACGCAGCCGAGAACGAAATCTCGATCACCGCCCCTTTCCTCTGGAGATGCTGCACCTGGCCGTCAAAGCCGGGATTGCGCTCGACCAGCTTGGCGGTCACCGCTTTCACCTGCTCGCCCGGCGTCAGCCTGGCCGTCTCCTCGACCCACTTCTTCTCGACCCAGTGGGGGCGCCAGGCCGGCTCCTTCGCCGGCGGCACTTCCTTCGCCGGCGGTATCTCCTTCGCCAGCGGCACCTCTTTGGCACCGATCACTCCCTTGCCGGCCTGCACGATCTGCACTTTCCCCGGCGTCGCCTCGATCCGCAGCACCACCTTGTCGCCGCGGTTGACGATCAGCTTGTCGGTCTCGAAGGCGAAGTCACCACGCTGAATCTTCAAACCATGCTGGCCGGGTTTAAGCGACAGCGGCTCCTTGTAGGCACCGACAACCTTCAGTTCCCCGTCATCGAAGGCGATCTTGATGTTCGGATCGTCGCATTCGATGCGGACGACTCCGTCCCGCGTTTGCCAGAAGAAGACGATCGCACCCAAGGCCAGCAAGCCGAAGAACGCACACGCCGCCATGACCCGCCATGGGAAGCGGTGGCGTGGGGGTTTTGTTGCACCCGAGCTGCTGCTTTCTTGAAGCGTCAGTGAGGCAAAAGGATGAGACGAGCTCCCCCCAAGCGTCGCCGTGGAATCCAGTACCTGCGTTTGATCCAAATCCCGTTCAATGGCCCGCAACACCTGCACCACTTCCGCGGCGCTGCCGGGACGATCCGCCGGCTGCTTGGCCAGCAAACGCACGATCAGATCGTTCAGTGCTTGTGGGAGGTCCGGGTTGAGTTGCCGCGGCTCGGTCGGCGTGTCCAGGGCCAACGCGGTGAGCAGACTCATCGTGTCCTTTCCCTTGAACGGCATGTCGCCGGTACACATCCGGTACAGCACCACGCCCAGACTGTACAGATCGCAGCGGGCATCGACTTTTTCCCCGCGGGCCTGCTCCGGCGGCATGTAGGCCGGCGTGCCGACGATCGCTCCCGATTGCGTCAGGTGTGTGTCATCCGCTAGGCCGCGCGCTAGGCCGAAATCGAGGATTTTGACGCGGATATCCCCGGCCTGACGGCCGAGGCTAGCCTCGCGGATATCCCCGGCCTGACGGCCGAGGCTAGCCTCGCGGATATCCCCGGCCTGACGGCCGAGGCTAGCCTCGAGCCACAGGTTGCCCGGTTTGATGTCGCGGTGGATCAGGCCATGCTCATGCGCTGCTGCCAACCCCTCCGCCGTCTGTCGGGCGATCCGCACCGCTTCGGCCACCGGCAGCCGCGGCTCACGTTTGAGCCGCTCGTCCAGCGGTTCCCCCTTGAGGAACGGCAAAACGATGTACGGCACCTGCCCTTCCTGGCCGATGTGCAGAATCGGAACGATGTGCGGATGCTCGACGGCCGCGGTCGTCCGGGCCTCTCGCAGAAAGCGCTCGCGGCTGGCTGCGTTCGCCGCCACTTCGGGCTTCATCACCTTCAGGGCGACGTGACGATGCAACCGTTCGTCCTCAGCTTGGTACACCATGCCCATTCCACCCTGGCCGAGCACTCTCAGGATGCGGTAGCCGCCCAGACGCTCGGGATGAGGCTCAGTCGCCGGTCCCGCACTGGGCAAAGAGACTGCAGTCATAGAATTCAAGTCCACTGACGGATCCAAGATCGCGGTTCCCGCGTTCTGCACGACCGACACGAAGGTGTCATTGGCTAGGCCTACTAGCGTCTGCCGGCATTCGGCACAGGTTTCAACGTGGCGGGCAATGGCAGCGAGGGAAGCATCGTCCAGTTTGCCACAACTGAACTGTTCTAATTCCTTGGCGTGTGGATGTTGAGCGTTCATAAGAGACTCTGAGATTATTAAAGTTAAGGCCGAAGTAACTCCTCAACAAAAGGGAAAATCAAGCGCTCCACCTGTCAGAAAAATCAAAAAATTATTCGATCCAGTCTTGGGCAACCTGACGTAATCGCCGAAGTACCCGTGACTTAGCAGTCCAGACGGCTCCCTCGGAAACACCGAGTGCGCGGGCGACCTCGGCGGCCGATCGCTTCTCCAAGACGAACGCCCGAAACGCCTGCCAAGTCACGGCCTCGAAATCGTTTGCGATTTGCTTCAACAGCTGCCCGACAATATAGCGATCGTGCTCTTGATCCCACTGCTGGCTCAGTTCGTCGTGGTCGTCTGCCAGTTGTTCGCAGAGCAGTTGGTAATCTCGTCCGAGAAGTGGGGCACGATCGCGAGCTTTCCAGAACTCTTGGACACGATGGACAACTAGCCGTCGCAACCAACAGCGGAACGCGCCCTTTTGGCCGTTGTGTTGAAAAAGGGGCACTTCCCGCATCAAGACGAGGAACACTTCCTGGAGCAAGTCCTCGGCTTCACCAGCCGGCACCAAGCGGAGTATCTGACCGCGCAGCCACGGGCGATACAGCCGCTCGAAGAGGGACCACGGTTCCGTTGCTTGCGGTTGTCGCAGACGATGCAGCAGACTCAGGGGCGTAGTGTCCATGGGGATAAATTTATCGGTCCTCAGGCACACCAGGTAATCTAATTCGTGCAAGTGCGTCCTCCCACTTCCAGCGGGCGGCGGCGACCTCGTCGTTGATGCGGGCGATCTCCTCGCCGGCGTCCTGGCCGGTGAACACGCTCTTGACCCGCGCCCACACCTTTTTGAAGAAGCCGCTGAAGCGGTTCCACCCCTTCTACAGCGCGCCGATGAAGAAGTTCTTGAAGTCGATCCACTTCTCCTCCAGCCACAGCACCCCCTTCTGAAACTCCATCTTGAGGGTGAGCCAGAGGATGCGGGCGGCGAGGCCAATGTCTCCGGCGGCCAGCGCGTCGGAGATGCCTTGCCAGGCGGCCAGCGTGGTTTCTTTCAGGCCGTTGAACTGCTCCCCGAGCCAGCCGAGGGCCTGGCTGCCGGCGTCGGATGTGTGAGAAGTCAATTTGGTTCGACTCAACTGAACTGTAAATCTTTCGCCTTGACAGTAAAACGATATCGAACGGTCATTGTGGACCACTCGGACTGCGACGATCTTTGGAGGTCCGGTGATGAGTCGTAAACTCACATCAATCGCACTGATCATGCTGTCTTCAGTAGTTCAGGCTGGGGACACTAGCTTCTCCCAATGGTCGCCGCAGCCGTCCGAGTTCACCGGTGGCAAGGTCGATGGCGAGAAGCTCTCGTTGAGTTCCGGTCTCTTCCGCGCTGCCGAGCCGCAACCCTGGAAATGGGTCGGCTGGTTCACGTCGGCTCCAGCTCGTGATCTGGAACTGCAAGCGAGCGTGACCATCACTCGCCCGGCCATCGACTTTCACTGGTTCGGGCAAAGCTGGTCCGTCTGGCCTGATCCGTTTTATGGCGATGGCGGTTTCGAAGCCGGTTTCGCCGTCGCGGCTGATCCCAAAAGCAACGCCGGCTATCGGGTGCAGTGGTCGCATAAGCATCAATGCGTGGCGTTGGTTCGCTATCCGCAGGGGGGCTATGTCCGCGTCGCACCTTGCCCGATCGACAAAGAAAAACCGCTGACCGTGAGAGTGAGCCGACAAGGGCGTGATCTTCGCGTGATGGTCGAGGGCAAGGAACTTATCCACTACCGCGATCCGCTGCCGCTGCTTCCTGCAGGGCAAGTCGGCTTGATGACCAGCAGCCGGGGCGCAGTCACGTTTGCCAACGTGAAGCTCAAGGCTCTGCCCGAAGTGGCTGAGAAAGATCAGCCGGTGCGTTTGCCAACTCAGCATAAGCCGAATTTCTCCGTGCGGAAGTGGCTCGGGGAACGGCCCTGGGTTTTCGATGGCGACGAACCGATTCTGCTGTTGCCGGTCCAGTACAAGCAGAACGACACCTATTACGTTCAAATCATCAATAACGTCAAGTTGCGCCCCGGGTTCAAGCCCATGCTCATGTGGAACGCGCATTGGGACATCGCCGGACAGGGAGCATGGAAAGACGGCGGCAGCAAATCGACGGAACCGCAAACCAAGGGCGGCGGGGCCAGCCTGCAGGCCACCTGGCAAGCCAAACATCACGCCAACCGCTTCCAGACCCAGACCCGCCTGACGATCGGCTTCGACAGCCAGCGCGGCAGCTACACCTACGACATGGATTCGCAATTGGAGATTCTGCCCGGCCCACCGTTTCGCATTGATGCGTTCGAGTTGGAACATCACACGCCGCTGGATCCGTTCAACTGGAAATATCTGGTCATCCGTAAGTCGAAGGACGAACTGCTACATCGTCCGCTGTATCCGATTGATCCCGGCCCGTTGTACAACATCGAGGGCAAAAACGGCCTGCGGATGTGGTACGGCCGACACAACGAGCCACTGACGATTGCCCCCACGGTGAAATACTTCATCGAGCCGAGCCAACGCCCCTCGCCACATGATCCGAAACGACTGGTCCCGCGCGAGATTAGCACTGCGGTGTGTGCCGCGTTCTACGACACCGGCATTGCCTACGGAGCCGAAGAACTGCCCGCGGGGACCGTCATTCGTAGCCGTTACCGCTATACGGGCTACCCCGCCGACGAGGCCGAGCGGATTTTCAAAACCTCGAAGCGGATTCCCTCGCCCCGCTTGGACCCCAACCATCACTATGTCTGGGCCGATGCCTGGCCGCGGCTGACGTTCGCTAAGGCGAAAGCGATGAGCGAACCGTGGTGGGACGCGACCATGCCCTTCATGTCGGCTCACAATGCCCGCCCGACGTACAAATGGGCCAAGAACACCGGCAGCGGCAGCGGCTTCGCGCTACAGCTGCCACCACGTTCGTTCGGGCAATCGGATATTCCGCTAGCCAAGCCGTTGCCTGCGGGCCGCTATGTGATGCGCGGCTTGTGCAAGGCCGAGGGGGTCGTTGGACCAGGCGGCCGCCTCGAGTTGACCGCGTTTGCCAAGGACAATCGAAAACTCGTCGAGTACACCCACTACCTCGGCGCGGGAGAGTTCGACTGGCGACCGTATGCCTTTGCTTTCCGCTTATCAAGCGAAACGGCTCGCCTGAACGTCACCTTTGGCAATGCAGGCACCGGAGACATGTTCATTGGTGAAAGTCGCTTTGAGGAACTGGCTGCCGATGCACCGCTGCCTGCGGATGTGGCTGCTGAGCCAAACCGCCGACCCGCCAAGTATGCCGCTTCCCCCAAGGGTGCGATCTTCGACGTTCGTTTGACCGAAGGCAAGGGGCATTATGCCTTCAACTATGCTGGCGAGGCCATTCCGCCGCTGGAACTCTGCAACATGACATGGGAGAAACAGGACGGCCGCGCGGGCCTACGCTTCCGCCTACCGGCCAAGGGAAGCGTAGCAGACTTCGCCCGAGGCGGTGGGCTAGAATTTTTCTACTTCACCATCGACGAGTACAAAAAGAATGGCCCGTCTCAAGCGTTCGCCCTCGCCGGTTCGCATGGTAGCCCGCAACGCGACTACACGGCCATCACGCTGGCAACCTGGATTCGCCCCGATGCCACGATGATCAAGAACCAGCAGATGGCCGATCTTCTCGGGTTTGGCAGTCGGCGGATTCGCTTGCGTCTCTTGGGGGAAAAGGCTCCGTATCAACTGGGGGTGCAATTCACCGAACAGGGCGAGGGTGATAAGCTCCAATGGACCGGCGAACCGTTCTATGTCTCCGCCGACAAGTGGCATCACGTCGCCTTGACCGCGGCCGTGAACAGTGAAAAGCATTGGGAGATCAAGCTGTACCTCGACGGCCAGCTGGTTCGACAGGCGGTAGACAAGAAAGCCCCAGTACCGCTGCGTGCCCATGATTCGGTCGTGCTGGGCACCGAGTTGCACTACCTGCACTGCAACTACTATCAGGGCTTGATGGGCCGGACGCTGATTCTGGACCGTGCCTTGAGCGCTGCCGAGATCGCCGAGTTAAGGAAGCTGCCCTGATTCCTGAAGTCCTTCACGTTCAGGACACATTCAGGACACTGGTGAACTGGCGCTATTCATTCGTCCAAATGCTCCATCACGTAGACCGGCTCGTTGGCCACCTCGGTGCAGCGGGTCTGCGGGAAGCCGACCAGCGGGTGCGAGCGGACGTGGTCGGCGATCTCCTCCACCAGTTCCATGAGTGCATCGAGGTTCCCCGCTGTCGGCTCGACCTTGCGTTGCACCGCCGCGTCGATCTTGAAGTCGTGGTATATTCTAATAAGTGCAAAGTCACTTTAGCTGTGTTGCAATCAAATCGGAGCGTCAAGTGAATCTGTTTGTTCTCGTTTCAACTGGGCAGAAAGTTGCGAACTTGCCTCCTGTTCTCGAATTGGCCCAAACGGGGGATCGGACGCTTTGGATTGTCAGTGAGGAAGCCCGCAAACGAAATTGGACCTCTGGACCTCGTGCAGTCCTAGAAAAAGCTGGCTTGGTGACGATGACCGAAATTGTCGTTCCGCATGTAAATGATCCTTCTTTGTTGACTACTCAACTCAAACCAACAGTCGATTCCCTCATCGATCAGTTCACGTCGGTGTATCTGGTCACAAATGGAGGTACCAAGCATACTCCAATCGGATTATTGAATGCCTTTCAGACCTTATCTCCAATGCTGCTTTACGGTGACGAACGTCCTGCGGTCTATAGTGTCTATCCATCAAGGTTCACTGCTTCTCCTCGTGTGT
>JBDNDE010000246.1:0-7101 GCA_046719305.1 Gemmataceae bacterium | reverse complement strand
GTGAGGGATGTAGGTCGTATTGGCCCTGGAGCATAAAGCGTCCAGCCGAACCGTGGACAACACTGCCCTGGATCGCTCCGTTAGCCGTCATGCTCAGCGATTGCCCGGTGAGGGTTAGCGGTGGTCGGCCCTGTTGATCGAGAATTAGGGTGGCCTGGGCAATCTCGACTCGCGGTAGGGTGAAGTCAGCCGATTCGGGTGGTAGTTGCGTCAGGAGGTTACCATCCGCATCGAAACGCAGATGCAACGTCACGCCCTGAAGGGTCAGATGCGAGGGACGGGAATTAAGCACCGATACATCGGCCAAGACACGCTGAGCGACGAGATAGTCCCCGACCCGCAAGCCGTGAACGGTACTATCGCCCCAGAGGGCCAGAAAGACGGACTCAACCTCGACAGGACAGGCGAGGTTTTTTTGCAAGGCATCTCGAAGCAGAGCCGCGCTGCGTTCTGGAGCGAGATAGAGCCGTACCGCCAAGGGGATGCACAGGAGGATAACGCCCAATAGGGAGAAGCTGACCAGGGTACGGCGACGCCAGCGTCGTCGAGGTCGTGAGGTCATCTCTCTCTCTCCTAAAGAATCGGGGCGCTCGATGACCTTACAACCCAGACGAGCCAAGGCGGTTTCACTTCACCGCGCGGAAGAGGTAGGCCTGCTGCGAGAAGGACATCCGGTACTCGACTTCCGAGAAGCCGCCCACTTTCAGTTTCGCGGTCACTTGATCGGCTGGCAAGTAATGAAATCGTCCACGGGCTGCTTCACGCTTGAGCCATGAACCATAACGCAACATACGGAGGCTATCTTTGACAAATTTAATCGGCCGGCGGGTCCGGAAAAAGCCGGGTATGCCGAACCAAGCAATCCGCAGCCACATCGGCCGAGGCACATTCACCGAGAAGACGAATCGGCCGCCAGGTTTCAACACGCGACAAACCTCGGCGAGGAGATGATCATAAGCTTGGGTGGTCCACCGTCCCAATTCCTGCGAATAGTGCTGCGCATACTGGATGGCCAATCCGGACACCACGCCATCAAAAGAGTTAGCGGCGAAATCGGGCAGGCCATTGCTAAAATCGCCTTGCTGAAAGCGTAGGACGCCCGGTGCGGGTTTTGGCTCCACTTCGGCTGCCAGACGGGCAATCGATCGCTCATTGACCACGGCACAATCGGTGGCGACCACTTCGGCCAGCGAGCCGCCACTGGCCAGCCACAGTCGACGAGTGAGTTGCCCTGAGCCACAGCCAAGATCGAGCCAGCGTTGACCGGGTTGTGGTTCAAGCCAAGCAACGGTGTCTTCAAGCAGTTCCTTGTAGGGCGGCAGATCGCGTTGCGACCAGAACGCCTTAGCACAGCGGCGATCGAACCAATGATTCACTTCCTCGTTCAGGGCACTCATGCTCGCCTCGCACATCAGGTACTCGAGAGAAAAAGGGAACTGGTTTCAGGAATGGGATTTGTTTAGCGTCGCACACGCACCAAAATGAGAATCGCCTTGTGCCCTTGTTCTGTCCATTCCTGCCGAACGAGCCGATCATGGCCGTCGTACCACAGATCGACATTGAGTTGACCGGAGAGGCGGTAGTGGTTCAGGCTCACCTCCTGGCCGGCGATCTTGTGCTTTTCGGTAGCGACATAAGAGAGCTTGGCTTCGATCAGTTTGCCGTTGTCCGCATCGAGGATCGTGAGGTTGTTTTCACGCAACTTGAGTTCGGGTAGTGTCCAGTAAGTGCTGCTCCAGGTCTCGGGCTTGGTACCGATCTCGATGCCGTTGGTTTTGACTTTGATTTCTTTGCCATCCGAGGCAGCAGACACGGCGAAGCGTTTCGAATTGTCATCGGTAGTTGATTCCAGACGGACCAAGCGACGATCTTTCCACACTTCCAGGCCGCGATAACTGTACTTGTAGAGGATTAACCCATGATGAACCTTGATATCTGTGTCGGTGCGGACGGTGGTGGTGGTGGCATCTTGCTTGTGGATAGTCATGTGGACTTCACCGGCTGCCTTGCCACCGACAAACACTGCAAAATCACGCGTCTCTATATCCGCCGCACGGCTCACTTGAGCGGTGGCCAGCATCCCATAGAGGGCCAGGCCGATTAGGCCAAGTCGATAACCATCCGTCATCGCACAACTCCTTTGCGCGTGGTAGGGATCGGCGAAAACTAGAACGCCCCCGATCCCGATCTCTGCCTATACTCCGAATCGTGCGCCAATCCAAGAGCAGTTGCCGCTGGCTTCGGTGACCTCGTAGAATGGTGAATCGTTTTCAACTGGAACATTCGGGGAGTCTGTGACTATGAATCGGCCGTTTATCCGTCCTCTGATGGCCGCTGTGTTGCTGGTGGGCCTCTTTGCCAGCGGAGGTCGTTCGACGGCTCAGCCACGTTCCGGACGCCCCACCAAAGAGAGTGTGCAGGAGCTTGCCAAGACGTTTGCCGAGGCTCGTGAGCAGGCCACCAAGAACGACCGGGCTAATATCATGTCGCCTGAATTGCTGCAACGGGCCGATGCCTTCGCCAAAACCGCTCAGGCTGCTTTGGAGGACGGCCGACTCATCGAGGCTCGCGATGGGTTCCGCCGAGCGATTTGGGCCTTGCCTGCTATTCCCGCCCATCTGCCGCCCAAGGTGTTACGGGTCCTGGGCAATGGCCGCTTGCGCCATGCTGGGGCCGTCAATGTCGTGGCTTTCAGCAAAAATGGTAAACTGCTAGCCACTGGCGGCGAGGATGGCGTTGTCAAGGTCTGGGACGTAGCTAGCGGCCGACAGCTACAGCATTATGTGGGCCATAGCGAGGGGGTGACCACGCTGGCCTTCAGTCCCGACAGCAACCAGATTGCCAGCGCGGGAGCCGATAAGACGATCCGTATTTGGGAACCGACCACCGGCAAGGATCTAGCCGAGATCACTGGCCACACCGAAGCAGTCCAGAGCATCGCATTCAGCCCCGATGGCAGCTTGATTGCTGCGGGTGGTAACGACAAGCTTCTCCGCTTATGGGAAGTGAAGACGCAAAAGCTCCGTCGCGAGATTCCCGGCTCCACCAACGCCATCAATTCTGTTGCCTTCAGTGTCGATGGCAAGTGGGTGGCAGCGGCAGGAAAAGATGCCCTAGTGCGTGTCTGGGATGCCAGCAACGGAGCCGACAAACTCTTCCAAAAGGCTTTCAACAACACGAGCGGTATCGGCAGCGGGGCACGAGCGGTGATTTTCTTACCCGACAACACGGGAGTCATCGCTTCGGGCGAAGAGCCCAATATGGCCAAGATGCTCTCGCTCTTAGGCGGTGTACGCCAGACCTATGAGGGTCATACCGGCCCCGTGTGTGCCCTAGCCCTGAGCAGCGATGGTAAGACCTTGGCCACCGGTAGCGCCGACCACACGATCAAGCTGTACGACACGGCCACAGGAGCTAATTTCCGCACACTGACGGGCCACGAGGGCGAGATCCGTAGTCTGTCGTTTGCACCAGACAACACCCGTCTTGCCAGTGCCGGAGCCGATAACGTCGTTCGTCTGTGGGAGTTGGGTAGCAACGAACCTTCGCGTGTTCTGGGCGGAGCTTCGGGCGCTCACGACGGGGCTGTTTGGTCGGCCGCTTTGAGTCCCGACGATCGTACCCTTGTCACCGCTGGCCGGGACCGGCTGGTTAAACTTTGGGATGCCCGAAGTGGCGAACTACTCAAGACGCTTAAGGGGCATGAATCAGCCGTCACCGCAGCCCTCTTCAGCCCTAAGGGAGACCTCATCGCTAGTTGTGGTGGCGACCGGGTTGTCAAGCTCTGGGATGCCAAGAGCGGTACCGAACTACGAACGCTCAAGGGCCACACCGCTCCCGTGACCGCTGCGGCTTTTCACCCGGAGGGCAAAAAGCTCGTGAGTGCCGCGGCCGATCGCACCCTCAAGATCTGGGACACGCAAACCGGCAAAGAAATTCAGTCCGTGCCCGCCCACCAAGCGGTCATCAGTGCTGTGGCTTGGTCGCCCAATGGGAAATATCTTGCCTCTGCTGGCGGCGACCGTCTGGTCAAACTCTGGGATGCCGGCTCCCTGCAGGAACTCAAGAGCTATCGTGGGCATTCGGGGGCGATCAGTTGCGTTGCCTTTAGCCCCGATTCCAACCAACTGGCGTCGTGTGCGGCCGATTCCAAAATCCAGTTGTACGACTTGCGTAGCGACAACCCACCGCTCATTCTCGCCGGTCACAAAGGCGTTCTCAGCAGCGTTGTCTTCAGCCCTAATGGTAAACGGCTGGCCAGTGGCGGTGCCGATCAGGTTGTCAAGCTTTGGGATCTGGCTACTCGCAATGAACTGTTCAGCTATCGCGGTCATACCAACTGGATCACCAGTGTCGGTTTCAGCAGTGATAGCAACACCCTGTTCTCATCGAGCGTCGACAAGACCGTCCGTCTTTATGAACTGGGTTTGCAGGCCGTCGATGCCGGTTTTGGCCACTCCTTGGATGTCCGCTCCGTTGCCGTAAGCCCCGATGGCAAACTCCTGGCCAGCAGCGGCAGCGATAACACGGTTCGCGTCTGGGATCTCGACACGGGCAAGGAACTCCGCACTCTCACCGGCCATGAAACCATCGTTACGGCCGTCACCTTCCTAACCGACAGCAAAACGGTGGTTGGGGCCGCGGATGAGAAAAATATCAAAATCTGGGATGCGACCAACGGCAAGCTGATGCAGAGTATCAAAGGTGACGGTACCACCGAAATTCCGGTGCTGGTAGCCGTGGATGACAAGACCTTCCGGTTGTGGTCGCCCAATCCTAATACCATCGAAACCTACGATGTGACTGGCAAACGGCTCGACGCGCTCCTTGTGGACAAACCTGACCTGATGCTCAACTGCTTGGCTATCTCGCCCGATGGGAGTCGAACCGCTCTGGGCGGTAAAGAGGGAAAAGCTCGCATCTTCGACATGGTAGCCAAGAAGGTAGTTGCTGACCTCAACACCGGCAAAATCGAGATTGCCGACATCTGCATGAGTGCAGACAACAAATATCTCATCACAGCAGACAAGGAAGGAGGCTTGGCCGTCTGGGATCTAGCCAACCCGGCTAAGCCGCTGCATCAGATTAAAGCTCATAAGAAAAAAGTTCAGGCGATGGCGGCGAGCAAAGATGGTAAACGAGTGGCCACGGCCGGGCTGGACAATTACGTCCGGGTGTGGGATCTAGCTACCGGCAAGGAACTACGCTCGTGGAATTACAAGATGCCGCCCCAAGAGAGCCGTACCAACGTTGCCAACCTCGCCTTCAGCCCCGACGGCAAAAAGCTCCTGACGGCCAACGCCGACTCGACGATCTGGGTACTCGATTTAGAAGGAATCGAGGAGTCTAAGAACGAATAAGCGGAACTATGTCGCCCCGTTTAACGTCGAAGCAACTGTACGTCCGGTGTGGGCCGACAGAGCTTATTCTGCCGTCGGCCTGGGATTTTAGGGAGCTTCCAATCATGTTGATGCGTATGCTGGCTTTGGCTCTCGGGCTGGGGATGCTTAGCCTGACCACTTCCGAGGTTATTGCCTCGGCTGCTAAGAACAAGGCGGCCTTGCAAGAGTTGCAATCGTTCGTCGGGAGTTGGAAGGGCAGCGGCAGCACTAAGCTAGTGCCTGGTCCTAAGGACAAATTCTGGGAAGAAAAAATTTCCTGGGGCTGGAAATTCAAAGGTGACGACTGCTGGATGACCGTTACCTTCGCCGGTGGCAAATTCCTGGAAAAAGCTGAGTTGCGCTACCTAGCCGACAAGAAGAACTATCAACTGACCGGGACGACCCCCGAAGGGAAGAAGCTGAGCTTCGAGGGGAAGCTGGAGGACGATAAGCTGGTGCTGGAGCGCACCGACCCAGCTACCAAGGATATTCAACGCATCCGCATCAATACCGCCGCCGAGGGAATTCGACTGATTTACATCGTCGAACGCAAAACCAAGGGATCCAGTCTGTGGCGTCCGGAGTTTGCCAGCCAGCAGACCAAAGAAGGCGAGAGCCTAGCTAGGACGGAGAAAGGCCCCGAGTGTGTAGTGTCCGGTGGTCGAGGTACCTCAACCGTTTCCTACATGGGCGAAACCTTCTACATTTGTTGCTCTGGCTGTGCAGATGCTTTCCGTGAGAATCCCAAAAAGTACGTCGATGAATTCAAAGCTAAGAAAAAGAAAAAATAAACTTTCAATAACCTCCCTCCGATGAATGTTTGCCCTCTCATCAGAATTGGAAGTGAGAGGGCAACTAAGCTCCGGTCCCCGCCTTTTCCTTTGTTCGCTTCACTTATGTGGCTCTTTGAGCAACTCTTGTATCTTGGCCTCTAGTGTCTTCCAGTCACTTGGGTTTCCTCCGATCACCACATGCCTTACTTTGCCGCTGCGGTCTAGCAGCATCGCCTGTGGAATGGCAAACACCTTGTAGACGGCAAATTGTTCTTTGGGCATGGTTTGGATCCGATAGCCTAGCTTGAAATGCTGGGCAAACCGCTCCAGCATCTTCCGCTCCGCCTCGACTGTCAACGGCTTCTTCGGCTTCGTTAGCTTCCCGTCCTGAAAGTCATATTTGCCATAATAGGTTGTCAACGCCAACACTTCGAGTCCTTGTTCCTTGTAGGTTTCATGGAGTCGGTTCACCGTCGGGAAAATAGTCCGGCACGGCAGGCACCACACGGCCCAGAAATCGATTAGTACCACTTTGCCTTTGAGGTCGGCTAACGACACCTGTTCGCTGTTCAGGGCAAAGTCCGACTTGGTCGGCGGTAACGACTTACCGATCCATTGTTTGGTCGGATAATTCGTCTGTTTGGACGGTTGAGCCTGTGTCGAACCGGTGGCCAACGCGAGGACCAAGATACCAAGTACCAACAAGAGCATTCGCATCACAGCCTCTCCATCAAGGGCAGGGGATGCAGCTAACCCAATCCGAAATGGACCAATCCTCAAGCGGCTAGACGAGGTTCGTGATGCTGAGCATCAACGGGCTTGCGGAACGTCGCGGTCAGATAGAGCCGGCCCCAGCCGGGTTCCCAGTCTTCTAGGAAGCGATCCAGAAGCGTCGCCGCGTTCATCATCCAGCTAGAAAAGCGAAAGTAGCCTGGTCAGCGCCGGGA
>JBDNDE010000245.1:0-7152 GCA_046719305.1 Gemmataceae bacterium | reverse complement strand
CTCGCGCCGCGCTGCCCGAACTGTTGGCCAGTTTGCAACAGGCCGCCAGTGGCGAACGCTGGGCTGAAGTGGTGGAACGTGCCGAGGAGGTACTAGCGCTGGCCCCCAATCAGGCCGAGGCCCGAGCCTTGCGTTCCCGCGCCTGGCGTAGCACTGAACCCTCCACTCTGGCCCTGGGCAGCGTCAGTGATTCCAACCCCCCCGAACAGTTGGGCCCCCGATTTTTCTTGTGGATCGACGGGGTGGGTGCTATCTGGTCTGCCTCTCACCGCGTTTATATCTCGGTCAGGCTGGGCCGCAAGCCCGTGTAGATATTCCCCTGGTGGCTGATGTCTCGGGTGTGCATGCAGGGATTTATCGCGACGCCGAGGGCTACACCCTCGAAGCGTTGCGCCCGGTGTTGGTCAACGATCGCTCCGTCACTCGTAGCCTCTTGCAAGACAACGACCTGCTCACCCTGGGCCGCAGTTGCCGATTGCTCTTTCGCCAACCGGTGCCAGCCAACCCCACCGCCCGGCTAGATCTGCTCAGCGGTCACCGCTTGCCGGCCGGCCTCGATGGCGTGGTGTTGATGGGTGAGACGCTCCTGCTGGCCGACAGCAACGGCCACCTGCCGCTGGATGCCGAGGGAGATTGCGTGGTGCTGTTTCGCCACAAGGATGGTCTAGGACTACGTTATGATCAACCATTTCAAGTGAACGGCTCCCGCGAACAGGGACGCATCCTTCTCGCTCCCTCGTCCGTGGTTGTCGCAGAGCGGTTTAGTTTTGCCATTGAACCGGCTACATGAGAAAGAGGAAGGTCCGGCATGCGCTTCACTTATCGCATGGGAGAGCAACCCCTTGCAGGATTCACCCTTAAACGTGGAATTGGACGCGGTGGGTTCGGCGAAGTTTACCTTGCCTTAAGCGATGGCGGCAAAGAGGTGGCGTTGAAGTTGCTGCATGGCGACCCACGAGCCGAGTTGCGTGGGGTGACCCACTGTTTGAATCTCAAGCATCCACGGCTGGTTTGGCTCTATGATCTTCGCGTCGATGGGCTGGGTAACCATTGGGTGGTAATGGAATACATCACGGGCAAAACCCTGGCGGCCCATCTACGCGCACATCCAAGCGGGCTACCCAGTCCTGAGGTGCGACGCTTGGCTTTAGAAATTCTTGAGGCCATCGAGTACTTACACGATTGCGGAGTAGTTCATCGCGATCTTAAACCGGCCAACATCTTTTTGGAAAACGGACACGTCAAGATCGGCGATCATGGCTTGGCCAAAGGGATCGGACCGAACCAATCAGTCGTCCAAACCGCCTCGGTCGGCACGATTCACTACATGGCTCCTGAGATTTCCCGAGGCAACTATACTTCCCAGATCGACCTGTATGCTATTGGGATCCTCCTGTACGAAATGCTTACAGGCTCTGTCCCCTATCAAGGCGATAGTTACGGGGAAATTCTCATCAAGCACCTGACTGCCGCGCCCGCGCTGGATCGCCTGCCGGTCGAGTGGCGCGAGATTGTCGGCAAGGCGTTGGCCAAAAATCCTCAAGATCGCTATGCCAGTGCGGCAGAGATGGCCCTGGCGATAAAGCATTTGGGTGGGCCACTGCCCCAACCGAGCGGAACAGTTCCCCTTGCCACACCCATCGAGCCAGCCTCCCCGCCGCCCTCGATTGTTCCCGGCCCGTCGCCCTGGATGAGCCTCATCGAACTATCCTGGTCGTTCGTCCTGGCTGCCCTCTGGACGGGGCTGGCTACTTTGCTCGCTGCCGCCATCGGTGGCGATGCGTTACCGAGCTTTTTCTTTACCACACTGCTGGCCTGTTGGGGCGTGTTGATTCTGGCGCGGTGCTGGAAGCGGCCGAAGCTGCCGGAGACCAGTGTGGCGGGCTGGAGTTTGGGAACGGCCTTGCTCGGAGGGCTGGTTGGGTTGGCAGCGATGTGGATCGATGGTCACGTTTTTTTCGAGATGTCCGTTCCACGTTATTCTCTCGAAGCGCACTATGTTAGCTACTATGCTTTCGCATTCTTTTTTATTCGTTGGTGGGATCTTGCCGCTCGGCAACGAATGAGCAGGTTTCAACTCACTCCTGTAGTCGGCGCAGGGGCCAGTGCCTCGCTGCTTTTGCTCCTGGCTCGTCCGGCCCACCCCCACAGCTTTTTCTTGGCGGTGGCCATCGTGGTGGCAGTGAGCGTGATCGTCCAGTTGGCCAGCCCTTGGGAGCCACCACCTGAACTACTCGCCCCATCCAAAGCAGATACCGATATACGTTTTGCTTAGGAGCCGCTCCATGCGTTCATTCATCCTCGTCGGCTGCCTGCTTCTCGCAGGGCCAGACCTGACCGCGGAGCTACTGGCAGGCAAACCGCTCCCAAGCAACTCCCTGCAGGCCGAAGGCTTTGGGGCCACTGTCGAGGAGGCTCGCAACAACGCCTGGCGCAATCTCCTTGACCAGTTCCAGCCGCTGTTTCCTGGCCAGCTAGACCCCGCGTTGCTGGAGCGCTACGGTCGGCTCGAACGCAGTGAACCGGAGCCGATGCCTGGTCTGCTCGACCAACCACTGGTACGTATCCGGTTGACTTTCACGCCAACTCGGGAGTGGCTCGAACTTCAGCAACGCCTCCAGCAAGAGCAGCGGGCCAAAGAGCGGCAATGGTGGCTAGGGCGGATTCTGGCCGCCTTGGTGCTGGTATTTGCTGTGCTGGCCGGTTATCTTCAACTAGAGGAATGGACGCGCGGCTACGCCACGCGCTGGTTACGCGCCATCGCCATCGGGCTGCTGTTGCTCGGAGGGCTGCTCCTCTGGTGGGTGAGGTGAGGCCATGTCCTCGGAAAGCGATCGCTTACTGATTCAACAGATCCGCTCCAACAACCAGGAAGCCTGGACCACACTGATGAACCGCTTCCGGGGCCGTATCTTCGCTTTTGCCTACCGGCGATTGCAAGACCACACCTTGAGTGAAGATGTCGTCCAGGAGACGTTCTTCGGCTTTCTGCGGAGCTTGCCTAATTTTGATGAGAAACGTCCGCTTGAATCTTACCTGTTCTCGATTGCCTCGAATCAAATTATCAATCATCATCGTAAAAACGGCCGCAATCTTTTACACGGTGCCGACACCCAGGAAGAATCGTTAGGGGAGCAGGCAGCCTCGGATCGGACGGTTTCCTCCCATGCCCGCAGCGCCGAACGGCGGCAGCTTGAGGAAAACGCTCTGGCGGAGTCTTTGCGACAACTCCTGCGGCAATGGCGAGAAAAAGGCGATTGGACCCGATTGAAGGTGATGGAATTGCTCTGGGTCAAGGGCTTGCCCAACCGCGAGGTAGCGCAACTGTTGAAGCTCAGCGAGCAACAGATTGCCAACTACCGCTTCGCGGCCACGCGCAAGCTTGGCGAGATGATCCGCAACGCGGGGCTATCGGCTGATGTGTTTCCCGAGTTGTATGAGGCAGCGAGCGAGGAAGGCGAAGGTGCAAGCGATCTACCCTAAGACCCGTATTGCACGGGTTGCTGGAGGTGGCCAGCAAGATTCAAATGTCGTCGCTCCCGCCGCTTTCATCCGAAAAGCGAAGGGAGCGACATTTCATTCGTTTTAGTCTCGTTTACTCTTCGGAGGAGCCTGTCTCCGCTCAAGTTGGATCGCTGCGGCTCGTCTCTGTTCTGAGGCAGCCCGTGCCTGCTCCAGTCGGGCGGCTGCGGCTCGCAGTTCTTCTTCGGCTTGACGGATGTTTTCGTCCGTCTGGGGGTCTTCGGCTACGCCATTTGGTTGTGGCGTTTCGAGCGGTGGGGCGGTCAGCCCTTGCCCCACCCCACCCCCGCTCGGTGCTTCCTGAGGCGGTTGTTCTTCGTCACCCCCGCTCGGTGCTTCCTGAGGCGTCTCATTGCCAGTGACTCCCGGGATATTGGCGATCGGGGCATTTGCTACCGCTACCGGTGGGAGGGTTTGAATGTAGGTCACCGGATAGAAGCAGACGTGCGTTGCATGCCAATAGTACCAGCAGCAGCACGAGGGACACCAGTAGCACCAAGCCCGATGTGGTCCCCAGAAGCAACAATGCGTCCAGTGACGATGGTTCAACCCGCGGTAGTAGTAATCACTGCCCAATCGTACCCCATGAGCTTTGGCATAGGCAAGATTCGGCCGGGCAGTAGCACTTGCTCCTTGCCCTGTCTTTCCTAGGGGGGCAAGATTGGGCAGTTTCGTTACAGGGCGTGCAACCGTCTTACCAGCTAGGGGTGTCCTGGGGGTTGAAGGTGTCCGGGGATCTGAAGGCATCCTAGGGTTCTGCATACCCTTTTCCTTATTGTTCGATAGCGGGGTCTTGCCTGGGTTCGTCGGAACGGTGGTTAATTTGTCCCCCTTTACGTTGGGTGTAACCTGCGGACTCTTGGGCGATGGTTTTGGCTTGCTGCCTAATGTCTGCTGGCTAGAGTTGCTCGGCTGCGTGCCCTTTATTGACGAAGGATTGGTCTTGCCGACGATAGCTGGCGTAGTGATCTTGCCGTCTCCAGGCTTGGTGTTGATGCGGTTGGGCGAATCTGCCGGGCGCGTTTGGATCGACGAAGGGGCCGGTCGCGTTTGGATCGGCGAAGGCGGTAGCGGTGTGCTGGGGCGGTCGTTCGGGGAACTAACCGAACCTGTCCGAGGGGCCACACTTGGGCTAGGGCTAGGTCGGCTTACCGGCCCCCGGCCGGGGTTGGCCTCGGCCATCAGAACCAAGCTACTGAAGGCGATTAGGGAAATGGCGTAGCGTTTCATGGCGAAGTACCTTTCGAGGTCGCTTGTGAGTGTTGTTGTCTCTGCGTCCTCTTATTGGTCCGATTCTCGCTCTTGTGACATAGAGAGCGCAATTTTTTTTCTGCGTCGCTTATTTGAGAAAAGGATTTCCCAGCTCTCGGACAGAGATAGAATCCCCCAACCGATCTGGAGGCTCTGCCATGCACACCGGCGATTCGCGACTCAACCAGATTACGACGCTCTGGTCCGAACTACGCGTTGCACACAACGAGGCCGACGCCGGCCAACAGTTTGCTCGGGAACGCATGCTGGATCGTTATAGTGGTGCCATCTTTCGATATCTGCTCAAGGCTCTGGGCGATTCCGAGGCCGCCCACGACCTGCACCAGGAGTTTGCCGTCCGCTTTCTCAGTGGCCGACTCCAAGGGGCCGACCCTCAGCAAGGCCGCTTCCGCGACTATCTCAAGGGCGTGCTGTACAACCTGATCGCTGAGCATCACCATCGCCGCATCCGACAGGAACGCCAGCTGCTCGAGGAGATACCCGAACCGGCGGTGCCCTGCGCACTGCAACAGGAGCAGGAGGAAGCGTTTCGCAAAAGCTGGACGCGTGAACTGTTGGCACGCACCTGGGCCAACCTGCAACGCCACGAACAGCAGACCGGCCAGCCGTTTTACACTGTGCTGCGTTATCGCGCCGATCACCCTGAGCAAACGAGCGAGCAGATGGCACAGGCTCTGAGCCTCCCGTTGCAGCGTGCCTTGAGCGCGGCCAACGTGCGGAAGTTGCTCGAACGCGCCCGCAGCAACTTTGGGAATTTACTGATCGAAGAGGTCATGCAAAGCTTAGCCGATCCGACGCCCGAGGACATCGCCGAGGAGCTAGCGGAACTAGGATTGTTAGAGATGGTTCGCAAAGAGTTGGAACAACGATTTATTCACTTATGATGCCGTCCGACGCCAACCGACCGACCCCCCAGTCACTAGAGGCTGGCCAGCCCGAGCCATCCCGGCAGACGGCCTCGATTGCAACGACGGCCGGTTCGCCGCCGTTTGTTGAGCCGCTGACGCAGCCACACGCGCCCCCAGTGCCCTGGCGTCTCGCACAGATGCCGGCCGTGGGTGAACGCCTGAACGATTTTGAACTACTCGAAGAGTTGGGCCAAGGGGCGTTTGCCCGTGTGTATTTAGCTCGGCAACTTTCGCTGAATCGGCCGGTGGCCTTGAAGGTAACTCGCATCCAAGGACGCGAAGCACAAACGCTTGCCCGCTTGGAGCATCCTTCGATCGTTGCCATCCATAGTGAGGCAACCGACCCACAACGTCATTTACACCTGTTGTGCATGCAGTTTGTCCCCGGCTGTACCCTCGAAGCCGTGCTGAAAAGCTGGCACCAGCTACCTAGCGAGCAGTCTACCGGCCGGACGTTTCTGGAGTCGTTGGATGCCTGCTCGCGACACGAGATCCCCTTCGATCCAGCCGCCCTGCGCGACCGCGAAGAGTTGGCCGCCTTTGACGCGGTGCAAACGGTCTGTTGGCTTGGGGCACGTCTGGCCGAAGCCCTGGCTCACGCGCATCAGAGTGGCGTGTTGCATCGCGACATCAAGCCGGCCAATGTGCTGCTCAACCGCTATGGTCGGCCGTTGCTGGCCGACTTCAACGTTTCGCATCACTGCGAGGAGAGCAGCGATCGCATCGGCGGTACGTTGTCCTATATGGCTCCCGAACATCTGCAAGCGTTTGCGCGACCGGGCGAAGTGCAGGTGGATCACCGAGCGGATATTTACTCGCTGGGGGTCGTTCTTTATCAGTTGTTTACGGGTAACTTACCGTTTTCACCTACAAAATTAAAAAATCAAGATTCTCTTGAATCTTTGATTCAAGCACGTCACGCTGGTGCCCCGCCGTTGTCTACCTATCGTCCCGCGCCGGCTAGCCTCGAACGCATCCTGGCCCGATGCTTGGCCAGCGACCCCGACACCCGTTATGCCCAGGCCGCGGACTTGGCCCAAGACTTAGCCAGCTGTCAGGAACTCTGCCGCGTGCAGGCAAACATGCCCGCGCACAGACCGTTGACTCGTTGGGCTTTAGCCTCGCCCTTTGGATTTGTGGCCGTGGCGATTCCGTTGCCGCATTTGCTAGCAACTGGGGTTAACATCACGTACAATCGAACACGTCTCGAATTAACCGACGAGCAACTTCTCTGGTTCCCGTTGCTCGTGCTGGTGTACAACAGCCTGGCTTATCCGATCTTGCTGGGCATCTTCTTACGAAAGGTCTGGTTGGTTTATCGCTGCTGGTGTGAGGTGCAAGCCGGGCGTGCCCCCGAGGACACCGTTCAACGCCGACGCCAGGCGCTGCACCTGCCGGGTTGGCTAGCTGGGTTATCGACGCTAGGCTGGTTGCCCGGCGGAGTAGTGTT
>JBDNDE010000244.1:0-7170 GCA_046719305.1 Gemmataceae bacterium | reverse complement strand
GATTATGATTCGCTCGATCGGCGGTGATGGCGGCCAGATCCCAGCGTTCGGTGCTTTCGCTGATCAGCAGCGCGACGCGAGAGGGGACCGCTTTAGCCTCGGGTAGCACATCCTCCACGAAGCCTACTGCATGAGTGATATCACGGAGCGCCTTGTATCGGTCGATAGCTCGAAAGTCGATATAATTTTCTGTAAATGTCTCATTCATGCCGATGCCGAAGAAGTCGAGCATGGTAGCCCCGTGGGCCAGATGGGTAAAGGCGCTACGGCGGAAGTTGGCGTCGGTATTCCCTGGTGCATGGGGCATGGTGTATTGACGTAAGACGGCCCCGGGTGAATCCCGCATCCCCGAGCGAAAATGTTCGGCGATGTAACCATTGATCATCGGTCCAGGCTGACCCACTTGCCAAAAATATTCACTGTGCCGTCCCAGATCGGCGGCTCCTTCACGGAACCATTTGATGTACATAATCGCCGAGGGATAATAAAACGGATGACAAGAGTAATTGGCCCCGCACAACACCTCTTGGCCCAAAGCAGCTTTGACACTTGCCTTGCCACGGGCAGCGAAATTGATAGCCATCTCTTCATAAAACAAGAGTGAGTCAATGAAAAGACGTGGATTTGTCTGGGCAGTCTTGGCGGAAGAATCCGGCCGCATTTGGCTAGCGACGAACGGCCCCCAGGCGGGCAACCAGTAGTCCTTAATCTGCTGCTTGCCGCGATGGTCTTTTAACCAGGCAATCCAACGCTCCCGCAAGAGACTGTCGGCCGTCGCCATCGGGTTGCCAGCTTGCTTGAGGGCGGCGACATCCTCGTTGAGCGACAGCGTGACCCATTCCCCGAAGCCAATCTCGTCGCCGTAGTCGAAGAAACGTACTTGGTCGGTCCGTTTGCGGCGGGCCAGATCCCCTTTAGCCCGAGCAATAACCGCCTCGGTAGGCGGATTGCGGTAGCCGCTGATGGCCCAGCTTTTAGTGGGGCCAATGCCGACCCGCAGGAGGTTTTCCTCTGCCTTGGGGCCGGAGTGTGCCGGGTGCAGGCTAACGAAGCCCAGGGCCGCATACAGTTCGGCATATTTGCGCCCGTAGGTATCGTCTCGGCCGAGCGGCATCCAGCCGCCGTAGCATAAGGGCCGCGTTGGCTTTTTACCCGGGGCAGGGGTGTTCTTCAATTCCGCCAGGACGCGATCCAGCGCCTCCAGGACGTTGACTGGCTCGTCCCCTTTGCCGGGATAGGGAGGCAGAAAGACACGCACCGTCTGGCCACGAAAGCTGGCCACTGGTTTGTCGGCCCCGACGGGGCGCAAGGCGACGGTAATTTCAGCCCCGAGGGCATCGACTTCGATCATCGACATATGGGAGGTATCTTGACTCAGCAGGCCGACCCAGTCGCTGCTCCCGCCGGCCGGGACGGTCCCAAACCGGGCGGTTTCGCTCATTCCCCAAGGAATGCGATTATAAACGTGGCGAATGCGCGGGGTGGCCGGCTTGTCGCTGTGGTTGGTGATTTGCACTTGCCAGCGCGGGCCGAGGGTATCCCGGATGGCTTCGAGAAGCGGATAGAGCTTCACGCGTTTGCTATATTCGCGTCGCCAGCTGTTTCGTGTATCCCGCGTGAGATACAAAACATCTACGTTCCGCGGGGCCGCTCTTCCCACTTGTTCCACAGGGGGTAGCCCGAGCAGTTTCACCGTCGCGCTGCCAGCCTGTAACCCCTGCACAAGAAACGCTTCCTCATGCAATCCTTCTGGGCCGTAGGGCATGTCGCTTTGGGCCGCAGGCAACTCGGCTCCGTAGCTGTAGCGCAGGCTATCCCGTCGTCCGACTACCACATCGAGGAGCAGCTTGCCGTTCTGTTCGATCTGCAAACCAAAGCGATTATCGGTCTCCGTTGCATATTCGTACCGAATCCACAGACGATAATCTCCTGCTTCAGGTAGCCTAATCCGCCGTGTGGCCAGGCCACTGGCCGCCTGGGCGGGTAAGTGCAGCAGCCGTTCCCCACTCACGTGGCTGAAGCCAATAATGTCGACCATGCTGTTGCCTTGGCCATTACGCACCGGCTTCCAGCCAGAGACGACGGAGAAATCCTCGGCTTCGAGAACGACAGCGGGGGCGAGTTGGAACTGAGCGGACAAGGGGGCAACCCAACAGATGAGCATCAAGCAGACAAAACGCATCATGCGCGGCACTCCAGAGGGAATGAAGCGAGACAGGCGATTGTCTCGCATCGAGTGGCTGGGGTCAATGGCGAAGCGGCTAGGCGAGGGGCGGATGCAGCGAGGCTCCTACCGATCCAGTAACGGCGTTAGCCTTCGGAGCGATGCCACTGGTCTTCTTTACATGCCTCCAATCCCGGCGTACTCGGCGTTCGCGTCCTTAGCGAGCTAAGGAGCAGTTGGCTGAAAGCAAGCTGGCAAAACGCTCTTGAAGCGAGGTGACCGTCCAATCTCGTCGTTTGATGACGCGGCAGGCTTCCAGAGCCGCAGCGGCAGCGGCCAAGGTGGTAATGCAGGTCACGCCGCTGGCCACAGCGGTAGCGCGGATTTTGCCTTCATCGGTGCGAGCGCCGCGGCCACTGGGGGTGTTTATCACCAGCGAGATTTGTCGGTTTTTCATCAGGTCAATGAGGTTGGGGCGTCCTTCCTGAATTTTGGGTACCTCTTCCACGGCGATGCCCTCGGCTCGTAAGCGTCGTGCGGTTCCGCGAGTAGCTACCAGAGCATAACCCAACTCGGCCAGTCCTCGGGCGATGGGTAACACTTCGGTTTTGTCGCGCTCTGCCACCGAGATAAATACCTTACCGGCATCAGGTTCGGGCAAGGGGGCGTAGGCAGCCATTTGCGATTTGGCAAATGCAAGTGGGAAGCTGTCGTCGATCCCCATGACCTCGCCAGTGGAGCGCATCTCGGGGCCGAGGATGATATCGACGCCTGGGAATTTATTGAAGGGAAACACACTCTCCTTGACGGAATAATGACGGGGCGTCACTTCGCGGGTACGGCCCAGTTCCTCCAGGGTTTTGCCGGCCATCACTAGAGTGGCCAGGCGAGCTAAAGGAACACCGGTCGCCTTGGCAACAAACGGGACAGTGCGGCTGGCACGCGGGTTGACCTCCAGCACATACACAGCAGCCCGCACGGCGGCATCGCTGGGGTATGGCTCGGCCAGGATGCTGCGTTGGACAGCAAATTGCACGTTCATCAGCCCGCGGACATTTAGTTCTCGGGCCATCTCTCGGGTTTGGCGTTTGATCTCTTCAACCACGGGATGGGGCAAACTGTACGGCGGAATCACGCACGCCGAATCACCCGAGTGAACCCCGGCTTCTTCGATGTGTTGCATCACACCGCCGATGATGCAGTGGTTACCATCGGCCAAACAGTCGACATCGACTTCGATAGCCGATTCCAAAAAGCGGTCGATGAGAACGGGGCTGCCCGGCGAGACATCCATGGCATTGCTGACGAAGCGGTTGAGCGCGGCCTCATCGTAGACGATTTCCATCGCTCGACCACCCAGCACATAGCTAGGCCGCACTAGCACTGGGAACCCCAGCCGACGGGCGACGTGGATGGCCTGGGGCAGATCCATGGCCGTACCACTGGGAGGTTGTTGCAGGCCGAGCCGTTCAAGCAATTTGCTGAACCGCTCGCGATTTTCCGCTACATCAATCGAATCGACACTTGTGCCGATGATGGGAGCCCCGGCTGCTTCAAGGGCTTTGGCCAGGTTGAGTGGGGTCTGTCCACCAAATTGCACGATCAGCCCTTTGGGCCGCATCACATCGACGATGTTCAGTACATCCTCGACAGTAAGCGGCTCGAAGAAGAGATGATCGGAGGTGTCGTAGTCGGTGCTGACGGTTTCGGGGTTGGAGTTGACCATGATCGTCTCGTAACCCGCGTCACGCAGAGCAAAAGCCGCCTGACAGCAGCAGTAGTCGAACTCGATGCCCTGGCCGATGCGATTGGGGCCACCGCCCAAAATCAAGATGCGTTCTTTGTCGGCATTGAGGCGGACTTCGTTGTCGAACTGAGCAGCAGTTTCGCCGACCCGCTCGACGGGCGTTTCGTAGGTGGAGTAAAAGTACGGCGTGTAGGCCTCGAACTCCGCGGCGCAGGTATCCACACACTTAAACGAAGGAACAACTCCATGGGCCTTGCGAAAACGGCGAACTTCTCCTTCGCTCATATTCCATAAATAACCCAGTTGCCGATCTGAGAAGCCGGCTTGCTTGGCCTGCAAGAGAAGTTCGGGGCGTTGCTCGATAGGACAGTCGCGCAAGCGGTCTTCCAGGGCGACCAGGTCGCGAATGTGGGCCAGAAACCACGGATCTATGCGTGTGCGTTCGTGGATCTCTTCCAAGCTCAGTCCTGCCTTGAACGCATATCGCAAATAAAAGATCCGCTCGCTATTGGGCGTCGACAGCCGAGACACAATCTCATCAAAGCTAGGCTGCTCTGGTGTGCCCCACTTATCGCCGCGATAGTTCCCCAGGCCAAACGCCCCAATCTCTAGCCCCCGCAACGCCTTTTGCAACGATTCCTTAAAGGTCCGACCGATGGCCATGGTTTCCCCTACCGATTTCATCTGAGTGGTAAGAGTGGGGTCGGCGTCAGGAAATTTCTCAAATGCCCAGCGGGGAATCTTGGTCACCACATAGTCGATGGTCGGTTCAAAGCAGGCGGTTGTCTCGCGGGTGATGTCGTTACGCAACTCATCAAGCCGATAGCCCACGGCTAGCTTGGCAGCGATTTTGGCGATGGGGAAGCCGGTTGCCTTGCTGGCCAGGGCACTGCTGCGAGACACCCGGGGATTCATTTCGATGACGATATATTCACCATTTTTAGGGTTGACGGCGAATTGAATGTTGCTGCCACCTGTTTCGACACCGATTTCGCGGATGATAGCAAGCGAGGCATCGCGGAGGCGTTGGTATTCCTTGTCGGAGAGAGTTTGTGCGGGAGCAACCGTAATACTGTCGCCGGTGTGGACGCCCATCGGGTCCAAGTTTTCGATGGAACAAATGATGATGACGTTATCGGCATGATCCCGGATGACTTCTAGTTCGTATTCTTTCCAGCCGATGAGCGATTTTTCGATGAGAACCTCCCCCACTGGGCTGAGGTCCAGCGCCCGCGTGACGATGGTATTGAACTCTTCGTTGTTGTAGGCAATGCCGCCGCCGGTACCCCCCAGGGTGAAGCTCGGCCGTAGCACACACGGCAGGCCGACCCGCTCGCGAATCTCCAGCGCCTCGCTGAGCGATTTGGCTACCCCGCTGGGAGGGACCGGCACGCCGATTTTCTGCATAGCCTCTTTGAACTTCAGCCGGTCCTCCGCCTTGTCGATGGCGTGGGGTTTGGCCCCGATCATCTCGACGCCATACTTCTCTAGAATGCCGCGCTTGTGCAACTGCATGGCCAAGTTCAAGGCGGTCTGACCGCCCAGAGTGGGTAGCAAAGCATCGGGCCGCTCCTTGGCGATGACTCGTTCGAGCATCTCGACTGTCAGCGGTTCGATGTAGGTGCGATCCGCAGTGTCCGGATCGGTCATGATCGTTGCCGGGTTGGAGTTGATGAGCACGACCTGATAGCCTGATTCACGCAAGGCTTTACATGCCTGAGTCCCGGAGTAATCGAACTCGCAAGCCTGGCCGATGACGATGGGACCGGAACCGATGAGGAGAATTTTGTTTAGATCGTCGCGGCGCGGCATGGGGTCCTAGCTCGTCTGGAGTGTGTGCGCAAGAAAGACGAAGCACGCGTGTCGTGCTTCGTTGCCTGCCTTACACTATAGCGGACGGGGTGCGGCGGTCTAGAGGCCCGCAACCCGGAGCAATTGGCGACAGCGAGGCGTTTGGCTACACTACACAAGAAACAGAGCCGATCTCATGTCGTGGGTTGCACTACTGCTGCTGGCGATCGCTGCGGAAACTCCTCTCGCCCCGCCCCGTGAGGATGACTGGAAGTATGATCAAGTTATCCGCCGCAAAGGCCCAGCACTTGTTGGACTGGTGTTGCATCACAACCGCACGGAAGTTCGGATTACCTGCATCCGCCGAAAGCCCGGCTCGCCGACGTTGTTGTTCACTGACACGCTGCCGCGTGATGAGGTGCTGGAACTACGACTTTTGGAGGACGACGAGCGCAAAAAGCTGGTTGCCCGTCTGGAGGCCCTTCGCCGCGAGCGCGAATTGCTCAACGCCCTAACCCGTGCCCTCGACCCCAGCGAGAAACCGCCGGAATTGCCTGCCGACATCCTCGAACTGGAGAAAACACCCTGGCCGGGCGACGAAAAACTTGCTGCCCTGCGTTACCGATCGGCCCATTTTGAACTGGTCGCTGCAACCCGGCCAGAGATCGTGCAATTGTGTGCGCTGCATCTGGAACAAATCTACGAAGCCTACGGCCGTCTCTTGCCCCCGCGGACCAAGGAAGTGACGCCCACAACGATCTTGTTGCCGCGAAGCTTCAGCGATTATCAGGCGATCGCCAAATCGCGTGGCCTGGATCTGCTTAATCCGGCTTTTTACGATCCGGAACGCAATCAAGTGGTATGTGGCAGCGATCTGGAACGACTATGCGAAGAACGCGACACAATCCGACAACATCACTTCCGGTTGCGTGCCGATATCCGCGCTCGTCGGGCCGAGTTGAACAAGATCTACAAAGGCCGTCCGCCTAGTGGCTTGTTAGCCCCGATGGCGGAAGCGGAGAAGCGGATCGCCCTCAGCGAGCAAAAGAACGGCCAATTGCTGGCCCGGAGTCGGGAGCGGTTGTTTCAGCGGTTATACCACGAGGCGTTTCATGCCTATCTAGGAACGTTTGTGTTCCCCGGAAACGAATATTCAGTGCCGGTATGGCTCAACGAGGGACTGGCTCAGGTTTTCGAGACAGCCCGGGTTGAGCTGGGGGAGTTGCGGCTTGGCCTACCTGATGCCGAACGACTCAAGGCGGCCCAAGCGGTCTTAGACAAGGGCGAATTCCCTTCCCTACGGACGGTGTTGCGTAGCGGACCGAAAGAGTTCCTCGTCGGGCATGGCTCGGATCGGCCCACTTCGGATCGGTTTTATCTGGCCGCCTGGGCATTAACGCACTATCTGACGTTCGAGCGTCGACAGCTGAGCAGTACGGCCCTGGAGACCTACGTTCGTGCGTTGGGC
>JBDNDE010000243.1:0-7204 GCA_046719305.1 Gemmataceae bacterium | reverse complement strand
TGATCAACGGCTCAGTGATATTAGCCCAAACAAATTCGATTCGCAATCAGACATTGACTCTTCGAATGGTACTTTAACTTCGCTCCTTAATACATTTCCGTCGGGTACTTGTTATTAAGGATTTAAGCTATCGGTCCTGTCGACTGTTGTCTTAGTTAACATACGGTCCCTGTCTGTGTTGATCTTCTTGCAATCCGACGTGTCTCGTTTCTCTTCGATGCGTAGATACGAGCTTGAAGCTTGCCAACCGCGGTTCTGCTGCGTGCGGGATGCTTCTGGCGACGCTCACTGGCGAGTGGATCAGCGTCGAGGAAACATTCGACACCGGCGAGTACGAGACGGTCTACAACTGCCGCGTCGCCGAGTGGCACACGTACTTCGTCGGCGATGACACCCACGTCCTCGCCGTCTGGCCGTATGATGCGTACAAAGGATGTTAAACTGCGCAAGACTCCGACCCGAACTTTCTGGGAAAGTACACATTGTTCAACAAGGCGAATGGTCAGATCGTTCAGGACAACGGAGGAGTGATCGTTCGCAAAGACACCTTCCAACTGGCGGCGGATTTCTTCATCCGCGATCCCAACGCCCAGACGCAGGGATTCCCCGACCCCAAGCGGATTTATCGGCTGCAGATAAAAGCTGACTTTGGATAGGATGAAGTCTTAGATGACTTTGACGGAGGAAAGGATGTCCTGAACACGTATCGGCCAACTCCAGATCCGATAACCCAGATCTCTTCTTTCGACATGTATGTTCTGAACCTGGCGAGGTATACTACTTCACTTAAGATAAAGACGCACGCCCATCACATTGTGATGGAGAATGGCAGAGGTCCCCAGGCACGCTTCGATGTGCTGGCCGCTAAGGCCGTGCTTCGCAAGGATCAGATCGATCCCTGCTTCTCCAAGGAGAACCTGATCTGGACGTCCAACTTTTCCCACACCACGGACTACGCACGGGAAGTGCGGCTTCGCTTGGAGAGCGCAGATGCTCTAGGAGGAAGGGCGGAAGTACTCAACGCATTGGAGAAGATTGGTAGAGACTTCAAAAGACGGTCGCACCGAGGTGGCGGCCTACCTCCGCTCCGTTGGCGGGTTGCGTGCCAGCGAACTGAACGACGGGTGAGATTGACAACCGCTTGTCCCTCTGGGCGCTGTGCGACAAGCTGGTGGCGGGAATTCGCGAGGAGTTTGGCGAGTTGGCCGAATCGCACTGGGTGAGACACTCCCCGGCGATCGCCAGGCGGCACTACAACCGGGTGCCCGATGTGCTTTTCCAGGCTGCTGCGAGCGTGCAACAATCCGACGTAAATTCCGACGTAAACCCGACGCAATAAACGGCGTGGCTGGATCCGGCAAAGAGATGCACGACAGAAATTCCAGCCCCCAACTCTAAGAATTATAGGGAGTTACGCCGTTTAGTGCATCGTCTTGCAACTCGTTGCAGTGTACACAAATGACCCTAACGGGACTCGAACCCGTGTTCCTGCCTTGAGAGGGCAGTGTCCTAGACCGCTAGACGATAGGGCCTCTAATTTTTTAGTATCTTACGCCTCTGGGATTGGTCTGTCAACCGTCACCAGGCACATAGCGGCATCAAGGCGATTGGTTAAGCGAGGTTGGTTTCTTATACTCGTTATCTAAAAACAGGTAATCATTCTCCCGACTGGTTACTTTCCCACAATCTTAAAAGTTAAACGAAGTACCTTCATGTATTTCGCTATCGAACTAATTCTCGGATGGGTCCCGTTGATGCTACTGCACGCCTAAGATGCTTTTGTACCTAAGGTCTATGGCCCTTATTTTGAATCCACCAAGGCGGCTTACAAGGCGAGACCTCGCGGTTGATATTCACCGAGGCTACAACATTCGAGGCCATTCTCCAACTTGTTCCACCGATCGGTGCAAGGCGACCAGTGGCTGTTCCTGCAGAAGCGTTTAAGGGGTCATTGGCACTGGTGGCTATCAATCAAATGATGAGATTTGTTAGATATGGAATTATCAGAGCATAGGAAGAAAGAGACACCCTAACGTTCGAGTTCAAGTCAATAGCACCTAACGGTCCTTCGAGTGCCACGTTCGCTTCCCCACTCGTAGTGAGCGCGCCCAAAGGTAAAAGTAAAATCAAAAAGTGATTTTGATGAACATGGCAGCAAGTCCGAGGCGATTGCGATAAAGGAATAGGGAAGCCAGAAACGGCTCACCAGATCGTAAATCCCCCATCGATCGGAATAAGCGCCCCAGTCAGATAGTCAGCAGCCGGGCTGCACAGATAGACCGCCAGCGGGCCGATTTCCTCCGGTTCGCCAAAACGGCCGATCGGAATTTGGCTGAGTACCTGCTCGCGCCATTGAGGACGTTCTCGCGCCCAGCGTTGATTTGGTTCGGTAAAGAAGACACCCGGACAGATCGCATTGACCGTCACACCGCGCGATGCCCAGTCCACAGCAGCAGCACGGGTGAAGCCGGCCAACGCCGCTTTGGCCGTTTCGTAATGTCTGCCACCGATGCCCTTAAAGGCAATCATCGGCCCAGCAATCGAGGCGATGTTGACAATTCGCCCCCAACCGCGAGACAGCATAGGGCCAACCAGGCATTGGGATACCAGCACGGCATGGGTCAGGTTCAGATCGAGATAGCGTTGCCAAGCCTCGGCAGTGATTTCTTCGACAGGGATATCTTCGCATCGGCCCCCTACGTTGTTGATAAGAATGTCAATGGGACCTGTAGCCAAGGCGGCCTCAGCAGCCAGGACGGCTTGGGGGGGCTGACCCAGGTCTGCAACGACGATTTGGACGTCTCGCCCTGTAGACAGGCGGATGGCATGCTGAACCGATTGTAAGTCAGCAGCAGTGCGGCCGGTGAGGATCAAATCGGCCCCGGCCTCGGCCAATGCCTGAGCCATCGCCCGGCCCAGGCCGCGTGAACCGCCGGTGATCATCGCTCGACGGCCATTCAGGCGAAACCGATCTAGCACAGTCATGGTCGCTCCTTTGTGGTAGGGGTAAATTTAGGCCATTGTAGATGCGCCACTCGCCCCGACAGCATTTCTCGGCTAGAACAAGAGAGCTGCTTTTTCCTAATACCCGCCGGAGAACCCATCGATGAAACGAATCCTGCCTTGGTGCGTGTTATTGCTACCGGCCGTTGTCCAGGCCTCCGATTGGCCGCAATGGCGTGGACCGAAGAACGATGGGATCGCTCCGGACAAGGGAGTAGCGCTGAGTTGGAGTGCCGAGAGCAATGTGAAGTGGAAGCTGAAGATGCCCGGGATGGGTTCCTCGACACCATGCATTAGCAAAGGCAAGCTGTTCTTCACTTCGCAGGCGGGCAACGAGCTGGTACTGCTATGCATCTCGACCGAAGGGAAGGAACTGTGGCGAAAACCGCTGGGTCTGAACAAGAACAAGCCGCGGGGTGATGAAGGCAACGATGCCTCGGCGTCGCCCAGCACTGATGGCAAGTATGTTTATATTTTTGTGGGGACGGGGAAGATGGCGGCCTTTGATTTCGAGGGCAACGAGGTGTGGTCGTTCAACGCTCAGGAGCGTTACGGTCGGTTTCGTATTCAGTTCGGGCTGCACTCGACCCCGGTTTTGCATCAGGATCGCTTGTATATGCAATTGATCCATTCGGGCGGGCAGATCGTCTTTGCCGTACACAAAGCGAACGGCAAGGAAGTTTGGAAAATAAACCGAGAAAGCGACGGGACGGATGAAAATGAGCATTCCTATGCCTCGTGTTTTATATGGGAGAACGGCAGTGATGCGTATCTGGTAGTGCATGGAAACGATTATGCGACAGCCCACGATCTGGACACGGGCAAAGAGATTTGGCGAGTGGGCGACCTGAACCCACGGGAAAAGTACAACCGGACGCTACGTCTGGTGTCGTCGCCCG
The DNA here is from genome assembly GCA_046719305.1 of Gemmataceae bacterium. Classification (GTDB taxonomy): domain Bacteria; phylum Planctomycetota; class Planctomycetia; order Gemmatales; family Gemmataceae; genus RGDT01. Next base: position 3,302 of record JBDNDE010000243.1, on the reverse strand, counting down.
TCTGCACGCCGGAGTTGATCGTGGTGCCCAGTGCGAAAAACGGTCCAGTGGTCGGCGTCAAGCCCAATGCCCAGGGCAAAGTGCTGCGTGATAGCAAGTATGTACAGTGGCGGCTGGCTAATGGCACTCCTGACGTGCCCTCGCCTTTGGTGTATGACGGCCTGGTTTATCTTGTGGGCGAGGGGGGGCGGCTGACGGTCTTGGATGCCCAGACCGGCAGGGAGCAGTATCGCAAGTCGCTCAAGCCCGACCGCTACCGTGCCTCGCCGGTGGTAGTGGATGGCCACTTGATCGCCACAGCGCGAGAGGGCGTTTTCAGTGTGATACCAGTGGGGCGGACGGCTCCGAAGGTAATCGAGAACAAGCTGCCCGACCGGTTCACGGCCTCGCCGGCCTTCAGCGAGGGGGTGATGTATCTGCGAGGGCATGATTACCTGTGGGCGATTGCTCCGAGCCGTTGAGTGAATAAGCGAACGGTCGATCCGAGGCAACCACAGGACCAGCTGGCCTAGCGTTCAGACGACCCGATCAAGCAGCGGCTCGCCGTTGAGTCCTGCTAGCAAATTGGCAAAGGCACGTTCGGCCATTTGGCGGCGGGTCTGTTCGGTGGCACTGCCCAGGTGCGGTGTAAGAATGACATTAGGCAAACGGAGCAAAAGATGATCACGCGGGAGCGGTTCGGGATCGGTCACATCCAAGGCGGCCGCATAAATCTCGCGATGAATCAGCGCTTGGGTGAGCGCTTCGGTATCAACGACCGGCCCGCGGGACACATTAACCAGAATGCTGGTCGGTCGCATCATCGCTAGTTCACTTTTGCCGATCAGGCCACGCGTCTCGTCCGTAAGCGGTACACACAAAACCACATAATCAGCCTCGGCCAAGAGGGTATTCTTGCTGACGTAGCGTGCGCCCAGAGCGGCCTCAGCTTCAGGCAGACGGTTGCGGTTGTGGTAGAGGATCGTCATGTCGAAGCCCCGCGCCCGCTTGGCGACCTCCCGGCCAATACGTCCCAGGCCGAAAATACCGAGCGTCGCGCCGTGGACCTCGAAGCCGAGCATGTACGAAGGATCATAGCGGGTGAACTGTTTGCTGCGCGCGTAGTAGTCGCCCTCGACCAATCGCCGACCGGCGGCCAGTAGCAAAGCAAAAGCCATGTCCGCAGTTGCAGCGCTGACGAGGTCGGGGGTGTAGCCTACGGGGATCGCGCGGGCCCGTGCCAGATCTAAGTCAATGTGATCGACGCCGACCCCAAAATTGCTGATAACGCGCAGCTGAGGCAAACGATCGAGCAAGGACGCATCCACACGCGGATGACCATAAGTGTAAATCCCAACGATGTCCGGCCGGGGAATCTGGCCGACCGACTCCCAGGGGACCAGTTGGACTCGGTCGCGAGCCAACCGGGTGAAAGTGCGACAAACAGGCAAGTCGGCAAGAACTATTGGCAACTGGCTCATGTCGGCATTTCCTTGCGCTTGAAGATCGGCATCGGACGGAAGGCCGCCAGGCTCCGCCAGAGCCACTCGATCGGCCCGAGGTGAAAGACACTCAACCAGAGCGGACTCCAGAGCAGTTCCAAGGCCCAAATAGCCGCGACAAGCGGTAGCCCCCCCAGCAGCCCCGTGGTGCCATAATAGTTCAGGCCGATGTTGTTGAAAAACAGCACGCACAAGACCGACTGCATCAAGTAGTTGGTCAGGGCCATTCGGCCGACGGCCCGGAAGCGAGCTTGCAGGCCAGACAACAGATGGGACTCGTTCCACCAGACGAGCAAGGCCAGGTACAACAGCGCTTGCGGCAGTGCTCCAGCAAACTGAACTATTCCGGGCAGCCAACTAGACGGCATACACAGGCCCCAGATCGCCGAGACGACATGCAATGGGATGCCCACCCACAGCCCCAGGGTCACAAAGTCGTTGAACAGCCAGCGTGGCCGGGTGTGCGGCTCGAACGCCCCAAGGCGGACCAACTGCACGCCGATGAGAAAACAGGCTGCAAGATACCAGCCCAGAAAGGGCGGAATCATCAGCAGGCCAATCGCAAAAAAAATAAGTCGGTTGATCACCTGGTCGGAAAAGCTGCCAGTGCGATAGATACGTATCTGATTGTCCGGCTCAAAGTATCGCGAAGTGTCTTTCCAGAGCGGCAAGGGGGGGCCCTCAACCACCGATGGGTCAGGTATCGGTTGGTGCTCACCCAGAGGTACGCCTAGTAATGTCAGGATCAGTACCACGACGAAGATCACTAACAGCACGGCATAGATCCAAGCCAAGCCGAAGGTCATCACACCCTTCTCCCAGGCCGGTCCTAGCCGTACCACCAGCAGCACGAACACACTCACCAAGGCATACGTAGCCAGGATGTCCCCAAACCACAGAAAAACGACATGAGCCAGACCGAGCAGAAAGAGCAGTAGTTGCCGCCAGAGGTAGGGGGCGACAAAAGGCCGGCCGTGCTGGAGGGCGCGGTCGTGCTGAATCGCCAGCCCCGCACCGAAAAGAATCGCAAGCATAGTGATAAACTTGGCGTCTACCGAAAGGCGAATCACAGCGGCTACGACTCGGTCTGCAGGCGATAGCTGCGACCAGGCACGCAGGTTCGGTACGCAGAAGTGGACAAGATTGGCCAGCAGCACTCCTAGAACGGCAACCCCACGGATAAGATCCAACGCTGAAAGTCGATCTTCCGAAGGGGACATCCTCTGAGACATGACTGGTCGGTCCTCGAATGGTAGCAGGGGTATTGGCAAGATAAGATAAAACCTAGCCAGGGTCCAGGTGAGTGCGGAGGCAGACGACCATCACCATGAATGAGATCAAACCATCCAAACCTGTGCCGATCTATGTGATGGTAGGGTTTGTTCTAGGGCTGCTCTCGCCGTGCTTGCCGATCCTCGCGGGACTGCCGGCGGTATATTTTTCGTTTTACGGGCTGCGTCAGGTATACCAGAGTGACGGTCAACTAGGCGGTGAACGTTTGGCGCAGTTCGGCTTGATCCTCGGCAGTTTGGGCACGCTGGTCACGCTGATCGGCGTGGCCTCGCTGGTGGCAATACCGTGGTTGGCTCGGGCCCGGCAAGCTGAAAGTATGAACCGCCTACGGCTGATCGGTGAAGCCTTGGCGTTGTATGCTCAGAAGGATGACCGGCTCCCAGCGGCCACCCGCGATCCGGAACCCCTCACGCCGCCAGAGCGGATTAGCTGGATGGCCGATCTTCTGCCGTATTTACAGCCCGGCACACGTCAGCAACCCCGCTGGTTAGATCTAGCTGCTCGTCTAGATCGCGGTGTGGGCTGGCA
>JBDNDE010000242.1:0-7206 GCA_046719305.1 Gemmataceae bacterium | reverse complement strand
AGATGCCCGACGCTCACCCGACCGATGGCTTCCAGGGTGAAGCGGTCCAGCCGCCAGGTGCCGGCCAGGCCCAGCAACACGCCATGGAACTGATTGCGGACTCGGAATTGGTCGACAACCTGGATATTCGTGCCGGGCACAAAAACCTCTCCTTGGGGAAACAGATTCTCGCGAATCGTTAGTTGCTCTTCATACCGCAGCCAGCGATAGCCGACCAACAGATCATAGCGTGGCCCAGTGCAACTCGTCTGGCAGGACAGCGGACAGCGTAAAGAGGCATCGGCTCCCATTACGTTAGAACGCAGATCGGCCGTCGCAGTACCGGCCAAGACACCAGGGAAGGAGACCAACTGGGCATCAGGCTGGCCCGTCAGAGCGTTGACAAACGGACGACCAGTGATCCCCTCACCGCCGACGGTTGCGTTATCGCTGAAGCTGGGCAAGTGGAAGAAACTGCCTTCTAGGCCAAAAGATTTACAGCCGTCATCAATCCAGATGCCTAGCGAGTAGCGGCCACCCAGACGCAACCCGCCCGTGGCATCGCCGCCGCCAAAGACGGTTTGCGTTCCGGGCGAACCCAGGACGCCGGCTTGATCCAAAGGCGTGCCGGCAGGGCTTTGGCTGAGCAGCGGCGGGAGGCTGCGGCCCTGAATCCACCACAACAGCGCCTCCGCCCGCATCCAAGCGACGACGGGACTGTAGGTGGATTCATCCAACGGGCCACCATAGGCAGGCAAGCGTGCCGGGGCAGGATAGGTCAATATCACTGGTTGCGGAGTACTCGCGTTGCCCAGCGGTATCGCCGGCAGCGCTGACAGCGGAGCAGGTGCCGCACCGGACGAAGTGGTTGGCGTCGTTGCCACCGGAGCAGCCGTCCTAGTTGCCATCGGGCCAGCCGTCGGGAGATGCACCTGGGCTAGGGTGACTCCCGAGCAGAGAACGACGGACAAAAACAAAGCTCTCGCGAGCATGGGTTTGCTCTCCAGGGCTAACCCCCGCGGACTGCGGTAATCGGTTTAAAACCATGCTTGGCGTCCTTAGCGAGCAGCGACTTGAAAAAAAAGAGCAATTTCTAAGCAATCCAGCTTTCCTCCACCGCATCGCTCGGGTTCCGCGCGTTGCGGCCCTTTCCCGTTGCTGATGTCTCATCGGCCGAGCAAAAATACGAAAGATCAATAGGCCGGTAGATTAAATCTGAGGCCGAACTAGGAGAAAGCAGTTGGTCACCTATCGCCAGTTAACAAGGCCGGGTAAGTGGAACGGGGAACCGGTGCGGATGCAAGAACGCTGGGGTCCGGCGTAAAGGAAACCGAGTTGCAATCACCTTGGGGCAAGCACGGGATCGGAAGCGTTGTATTACTGGAGGATCCAAGATTGATCTGCAATGTGGTGGTGCTGTTCTCGCGAGGACAGCACTACAAGGTAAGAAGGTTCGGTTCAGTTCTAGTCAGTCACCTTCTGGGAGATCGGGCTGGTCGGCGAGATTCTCCAAATCCGTCTCAGCGGAGAGTTGATACTCGGCGCGAAACGCATTGCACACAGAGTTGAGACGCTCGATACCTGCTTCACTTAGCCAGTTAAAAGACAGATCAAGCAGATCAAGTTGGGGCGTATGCGGGTGAAAAGCTAAGTGAGCGGCTCCGAAGTCGGTGATTCGGGCATTCCAAATTTGCAAGCTGCGTAGCTGAGTAAACCAGGGTGATTGGAGCAGTTCTGTCAATCCCTCGTCACCGAGGCGGAACTGATCCAGCCGTAGTATCTTTAACGAGGGCAGTGAGAGCGAACGGAGTTGATCTTCCGCATGGGTAACGTTGAGATTCAGTTCCTCAACCCAGGCAAAGCAGCGGAGAAATTCCCCCACCTCGGGAAATCCAAATGCTCGCATGCCCCCATCGCCTTCATGGTCACCCAACGATAGCGAACGCAGACGCGGTACGTTGGTTAGTTTGGCCAATTCTCCCAAAGCTTCGCGAGGATCCGGTCTACCTTCGCAACGGTTGGAGAGGATGCGAATCAGCCGAAGCGAGCGCAACAGTTGCCTGTTGGGCATCTCGACGAGGGCCCGTGCTAAACCGCGGTCAAGCAAACCTACACGAATTGAATCGACCCAGCCCCGGCGAAAGGTGACTCGGTTATCCAACGAATTCCGATCGACGATGTAGTCGGCCAACGGCCCCAGGAAGCTAGACCAATGCCGATCGAGCAAGTCGCTTTCGCGTTGGCTAAGATCACGACGTTGCTCAGGGGTGCATTGAGGAGCTTCCAAGGCCAGTTGAACCTGAATCAACTCACCTCGTGGATCACCGCGTTCGGCCAAGTAGTCGCCATAAGCCATATGGGTGAGACGATCGTCAGGATCGCGCAGTAAGTCGGCTTCGAGTTGAGATTGTAAAGGCGTCATGGAAACCACTGCCGGGTGAATGGTCAGCAAGACCGTCAAGCCAGAGAGTATGAATAGAGGCCGCCCAACCGTTGTGGGTGAAATGACCAGGGGCATCGTCGGTTTAGCTGGTACGGCCGCCGCTCACGTCGACCTCCACCTCACGCAGGAAGGCAGCGGCCTGTTCGGGGGGGACCGGGTTGATGTAAAAGCCGGTGCCCCACTCGAAGCCAGCCACGCGGGTCAAGCGTGGGATGACCTCGATGTGCCAGTGATAGTGGGGCAAGGCTTGTGTATCAAACGGGGAAGTGTGAATGATGTAGTTATAAGCAGGTTTTTCGAGAAAGGTTTCTATTTTCATTAGGATTGTTTTCATCATTGTACCCAACTCATCTACTTCGATCTTTTGAATGTTTTCGTAATGGCTGTTGTGAACTTTGGGCACGATCCAAGTCTCGAACGGGAACCGAGACGCATAGGGACAAAAAGCCAAAAAGTGGGGTGTCTCGTACACCACGCGTCGGCCGTCGCTGGTTTCCTGATAGACGATGTCACAGTAGATGCACCGGCCGCGGTAGTTGAAAAATTCTAGCGCCCCGGTCATTTCCTCCCAGACGTTGATCGGAACGATGGGAGTGACGATAAGCTGGCTATGACTGTGTTCCAGCGAGGCACCGGCAGCTGCGCCAACATTTTTGAACACCATGCCATAGACAAGGCGGGGATCTTTTTTGAGATCGACAAGGCGGTCGCGATAGACCCAGAAGATCTCGCGGATGTTGTCCTCGGTCAGGTTGGCCAAGGTGACTTCGTGAAAGGGACAATCAAGAATCACCTCGTGCGCTCCGATGCCGTTCATGCGGTCGTAGATCCCCTCGCCGCGTTTGTTCAGTTCGCCTTCGATCTGCAAGGCGGGATATTTATTGGGCACCACGCGCACCCGCCAGCCGGGTTCATCTGGTCGTGTGCCCCGCGCCCGATATGCAAGAATCTCGTGAGGCGTCTCTTTTTCGTTGCCCGCGCAAAACGGACAGGTCGCCGTCTCAGGAAACGGTTCAGGCTTGACCGGCACCGGACGCCGTGCGCGTTCGGTGGCGATAATGACCCAGCGGCCGACGATGGGGTCTTTGCGCAATTCGGGCATCTGCAGGCTCTGAAGGGCGGTGGCAACAGTTTTTAGAGTCTCGTCCATTGTCGGGGTAGATCCGCTCCGGAGGGTTGTGGGGATATTGTAGGCAACGCCGACGGAAAAGCAGCAGCAGCGACCGATTCGGGGTTTGGGTCGGGGCTTCCGTAGCGAGCGACAGTCCAGCTGCCTGTGCCAGCCAAGCCAGGGCGGTCGTGCCGTTTGGAAGGAGTACTCCTTCGGCTTGGTTGTTTAGCAGAACACAAAAGAAGCACAGAACGCCTGTCGCTCGCGCTGATAGGATAGATGAGCGACCTCTTCTAGGAGTCTACATCCATGCGAAAACTGTTGGCGCGAGCGGCCCTGATGCTGCTCTTGGCGGCCTGTCCCTTCCCCTCAGCGTCGGGGCAACGCTTCCCGGCCGATCCGGTTGAAAAATTGCGATCCGTGTTGGTAGATGATTATCGCGTCGCCAACAACATCTTATCGCGCGTCGACCCACGCCCTTCGCCCACAGCCATTGATATGGCGTTGCGGCAATATCGCGAGAAGCTGTTTCACGCCATCGAGGGCAACAAAGCCACAGGGGAGCGGGGACTGGGCAACTCCAGCAGCGTGCTTAGCCGTGCCCTGTTGCTGATCGAATGGAATCGCTCTGGCCGGAGCGTCGGGACTTCCCCGGTCGATGCCATCAACAATGCCGCACGGGGCGATCTGTTGGCTAAGTTCGTCAAAGCAGTCAACCAGGGGCTGAAGTCGAGTCAACCGGCGCTTCAGATTGCCCAGGCCAACCTCATCTCCGAAACTCTCGCCAGTTCTGGCACCCAGGCCGACAACGAACTCAACGCCGTGCTGGGCAAGACGGCCGACAATCTGCTAGAGTTGACCAAACGCTCCACGGATACCGAGGTGCAGATTGCCGGAGCGCGGGCACTGAGCCGCTTCTACGGCCGTACGCGCACCGCAGCCGAGGCCTGGAAACATCTCTTGCAGCCGACTCAACCCGAGAGCGTCCGACGAGCCGCCGCGGAGTCCTTGGAGAATATGTTGGTGGTGACCAACGGCATCGATCGCTTGGAAGCCTCCCAACCGGGCGTTTCGACTCGTGTGGGACTGGCCAGCAAGCCATTGTTAATTCCGGAAGAATTGGCCGATATGGCGACAGATCTGCTGCCCGTCGCAGGATTGGCTGCAGGCGATCGGGCGGCGGCGGTACGTCTGGCCGGTGTTCGTTCCTTGCGAGAGTCAGCCGTCCTGGTCGAATCGGTAATCAAAGTGGAATCGGGGCGCATCAAAGATCTGATAGGCAAACGTCTAACACCTGCCGATCTAGAAGCGCTAGAACCGACGGTAGAAGTGCTGCGAGCGATGAACAAGGTGTTCAAGGAGTTCGCACAACGGCGTGAGATTCTCCTGTCGGAACTGAGTGATCCCGATCCCCGCATCCGTACCGAAGCCCGCCGTGCCTTGGCTATGATCGCGCAATTCCGAGCCGAAGCAGTGGAACTGGAACGAGTGCTACGTGAAATCGACCGCGACAACGACGGGTTGTTGCAACGCAAGCGGATCAAGGGTAAGGATCGACCTAAAGAGGCCGACAAGCAAGCCCGACGCGACCCGTCACGCCCTGAAGGAACACTGCGACTTATCGGGGGAGCCGATGCCCCTCCGCCCAGTACGATGATCGCTGCTGCACCTTCGGTCGGAGCCGGCGGCGACAAACGCGACGACTTGCCTCCGCCCGGTACGGGACCGTTTTTGAACGAACTGGACGGCCTAGATGCTACTCTGAAGAGCTTGGCCCAACGACTGAGTGTTCTCAGCCGTCAGGAGCAGGAGTTGGCCGCTCGGCGGGCCACCGCTCAAGCACTGGAAGCGCTGGCCGAACTGGCCCATCCCTACATCGACACACTCCAGAGTCTCTTGGCCGATCGCGATCTGATCGTGCGATGGATTGCGGCCCGCACTTTGGGCAAGATGGGGGAAAAGGCGGCACCGGCTGTGCAGGCCCTAATTGCCCTGGTCGACGACGAGGACCAAGATGTTCGCATCGTAGGTCTGGATTCGCTAGGCAAGATCGGCCCCAAAGCGCAAGCTGCAGTTCCTGCCGCCATCCGTCGTTTGACCCAAGGCGATGCCGAGGTGCGTTTAGCGGCCATCGAGGCGTTAGAGGGGATCGGTCTAGGCAGCGCTCCGGCTCTCCCGACCTTGGTGGCGTTGTTCCAGCACGAAGACTACCGGGTGCGGGCAGCCGCTGCCAAACTTGTGGGCCGATTCGAGGCTAAGGCACGAGTGTATGTGCCGCAGTTGCGCAAGCTGGTTGACGATCGCGACGCCTCGGTTCGCGGAGCCGCTAGTGCCGCCATCTTGGCAATCGGTGAGTGATTGAAGCTTCGGGGGGAGGACAGCAGCCGGGTTGGTCGCTAGAGTAACAGCTAACCCGGTTGATCCCCACGGAATGAAGCACCATGCGACAGATTCAGATTGGAAACGTCTCGGAAACCGTTGTGGAACGCGCCGACTTCCCGCCGCAGCGGGTCCAAGAGATCCTGCAAAACGAGGTCGTCGCCGTGTTGGGCTACGGCGTTCAAGGCCCTGGCCAAGCCCTCAACATGAAAGACAACGGCGTCCAGGTCATCATCGGTCAACGCAAAAACACCCGTAGCTGGGAGAAAGCGATTGCCGACGGCTGGGAGCCGGGCAAAACCCTCTTCCCGCTCGAGGAGGCGGCCGCTCGCGGAACCATCCTTCAATATCTGCTCTCCGATGCTGGGCAGAAAGAGTTCTGGCCTAGTCTCAAGCCGCACCTGACCGCTGGCAAGGCGTTGTATTTCTCACACGGCTTTAGCATCGTCTACCAAGACCAAACCGGCGTGGTGCCGCCCCCGGACATCGACGTGATTCTGGTTGCCCCGAAAGGTTCCGGCACCACGGTACGCCGCCTATTCCTGCAGGGAGGCGGCATAAACAGTAGCTATGCGATCCATCAGGATGCCACCGGCCGGGCGCGTGACCGGGTGCTTGCTTTGGGCATTGCCATCGGTTCGGGCTACTTATTTGAAACCACTTTCCAAAAAGAAGTCTTCAGCGACCTGACCGGGGAGCGCGGCGTGCTGATGGGAGCCATCTACGGGCTGTGGCTGGCGCAGTATGAGGTACTACGCGAGCATGGTCATTCGCCCTCGGAGGCGTTCAACGAAACCGTGGAAGAGGCAACCCAGAGCCTCTATCCGCTGATCGCTGAGAATGGCATGGATTGGATGTACGCTAATTGCTCGACCACAGCACAGCGTGGCGCGTTAGACTGGTTCCGCGCCTTCCGGGATGCCAGCAAGCCGGTCTTCGAGAAGCTCTATCAGCAGGTGGCCAGCGGCGAAGAGACACGTCGCGTTTTGGAGGCTAACAGCCGCAGCGATTACCGAACGCAGTTGGAAAAAGAGTTGAAGGAAATCGCTGACAGTGAGATGTGGCAAGCGGGGGCGGTGGTCCGTAGTCTTCGCCCCGAGAGGGCCGCTAAGTCACAGAACTGAACCCCCTCACTGCCTGAGCATCTCCTCGACGCCAATCGGCCAGGTGTCCTGAGGCAGGTAGCCCAGCCGGGCCGCCGGTTCCGGATCGTAGGCTAGTTCGTGCCGTGGCTTGCTGGTGACGTAGACAAGGTGGAAGTTGCCGTCCAGTGGGATCTGGACCGCGATGACGG
>JBDNDE010000241.1:0-7268 GCA_046719305.1 Gemmataceae bacterium | reverse complement strand
GGCGACGGCGCGATTTATCTGCGCTCGGATACCAAGCTGTATTGCATCGGCAAGTGAGCCGAGGAACCCGATCGGATGCTTCCTTAGGGGAGGCCGTCGCCTGATGGCTTTTTCGGTGGCGTCGACAGCCGTTCCGGGCGGCACAGCAAACCACGACTTGCTTTGCAGCCCTTGTCGGCTGGGGTAAACTAGTCGCAGAGAAGGCAGGTCGGCAGGGGAGGGTGAGTCGTGAGTTTACAAGTCGATCCCATTTGTGTCGTCATCGGACGTACCCGGCACAGCATGATGCAGGCCGAGCTTCAGGAGGCAGCCAAGCTGGGGGCCAAACTCATCGAACTGCGTCTGGATTATCTCAAACGCGCGCCCGATTTGTCCCGTCTGCTCGCCGACAAACCCTGCCCCCTGATCGCCACCGTTCGCCGACCGCCGGATGGCGGCAAATGGACCGATAGCGAAGACAAACGCAAAATGGTCCTGCGACAAGCGATTGTTGGCGGCTTCGACTGGGTTGATCTCGAAACCGACATCGCCGATAGCATTCCCCGTTTTGGGCCGGTGCGGCGGATTGTGAGCTATCATAATTTCCGCGAGTTTCCCAAGGATCTGGAAAAGATCCACGAACGCATGTGCGAGCAAGATGCCGACGTGCTCAAGATTGTGGTGCGTGCCCAGAGTCCCACCGACAACAAACGCATTCTCGCGTTGATCCCGGGAGCCAAGAAACCAACCATTGCTTACTGCATGGGCGACTTGGGCTTCCCCAGCCGTATCCTCCAAGCCAAGTATGGTGCCCCGTTCACCTATGCGGCGTTCAATCCGGAACGGAACATTGCACCGGGCATGCCCTCCTTTTTGGAACTCAAACGAGTGTATCGCTATCACACGCTCAATTCTCAGACTCGCTTTTTTGGTGTTATTGGTGACCCAGTCGCTCATAGCCTAAGTCCGTTGATTTACAATGCTGCTTTCGCCGCGATGCACCTCAACGCGGCATATGTGCCTTGCCGGGTGCCCTCCGAAACGCTGCCTGCTTTTCTAGAAGCGATGAACAGCGTGCCGTTCGAGGGCTACAGCGTCACCCTTCCGCACAAGGAAGCAGTTACTCGGTTGGCCAGCTACCGCGAAGAGGCGGTCGAACGCTGCAAGGCGGCCAACACGCTGGTACGCCGTGAAGGGGGCAGCTTTGCCGCCTTCAACACCGACTATAGCGGCATCCTGGCAACGTTTCAGGATTTGTTGCCGACCTTCAAGCCGCCAGTGCCTGAGCCGGCGATGCCTGGTTCGTCACCGCATTTGCAGCCGGTTCCCATTCCACCGCAACCGGGCCAAATCGCAGGCCGGGTGGTGCTGATTTTGGGAGCCGGGGGGGTAGCGCGTGCGGCAGCCCATGCCTTTTCGCAAGCCGGTGCAGTGGTGGTGATCAGCAACCGCACGCCTGAGCGAGCCAAACAACTGGCCGAGGAAGTCAACGCCCGACAAGTTGATTGGAACGCACGCCACAGCGTCGTGTGTGACACCGTGATCAATTGCACCTCGGTGGGCATGCATCCTAATGTCGATGAATCTCCTTTGCATCACAGCTTCTTCAAGCCGGGTCTGATTGTCTTCGACACGGTTTACACCCCTGAATCCACACTGCTGATCAAAGAGGCTCGCGAACGCGAATGCAACGTCATCACGGGGGTCGAACTGTTCATCCGTCAGGCCGCCGCTCAGTTCCACCACTTCTTCGGCCAGGCTCCCCCGGCTGATCTGTTCCGCCGCGTGGTGCGTCGTGCCCTGTCGCCGGTCGCCCTACGCGACGAGGATGAAATCTGATGCGCCTGGCCCTAATCGGTCCACGAGGTAGCGGCAAAACCGCGCTGGGTCGCCTGCTCGCGCCGCACCTAGACTGCCCCTTCCTCGATGCTGATGCCGAACTACAACGCCGCACCGGCCGCAGTATCGCGGTGATGTTTGCTGAGGAGGGCGAGGCCGGTTTCCGCAACCGCGAGTCGGCCCTGTTGGCCGAGTTGCTACAGCAGCCGCGGTTCGTCCTGTCAACGGGGGGCGGGGTGGTGCTGCGGGAAACCAACCGCCGCCTGCTGTCTAGCTTGCCCTACGTCATCTGGTTGCAGGCCGAACCGGCCGTGTTGTGGCAGCGGCTCCAGGCCGACCCAGCTAGCGCCACGACGCGGCCGAACCTGGCAGGGGGTGGCTTGGCTGAGATCGAGCAAGTCGTCACGGCCCGAAACGGGTTGTACGCTGCCGTAGCCACGCATCAACTCGATACGACGCGTTTATCCCCCGAGGAGGCATTGGCTAGCGTCCTTGCTTTGCTGGCGAGGGCCCAGGGTGATTCGTAGAATAGTGGGCAACGGGAGCGAAAGTGGGGGCAGGCATGCCGTTGTGGGGCTGGTTTATCATGGCGTTCGTAGTCGGGGCGTGGGTCGGCGCGCTCATCAACCGCTGCGTCGAACGCCTGCCTTATGAAAAAAGCCTGTGCTGGCCGGGGGCACGCTGTCCCATTAGCTTTCAGCCCATCGCTTGGTATGATCAAATCCCGATTCTTAGCTATCTGTTGCTTGGGGGCCGCTTTCGGGCCTCGCAGGCTCCCATTGCCTTACAGCGCTTGCTCGTCGAACTAGGCACCGCGTTGGCCTTTGTCGGCCTGCTGTTTTGGGTGGCCGTCATCGAACGCGAGCAATTAGCCCGTCAACGTCTGGCCCGCTCGGAACTCGCCTGTGTGTGGATGGCGGCCCACTATGCGACGCTGTTTGCCTTTTTGCTGACGGCCTCGCTGTGTGACCTGCGGGAGATGGAAATTCCGCTGATGCTCACCGTCCCGGGCACCCTGGTCGGACTGATCCTCTCGACGCTGGCACCGTGGCCTTGGCCCGGCTCGCTGCAACGAGCCCAACCCCTACGGGAACTGCCCGATTATGTTCCGCCTTTGACCGGTTCGCTGCATCCCTGGCCGCTGTGGTATCCGCTGCCCGAATGGTTGCCCGCTGGGTCGTGGCAACTGGGGCTGGCCACGGGCTTGGCCGGTGCCTTGGCTGGTATGGTCATTCTGCGCGGGGTGGCGTTCTTATTTAAGATCGGTCGCGGCATCGAGGGGCTAGGCATCGGCGATGCTGACCTGATGATGCTGGTTGGGGCGTTTCTCGGCTGGCAACCGGTGGTGTTGGCGTTCTTCGTCGCCGTCGGCCCGGCGTTGGTATTTGCCTTGGCCCAAGCGTTGACCCAAGGCGAACGTCCCCTGCCGTTCGGGCCGTCGCTGGCCTTGGGGTCACTGTTGACACTGTTGTTTTGGAACCAACTCGGACCCCGTTTCGGGATCTTATTCTTTGATCCGTGGGTGTTGGGCGTGCTGGGTGGCGCGGGGGCCTTCCTCCTGGTGGCGATGGCGTTTGTGCTACGACTGCGAGGACCGCTTTCATGAGTGCAATTGTCATCGTTGATTATGGGATGGCCAACCTTCGCAGTGTGCAAAAAGCTCTGGAACATGTCGGCCATAGCGCTCGGATTAGTGCCAACCCGGATGAAATCGCCGGTGCCGAGCGGCTGATTTTGCCGGGCGTCGGTGCCTTTCGCGATGCCATTGCCCGCCTGAACGAGGCCGGCTTGGCCGAGCCGATCCGCAACCATGTACGCGGCGGCAAGCCGTTTCTGGGCATCTGCCTGGGACTGCAGTTGCTCTTTAGCCGCAGCTACGAGGATGGCGAGTACGAGGGTCTGAACCTGTTGGAGGGCGAGGTGGTCCGCTTTAGGCCCTCACCGGGGCTGAAAATTCCCCACATGGGCTGGAACACGCTCACGCTCCATCAACCTGTGCCGATGCTTACCAATCTACCCGGTCCGCCCTGCTTTTACTTCGTGCATTCGTACTATCCCGTGCCGCGCGACCCGGACGTGATCGCCGCCACCGCTGACTATCCGACGCCGTTTTGTGCGGCGATTGCTCATCGAAATGTATTTGCGACCCAATTCCACCCGGAGAAAAGTCAACAAGTAGGTCTGCATCTGTTGAAGCGTTTTGCAGAATGGCCTGGTACATGAGACACCTTGCGCCGCTCCGCATCTGTTGCCGACTTCAACACAACGCGCCAGTCCCGGAGCAACGCCTTGCCTGATCCCTGCCGACTCAGCTCTGCAGCAACTCCTCCATCGCCACCCCCGAACTGAAGGGTATCGTGCGGCCGATCTTGGTTTGGTTGACGCGGTCGTAGTCGATGCCCAAGGCGTGCAAAAGGGTGGCGAACAGGTTGGCAACCGGCACGGGGTTTTTCACCTCGTCCTTGCCGGCCGGGTCGGTTTCGCCGTAAACCATACCCCGACGGAAGTTGCCACCGGCCAAGGCGACGCTGAAGCCCTTGGGCCAGTGGTCACGGCCGGCCACCGGGTTGAGACGCGGAGTGCGACCGAACTCGCCGGCCACCAGCACGATGGTGTTGTCGAGTGTGCCGCGTGTGCGTAAATCCTTGATGAGAGCGGCCAAGGCCGGATCGAGAAGGGCGTTGAGATTGGCGACCAGGGTGTGATTGTTGGCGTGGGTGTCCCAGCCATCGAGCGTGACCTCCACACAGCGTACGCCGCGTTCCGTCAGACGCCGCGCTGCTAGACAAGCCCGGCCGAAGGGAGTATCGCCGTACTCCGTGCGCAGGGCAGCGGGTTCCTTGGTCACGTCAAAAGCGGCCAGCTGCTCGCTGCTCATCAGCTTACGCGCCCGGGCCAGGGTGTCGCGATGCAGCGTCGCCTCGACTCGTTTGGCCCGACCACGGGCAAAGGCCGCTTCGACAACCTCTAGCGCTTTGATGCGAGCGGCATCGCGTGTGTCGCTGGTGAACGATTTGGTGTCGGGCACGGGGTGGAGTGGATCCCCAGTCCGGAAGGCGTCGTATTGATCGCCCAAGTAGCCGCCGCGCCCTGACCAGGCATTGGGCAAGATGCTGATGTGTCGTGGGATATCGGTTCCCGCTTCGGGCAGTTCGTGGCACAAGATCGCCCCAATCGAGGGGTGAATCACCGTCGGATCCGGACGAAAGCCGGTCTTCATGTTGTAGGTGCCACGCTCGTGGTCCCCCTCTTTGGACACCATCGAACGAATCAACAGCATGCAATGCATTTGCTCCGCCACACGCGGCAACCCTTCGGCTATCTGGATCCCTTTCACCGAAGTGGCGATCGCCTTGGTGCCGGCAGCGATGTCGGTGCCGGGGTGCGGGTCGAAGGTTTCCAGTTGGCTCGGACCGCCCGCCAGCCAAAGCAAGATAAGCGATTGCGGCCGGCCACGCACCGGCGGAGCCACTCCACGGGCTAGTTGGTGGCTCAGAGCCGTCAAGAAGGTGCAGCCCGCGACGGTGCCGCCCAGGAAGCGACGTCGGCTCAGTGGTTCCATGAGAACTCCGTGGAATTGATCAGCGCCCAGAAAATGTCTTCTACTTTTTTGGCCCGAGCGGCGTCGCCTTCACTTAGCATGGCAACAAAATGGGCCATCTCTTCTACCGTCGGCCGACGCGTCAGAATGGTGAGATAAATGGCTTCGACGGCTCGCTCGTTGCTCAAGGGATGATGGGCGATCCGCGAACTGGCACTGAGCAACTCTTCTTTGATGCGCTCGCGTGTTAGCTGGCCATTCATGAGCAACAGGCGTTGGGGGATGGTGCCGCCGCGCCCCTCGAAGTCATCTTCTCCGGTATCACCATAGCGCTGCAAAAAGTCATTGAGTTGCCCGAATCGCCCCATCCGAATGAAAAAGTGGGACTGCGAATCAATCGTGGCCACATACGACGCCTGGATGATGCCGCCGGCCACCTGCTCGGGGCGCAGCCGTGTGAAGGGGAAGGCAGCCCAAGCGGCATCGTGGGCTTCGGTCAACTCGTGTTCGGCGGCACTATCGCGCTGATACACCGCTGTCGAGGCAATCAGGCGGATTAGCCGTCGCAAGTCGTAGCCGTGTTGGACAAAGTCGTCGGCCAGAAGCTTCAAGGCGGGGGGGTGAGCTTCTTCGTCTTCGAGATTGTCCACGGGGGCGACCAGCGGCCGACCGGTGAGCAAGGCCCAGACGCGGTTGACGATGGCCTTGGCAAAGAAGGGATTGTCGCGGTGTGTGACCCAGGCGGCTAGCTTCTCGCGCCGCGTGCCGTGGGGGGGAAGCCATGTCGAGCCAAACGGCACGGCCGGCTCGATGACCTTGTCCTCGCCTGTGCGTTTGTCTTCGATGCGATACTCCCCCGTGCCATCGTAGATGCCGGTGAAGCCCAAATGCGTTTGGCCGAAGAATGCGGCCAACCCGCGAAAATCGCTCTGCTTCCAGGGTTTGTAGGGGTGGTTGTGGCACTCGGCACAATCCAACCGCAAGCCGAGAAAAGCTCGCGCGGTGCGGCCGGCTAGGCGAACCGGGTCGGGCTGGTTGCCTTTCTCTGTTTGTGTGGTCAACGTGATGAAATTGACGGCCGGCTCGCTAGTCCAGATGCCCTGCTTGGTCAGCAGATCGCGGACCAGAGCGTCATACGGGCGGTTCTGCGCCAACTGCTGTGTCAGCCAGACCACGAAACGATTGCGGCGGAAGAAGACAAACGGCCCGCCTTCGGTACCTATATAAGCTCGGGCCAGCCGCTCGGCGAAATACTCGTGATGCCGGGTGTCCTGCAAGAGGTGGTCGATCCACCACGGCAAACGTTGCTCCGCCGGCAGATACTCGAACTGGCGAATCTCTTCTAGCGAGGGAATGGTGCCTGCTAAGCCCAGTGCTAAACGCCGAGCCACCGTCAAGTCGTTTGTTTTGGGTGCCGGCGTGAGTTGTTGTGCCGCCCACTCCTGAGCAAAAACGGCGTCAACGGCGGCGAGCGTTTGTTGGAAGCTCGGTTCGCGGTAGGCAGCCACATCGTAGCTCGTTCGCGGCTGAGGGACACGCGGCGGCATCAGGCTGGCCCCCAGGGCAATTACCGTGCCTAGCACGAGGCCGACGAAAAGCAGATGACGTTTCCACATGGCCGCGCTCCGGCACCGAGAACGGGAGTATCTATCGATTATACCTCTGGGCCGCAGCCGGGTTTCAAGTGTGGACTTTTCCCAAGACTTCTGCCTTCTGCGTGAGGATCAAGACCCATCCCATCCTACATGACAATCGCCCGGCCGTATCGAATTCGCCAGGCAGCCACCAATGCCACCGTCGCAACCGAGCCGACGCGGGGTCTCGACGAGCAGTATCGGCTTAGGCTTGCCTGATCAATCGGGTTCTTCGATATTGCTAATCGTGGCCAAGTAGGCGCCGAATACCCGCT
>JBDNDE010000240.1:0-7283 GCA_046719305.1 Gemmataceae bacterium | reverse complement strand
TGGAGTAGCCACAACTACAGGCACTGTTCCACAACTACAGGCACTGTTCTGTTTTGGTATGAAATCAAACACAGCAAGCCAAAGCAACCAATCTGGCTGAAGTGGATGGAAGGTTGGGTCGGATGGTGATTGATTACATGCCGGGAAATACCGGGCTTGTTCAGAAGAGTGCAGCTACAGGACGAACGGCTGTACTTTCGCTATAACAATCTGTAGTAGCAAGGCACGTGGTTTTGCGAGACGTTCGCAAACGTGGCCGAAGCTGTCCATCTGTGAAAGGTTGGTGTAATGTTTATATGGACACAGGAATCGCTCCAAACCCTTCTTGACGGCCGACTTCGCGAGTGCAAGCTCATCATCGTAGCCAATCGCGAACCTTACATTCACCGTTTCAAAGGCCGACGCATCGAATGTATCCAGCCTGCCAGTGGGATGGTCTCTGCCCTAGACCCGATCGTTCGGGCCTGTAGCGGCACTTGGGTGGCCCACGGCTCGGGTAACGCGGATCGCCAAACGGTCGATGCTCAGGACCATGTGCAAGTCCCGCCGAACAATCCTCTCTATACCCTGCGTCGGGTCTGGCTAACTAAAGAGCAGGAAGAGGGCTACTACTACGGCATGGCCAACGAGGGGCTTTGGCCCCTGTGCCACGTCACCTTCACCCGGCCGATCTTCAACCCCCGGCACTGGCAGATCTACCGTGAAGTCAACCAGTTGTTCTGCAACGCGGTCCTGCAAGAGGCCGGCGATCAACCGGCGTTTGTCTTCATCCAGGATTACCATTTCGCGTTGTTGCCTGCCATGCTCAAGGCGGCCAATCCGAATCTGATCGTGGGGCAGTTTTGGCACATTCCCTGGCCCAATCGAGAGACGTTTCGGGTGTTTCCCTGGAAAGAGGAACTGCTAGAGGGGTTGTTGGGTAATGATCTGCTGGGGTTCCACATTCGCTATCACTGCCAGAACTTTCTCGATACCGTCGATCGCATGATCGAGGCACGGGTCGATCTGGAACACTCGCTAATTGTTCGAGGTGGCAGATCCACTTTGATTCGTCCGTTTCCCATCAGCATCGATTTTGATAAACATGTCGAGTTGGCTCAGAGTCCAGCGGTCGAGGCAGAGATGGAACGCTGGCGGACCCAACTGAACCTTGGTGATTGCTGTCTAGGCATCGGCATCGAACGGCTCGACTATACCAAGGGCATCCCCGAACGGCTCCGGGCCGTGGATTTCTTACTGGAGCATTATCCGGCATATCGCGGCAAGCTGGTCTTTGTGCAAATCGCTGTACCCAGCCGCAGTCATATTCCGCACTATAAACATCTCGACGAAGAGGTCGAACGGCTAGTCGAGGCGATCAACTGGCGTTGGAGCACCAACGATTGGTCACCCATTATTCTCATTAAAGAGCATCACGATATGACCTCGATGATTGCTCTGCATCGTCTGTCCCACTTTGCCATCGTTAGTTCGCTTCATGACGGCATGAACTTGGTGGCCAAGGAATACGTAGCGAGTCGATTTGATGAGGCGGGCATGCTGATTCTCAGCCAGTTCACCGGAGCAGCGAGAGAGTTCACGGATGCTTTACTAGTCAATCCGTACGACATCCAGCAGATTGCCGAGTCGATCGTTCAGGCCATCGAGATGCCTGAGAGCGATCGGCAACGGCGGATGCAACGGATGCGAGAGCAGGTGGCCCGCAACAACGTTTATCGCTGGGCGGGCAAGATTATGTCGACTATGCTGAAGTTTGATTTTCCTGAGCCAGCAAGTACATCAAATGATTGACGTGCATCAGAAGTTCCGATGCCTTTAGATAATAGCTCTTCCATGGATCTGCTCCATGCACCTGGTCTTCAATAGGCACGGGCCAGCACGACACGGCCCGTGCTGGGTGCCCCGGTCACCATACACCGGCCCGGCTCCTTGGGCTGGTCAAATGGGATGCACCGGATCGTTGCTTTCGTTTCTTCTTGAATCTTGTGTTCCGTCTCGGGCGTACCATCCCAATGACACAGGAAGAAACCGCCTTCTTCGATGCGTTCCTTGAACTCCACGTAGCTGTCGCAGGGCTGCAACGCCGCATCTCGGTAGGCCTTGGCCCGCTCGTACAACCCCGTCTGCATCAGCTGGAGCAACTCGCCGATGCGGGACGCGGCCGACCCCAAGGGCACGCCGAACTCTTTGCTTTCCTTGCCGGGTAGGTCACGGCGAGCCAGGACGCAGGTACCTTTTTGCAAGTCTTTGGGACCGAGTTCCACACGGATCGGTACCCCCTTGACTTCCCATTCATTAAATTTGAATCCAGGTTGATAGTTCTCCCGATCGTCCACTCGGGCTACCACCGGCTCGTAATTCAACCACTCTCGAAGCGGCAAATCGCGTACGCCGACCGCGAGTTGGTGGGCCGCCTCCAGGACCGCGGATTTTTCGGCATCGCTCTTGTAGATGGGCACGATGACCACATGAAGCGGTGCAAGCCGGGGCGGCAACACCAGCCCTTGGTCGTCGCTGTGGGTCATGATCAACCCACCAATCAGCCGCGTACTGACGCCCCAAGAGGTGGCCCAGGCATACTCGCGTTGGCCCTGAGGATTCTGGAAGGTGCAATCGAACGCTTTAGCAAAATTCTGCCCGAGGAAGTGACTGGTGCCAGCCTGCAGTGCTTTTTTGTCCTGCATCATGGCTTCGATGCACAGGGTGTAAACTGCACCGGGGAATTTCTGACCCTCACTTTTGGGGCCAACCAGCACGGGCATCGCCATCCACTGCTCGGCAAACTGCCTGTAGACGTGTACCATGCGATGCGTTTCTTCCTCGGCCTCGGCCTGGGTGGCGTGAGCGGTGTGGCCCTCTTGCCAGAGGAATTCGGCCGTACGCAGGAACAGCCGGGTGCGCATTTCCCAGCGGACGACGTTGGCCCATTGATTGATCAGCAGGGGCAGATCGCGATAACTTTGGATCCAATTTTTATACGTTTTCCAGATGATGGTTTCGGAGGTCGGACGAATGACCAACTCTTCTTCGAGTTTGGATTCAGGATCTGGGATCAACCCCCTGCCGTTTGGATTGGGAATCAGCCGCGAGTGCGTCACCAGAGCGCATTCTTTGGCGAAACCTTCGACGTGGTCGGCCTCTTTTTCCAAATAGCTTTTAGGAATGAACAGGGGAAAATAGGCATTGACGTGCCCGGTGTCTTTGAACAACCGATCCAAGGCGCGTTGCATCTTTTCCCAGATCCCGTAGCCATACGGCTTGATGACCATGCAGCCACGTACATCGGAGTTCTCAGCCAGATCAGCATTCTTGACGATATCGAGATACCACTTGGAGTAGTCGGCATCTCGCGGAGTGATTTTATCGGCCATGACGGCTCCTTCGCGACCAAATTCCCTCAGCGATAGGTACATGATAGGGACAGTTTCGGCCACTGACAGGTGCGGGCAACCCAAGAGAGAAAAGAGTTGGAGCCTGGATGGTTAGGCAAATCCGTTAGGCGGTCGAGCTAGCATGCTCTGGCCGGCAGGTAGACTAGGATCTTCTGGCAAGCAAGCGGACTGGAATGTCTTGGCCAACTGGGATGGCAGATAGAGAGCGGGAAAGATCGGTGGGCCGGAGGGTGACAGGCAAGGCAGATAAAATCGCCAAGGCTGGCTTGTTTGTTCCTTTGGGAAATGAGCGAAAGCCAGGCACGCCGCACGCCGATAACATCTTTGGGCAAACGGGCGGAATCGGGTTCTCCCAACCATCTTCCCGCTGGCTCACCCCCAAGACCACTCCCCCGGATTGACACCTGTCGCGTCGTGGTACCTCGGTCGGTTCTCAGTGGGAGTTCCGACCGTTGCTCATAATGACCTTCTCCATGCAGGTGGGACAAATGAGGAAACGGATCTTCTGTGCGGCGGCGCTGCTGTGCGGGGCCTCGCTGGCCAACGCCCAGGGGTTCGGCAGCCAGACCGCGACTGGTCAGCCGTTGGGCACTTATTTTAGCAATCAGGGCTACTATATCAGTGCGCCCGGCTACTCGGCACCGGGTTATTCGGCTGCTGGTCCTGCCACTGCTGGCGTTTCTGGGGCGATGATGCCCGGCTACGCCGCTGGGGCGATGATGCCCGGCTACGCCGCTGGGGCGATGGGCTACCCGGTTCTGCCCGCCAACTATGGTTACACCGGCTATGGTTATGGCTACGGCCTGCCTGCTCAGCCTAGCGTGCCGATGACCTTGCCGCCGATGATGGGGCCGGAGATCAGCGGCATGCCGGTTGCTCCCGAGGAAGCCGTGATCGACGGCGGCGGTGCGGACATTCTTGGCCCCAACAAGCATCGCTTCTGGATCAATGCCGGCTATACCCTCACCTGGGTTCAGCCGCAATCGCTGTCCTTTCCGCTTGTGACGATTGGGGCTGCAGCCGATGGCAATCGAGCCGGTGCCTTGGATCAACCAAATACGTCGGTGATTTTCGGCGGCAACATCAACCACAACGAGCAAAACGGCTTCCGTATTGATGCCGGCTTATTTTTGGATCAAGGACGGGTCTACTCGTTGGAAGTAGGCGGTAGCTTCTTCGAGCAGACGGGCGTCAACTTCGCGAAGGAATCGGATCTAGGGGGTGTACCCGTGATCGCCCGGCCGATCTTTGATACTTCCACCAATGCTCCGGGTCGTCTGCTCGACTCGTTCCCTGGTGGTCTTGCCGGTGGGGTGCGGGTCGATAGCCAACTCTCGTTGTTCATGGCCGAGGCCAACGCGGCGTACAACGTCTGTGGAGAGGGCTGGAGCGCGGCGGCGTTGTTAGGCGTCCGCTATATGCGGTTGGGCGAAACGCTGACGATTAACGATCGTGTGTCGCCCTTGGTGGATGACTTTATCGTGTTCAACGGTGGTGGAGTGTTAGTGGGTGATGTGGTTACCGACACAGATCGGTTCCGGACTACCAACAACTTCTATGGCGGTCAGATTGGCGGTCGCGTTCGCTTGGATGGCTCCTGGGTCTTCTTTGCGGCCCACGGCAAGATCGGCCTGGGTGTGACGGAGCAGACCGTCGACATCAGCGGTTCCACAACGCTGATTCAGGCCAACGGCCAATCGACGACCCTAACCGGTGGTGCGTTGGCTTTGCCGTCGAATATCGGCACCCGCACGCGGACGGTGTTCAGCTACACGCCAGAAGCGGGGATTACTGTGGGGCTGAAACTGACGCAACATCTGGCCTTGTCGGCCGGCTACACCTTCACCTACTGGAGCCATGTGGTGCGACCAGGCCGGCAGATCGACGGGTTTGTGAATTCGACCCAGATTCCGACCGCCGATCTGTACGGACAGACGCAGGGAACGACCCGGCCACTGTTCAACTTCAACGATGAGAGCATCTATTTACATACGTTGCAGTTGGGCTTGAACCTCAATTATTAGGCATCCTATCGCGGTGGCCGGCGAGGCCCTCTGCCCGGTGAACCGCGACGCCATCCCCCACCCCCCTGGCGAGCCGACGGCCCCCCGTTCGGCTCGCCTGTTTGTCTCTGGGGTGGAGTCAACAAATCGAACTCGTCGCCGCCATCGCCCCGGACGCCGCCGTCGTCTCGGATGCCGCCATCGCCTCGGTTGAATCCTTCTCCGGCAACGCGTGGCCCCTGAGAGAGATTCTTGGCAGTCGTGACTCGGGCAAAGATCGCTTTGAGGTAGCGGCCCTCTTGAACATGGGTGAAATAGGGATGATCGCCCCCCGCCCCGCCAACATGGAAAATCTGCACATGCCGGCCAGCCTGCCAAGCTGCCTTGCGCAACACATCGAGGAAATCGAGTTCGCTGATGAGTCCCGTGCAACTGAAGGTCGCGAACACGCCGCCCTCGGCCACCACTTGCAGTGCTAGACGGTTCATGTCGAGGTAGCGTTTCAGGGCCAGGTCGATCTCCTCCCGGTCACGCGTCTGCTTGGCTGGATCGAGAATCACGACATCCCAGCGCTGGTTATTCATGATCATGTCACGCAGCCAGGGAAATAAGTCTGCATGCACAAAGCGTAACCGCAAGTTGTTCAGCCCTGCGTTTTGCCGGGCCAAAGCAATGGCTGATTCGTCCAAATCCAGGCCGGTGACTTCCTCGGCACCAGCAGCCTTGGCATGGACGGCGAACCCGCCGGTATTGCAGCAAAGATCCAGTACACGTTTACCGGGACTCAGGGTGGCAATGCGTCGGCGGTTGTCGCGCTGATCGGCAAAAAAGCCGGTTTTGTGTTTGCTGCCCGGGGTGACGCGGAACTTGACACCGAACTCCTGAATGATTTCCGGGGGCGGCGGGGATGGGGCCCGGACATCGATCGATTCTTGCTTCTGCACATGTTCTTCAGCGAAATAATAAAAACTGGCCCCTGGATAATGCATGCTCAAGGCGTTCTGAATCGCCTCGCGGAAGCGATACATCCCCGCGGCAAAAAATTCGAGTACGAGCAATGGGCCAAACCGGTCCACGACCAACCCACTCAGGCCGTCGCCTTCGGAGTGAACAAGCCGGTAGGCATCGGTGATCTCATCCAGTCGTAGCAAGTCGCGGCGCAGAGCGACGGCTTGGGCAATTCGGCGAGCGAAAAACGCCTCGTCGATCGATTCGTCTTCTTGATCGGTGAGGATACGCAGGCCAATCCGTGAGTGACCGTTATAAAACCCACGCCCGACCCACTGGCCGTGGCGATCTTCGACTTCGACGACACAGCCTGGGGGAAGGCGATCCACAGGTCGTTCAATCATTTTTTGAAACACCCACGGGTGCCAGCTTTTGCGTTCAATCCGCATACGAATGCGTGGAAGCGATGCACTCATACCTACCTCACGATCGGGCCAATCTACCCGATCAGTTAATCTTCACTAGTCCGCCTTTGAGTTCGAGAATCCCGTCGGCGTTGACCTGAATTATCGGGGCGGCCGCTTCGACCTTGGCCTCGCCGGTCACAGCTACCTGGGTGCTCTTGATCGTGATGCCCGAGGGAGTGAGTTCGATACTGCTGGTGCCCACCTTCAGCGTGATCTTTTGTGCCGCCTCAATAGTGATACTACCGCTCTGGGCCTTGATTGTCCCGTTGCCCGTCTTAATGGTCAGCGTGTCGTTACCGGTATCGACGTTGACGATCCGGTTGCCGGTCTTGACATTGTGGATGTCGTCGCCCGTGTTGACGCTGACAGTCCGAGTCCCCTGCTTGACCGTAAGTTCCTCGTTGCCCTGGTCGATGCTGACCGTATGGTTGCCCTGTTGGACCGTCAACACATCGTTGCCTGTTTGAATCAGA
>JBDNDE010000024.1:0-23367 GCA_046719305.1 Gemmataceae bacterium | reverse complement strand
GATTGGAGGTAACGGTAACTCCTCACTCTTGACTTGCAACGGCAAGGTTTGCCTCTTGATGAGTTGGCCAGCCTTGTCCACCTCATAGGCGAAGCCCAACTCGGCGGTGATCGCCGTGCCTACCCGGACTTGAAAACGCGGCGGGGGGGGCGGCGGGAAGAAAGCCAACGGCCGCACGCCGCCTGGCTTGGCCCCGCCGGGACCGGGGGGCACCGGCAAGGGCACCGGGATGGGTCGCGGCCGTGCGCCGCCGCCTTCGACAAAGCGGAAAGCCCCGTCGTGGACGGTGGTGCGAAACGCGGCCCGCAACACCTCCCGCTTGGCAAGCCAAGTCACATACAGCACCGTTTTGGTCTCGCGTGGTCCGGTGAGTTTCTCGTCCTTGAGTACCTTGTTAGCCGTTTGCTCGATGCTTTGAGCAATCTTCGCTTGCTGGTTTTTGAGGTCTTTGTCGTGTCGAGCGCGGACCATTGCGAGTGCCTTGTTCACATCCAGGGGGTAGCTGACCCCGGCGTCGAGACGTTTCATCCGCGTGGCGACGAAGCCCTCGCCGGGCGGTGCCCCCTCGCCGTCGTTGACCTCCACCTCGACCAGGGCGTAGGGAACCTTGATGTCCCAGCGGGATACCTCGGTGGCGTTGGCCATATTCAGCGCCGGGTATAGTTTGGTCTTGGTGCCTGCTTTCTCGCCGACTTCGACTTGCAAATTGGAGATGATCGGCTTTTCGGAGACGGGAACGTAAATCCAACGATAGCTCTGGCCGTTGACACTGAAGCCCATGGCGTCGGGCGGTCCACCGCGGCCTTCGTAACCCATAAACGCCGCCACATCACTAACGAGCAGGCCAACTGTTTTGCCCTTGAGGGGTTGATAGTTGCGCCAGGGGAAGAAGCTCTTGCGGTCTTTGATTTGATCGTTCGGCTCTGTGCTGGGGTCAGCCGCCAGTAGCCAAGCGGCAGCCAACACCACCAAGCTGCAAGCAAAAAAGGCTCTCATGAAAGGTTACTCCGAGGCAGAAGAAGGTTTGATGTAAAGACGAGAAGCCAGCAAAAAGGGATTGGAGCGTCCGCAGCCAATTCCTGTTTTGCTGGTTTCCTGTTTTGCTGGTTGTGTTGGGTTGTGGCTCTTGGGTTAGTCTTCACGCAAGCTCAAGCCGCGTTCTTTGAGCTTGTCCTTGACCTCTTGGAGCGAGGTTTGGCCGAAGTTCTTGGCTTCCAACAACTCTTGCTGGGTGCGTTGCGTCAGGTCGCCCAGCGTGACGATACCCAGCTTGGTCATGCACTTACGGGCACGCACTGATAGGTTCAACTCGGCCACTGGGGTGTTGAGCAACGCCTCTTGCTCGGCGCTGACCGGCGAGGTGGGCCGGAAACGGACTTCGCCGGGCACTGGTTCGCCCTGAATGGACTGGCCCAGCCGCAAGCCGCAGGAGGCCATCATCTCTTTGATTTCGCTGAGGCTGGTTTCGCCAAAGTTTTTGCTGGCTAGGAGCGTTTGCTCGGTGACGCGAGTCAGATCGCCCAGGGTGCGGATGTTCATCTTTTTCAGGCAATTGCGCGCCCGTACCGACAACTCGAAGTCGGTGACCGGCCGATCCAACAACTGGCTCTTTTTGGAGTCGGAAACCTCATCCTCGACTGTATAGTACATGCTGAGCGACGATTGGGCATCCTTGAAAAACAGCCGTGCTACCTCATCGCCGGGATTGGCCTTGAGTACCTGCCGATAGCATTCGGCGGCTTTGTCGAAGCGGTTGTGATCTTCATAGAGGATGCCGAGGTTGATCAGGGTACCGACATGAAGCGGCGGATGCTTTAACGATTTCTCATAGCAAGCAATTGCTTCTTCGTCGTTCCCGGCCAAGTCGTTGGCGTGGCCCAACTGGAACAGAGCGTTGGTGTGCCCTGGATCCAGTTGCACTGCCTTCTCCAACCCTGCGATCGCCTGATCCCGCTGACCTTCGGCCAGCGCACACATCGCTAGTTGATAGTGATACTCGGCGCTATGGCTGGCCAGATCGGTTAGCTGGGCCAGTTGTTTGCGAGCTTCGGAAATGTTACCCATCAGCCGGTAGATGCCCGCTCGTTGCAACTTCACTTGACTGGCGTTGTAGCCGCTCTTCTCGGCCTTGTCGAACGCCTTGAGCGCTTCTTCGTGTTCGTTGCGGCTCATCAGTGCCCGACCCAGATAAAAATTCGACAAAGCCGTCTCGGCCTGGCGCAGGTGTTCGATCGCCTTGTTGGTATGGCCGACAAAGAAGGAGGCGATGCCGAGCTTGAGGTGCCAGGTTTTGACCTGAGCGGGGGGGGCAGCGTTGAGCTTTTTTTCGAGCACTTCGGTGACATCGCGGAGCGTTTTGTACTGGCTACCGCCCTGGGCCAACGCGTTGCGAAGTTGCTGTACCGTGCCGGCATCACAATCGGGCCGCTCGACCAACAACGCCTTGAGGTCGATCAGATGATCCACCATATCCGCTCCCCCTCCTTTGCTGCCATGACCAAAAGCCCGAGCAACCGCGCAGGAAGGGTGGCTCGGGCCGGATTCGCTCGCTTGTTTTTCGTCGCGGCTCCTCTGGATCGCGACAGGTTGAATGCTTTACTATAACGCTTCAGGCTTTTCTTGCCAAGATCCCTCAATTGGGGCCAGCCGGTCGGACGATGCTAGGGATTAATTGGATTGTGCGGATGCAGAGGAGGCACACGACGATGCGGATCCTCAACCCAGCGGTCGAGGCAGACCTGCGAGCCGCTCGACCTTTACGGCTGAATCTGGGCGGAGGACAGCGTCAAAAACCGGGCTTTTACAATGTCGATTGCGTCGCTCTGCCCGGTGTCGACATTCTTGCCGATTTGGAAAAACCGCTCTCAGCTCTGCCCGACAATAGCGTAGCGGCGATCTACTCACGGCATGTCTTGGAGCACATTAGCCACTTTCAGCAGTTGATCGCTGAGTTGCACCGCATCACCCAACCGGGGGGGCAGATCGAAATCATCGTGCCGCACTTTTCCAATCCCTACGCCTACTCCGATCCCACGCATGTTCGTTTCTTTGGGTTGTATTCGTTTTTCTATTATGCCGAGGTGGCCGATCAGCCCCGTCGCAAGGTACCGACCTTTTACACCTCGGTCCGCTTCCGGGTCGAGTCGGTCCGCTTGCAACTCCTTAAAGTCTCCTGGCTGGACAAACTCGCCCGCTTGGTCGCTCAGCCATTGCTCAACCGTGGCATCGACTGGATGGACTGGTACGAACGCCGCTTGTGCCGTTTCTTCCCCATCGGTGAGGTTCGCTATGTGTTGCACCCGGTTAAGTCGGCCGAGCCAGCCGTCGCAGCCGCTTGAGCGTTTCTTCTAGGTCCGGCGGCAGTGGCGAGGTCCAAAATAGTCGTTTGCCCGTAAGCGGGTGATCCAACCCGAGCGTAGCCGCGTGCAACGCCACGCGGGAAACGCCGCTCCCGTCGGGCAACGGTTTGCCGTGCAACGGCCGGTCGTAGATGCGTTCGCCACACAAAGGAGTGCCGGCCTCGCCCAAATGAATGCGCACCTGATGGGTGCGACCTGTTTCGAGTCGGCATTCCACCAGAGAAAAGGCTCCCAACGCTTCGAGGAGTCTGACATGAGTAACGGCATGTTGGCCGTCTCGACTGCCCGGAGGACCACTGCCGCGGCGCCCATCCCCCCGGTCGGGCACTAGCGTGGATTCGATTCGGGCAGAGACGGCCACCCCCCGCACCAGGGCATGATAGACGCGTTCGATACTGTGGGCACGAAACTGTACGCCCAGAGAGCTTTCAGCAGCGGCACTGCGAGCAAAAACGATCAGACCGCTCGTTTCCTTATCCAGGCGATGCACAGCGCGAAGCCGCCCAGCGGGCTTGCCGGTGTGGGCCTGGACAACTCCAGGCAGTAGGTCCAGTAAAGTCGGTGGCAGATATTTTTTGGCCCGAGGACCAAAAGCCGCCACATCCTCGGCATGGCGCATGGTGGTCAGGCCCGGGGGTTTCTCGACCACAACAAGATGCTCGTCGATAAAACGAATGGTTATCTCTGCTGTGCGTGAATTGCGCCGAGAGGACGATGGACATAGTGTGCCGGGGTGTTCGGTCGGGAAGGGAACCTCGACTTCGACCCGTTGACCGGCCCGGACCCGCCAGCCGGCGTTGCTGCACAGCTGCCCTGCAACGCGCACTTTGCGCTGCCTGAGCCAGTGTCGCACTTCGTGTTCGGGTCGCGCCAACTTGCTCGCCAGCCAGGCAACCAAGCTTTGACCGGCCTCGCGAGCCGACACCGTGAACGCCCGCAGCGACATGTTGCACCTTCAACAAAGTTGCGTCCGAATCAGGCGGCTAGGTTCAGGGACCAGTTTTGGGGATGCGAAACTCCGCTGGGTCGATCGTGTCCAGCCGCCGCGCCTCAGTGAGGACGGCTTCCATCACCTTTTTGCCATCGCGAAAGACGGTGATCTTGCCCGGGCGAACGTAGCCGCCCACGTCGCGATGATCGCTGTAGCGGGCTTGCTGCACCACCGCAGCGATACCAGGCGCTTCCAGCACTTGCTCGCTGGCCCGCAGTAGTGCGGTTTGCTTGTCGAAAAACAGCTTAACCTCCGACCAGCCGGCACGTTTCACCGCCACCCCGACCACGGTCGTGCCCTGGATGGTGTATTCTCCCAGGGGCGTCAAGGATACGCCTTTGTCTCGCAACAGCGGCACCAGACGCATGACCTGATTCAGCGCCAGCGTCTGGCGCAGTTGTCCGAGTTGAGCAGCCGTCATCTTCTGTGGCTTGCCATTGATTAGTAGCGCGGCTTGCTCGCCATCGAACAGGTTGATCACGCGAGCGTTGCCCATGCTCAGCACGCTCTTGAACCGCTCGGGCAATTGCAACGTCATGGTATTGGTGAACGGCACCTCAGCACCACCGACATAATGCACGCCACGCATCTGCACTTGTTCAGCGCGAGCGGCCAAGAGCCGAGAGGCCCCCCCATGAGCGACAATCGCCCGAGCAAGCAACTCCTGTGGAGTTTCGGCCGCGTTGGCCAGCAGCGGCAGCAAAAAGAAGAGCAACCCTCCGCGCATAGCCCCCTCCTCATTGTCAATGCGAGCAAGGAGCTATATCGGGCCAAGCGAACTGCTTCAAGAGCAGACGGGGTCGGCTGCCCCATTTTGGGCCGGAGAGGCGGCTTATCGGGTGGGCAAAGGGCGTGATCGGGTCAGGCTGCGGGCGATGGCTTCCACTTCTTTGCGGGTCTGGGCCAACTCCTTGGCCACCAGCCGAGCCGCTAGGCTGGCTCCGCCCTCGGGTTGATCGGTCAGATAATAGTCCATCCAGAAGCTCTGACCCTCTAGCTTCGTTTCCAACGAAAACGCCTCCAACCGTGGCCGGGTTCGCAGAGTTGCTGAGGGAATCTCCCGCAAGATGGTGCCTTTGTTCTTGGTCATCCAGGCACGGGCTTCTTCCTGAAGTTGCTTTAGGGTAGGGGTCTTTCCCGCGGCATCCAGGGTGATTAGCAAACCACACCCCGTACCGCTATCCAGGGCGATTTGGCCCTCGGCTTCCCGAGCGACGCGCCAGGACCGAGGATAGACGAAACGGACTCCATGTAGCGGGTTGTCGTACAACAACCGGGTGTTCTCTTCGTCCGGCTCCAGTTTCACCCCTTTGAGGGCGACATCGCTAAGTTCCTCGCTACGGCTGTCGCGGCTGCGTTCTAGGGCAAAACGCCCCTCGACCTTGCCCAGCGCCTCGCCCTTGGGGCTAGTGAGCGTCATCGTGCCGTTCAATATCAAGGTAGTGAAAAATTGCTCATCAAGATCGTACAGGACGCTACCCGTGAGGCGATGGCTGACTGGGCCGTCTTCGCTGATGCCCTTGAGCATGCCAGTGAATCGGATCGTCGCCATGCGGTTCTTCTTGGGGGAACTGATGCTCTCCAACCGGCATTCCAGTGAGCCGGACTCGATTTTTTCTAAATCGGTAAGCTCCTGAACGGCTAGGTCGCTGGCTTTCCAGCGGTCGCCGACACGAACTGCCTCACGAGGCAACAGGCCAAGCAAGGCGGGGACGAAAACGTCGGTTCGCACGACATCGAGTTCACCCCAAGTGAGCGGGCCATCCGGCGAGAACGGAATCTCGGTGGGGCCTTGTCGTAGGATCACCAGTCGCTTGATTTCCGGCCGCAAACCAATTTGCTGTTTTTGGCCAGCCAGAGTGCGAGAGAAGTCGAAGCGGCGGGTGAGGCGGGCAGTTCGGGTGACCTCGCCCTTGTCGGAAAATGCCAGTAGGCGTTCCTCATAATCAATCGAACTGGCCCCCTGCAGTTCAACTGTTTGGGGCTTTGACCCTTTGATCGGCGGTGGGGTGAACGAGCCAGTGAGATCGACACGGGTTTTAACGTGATAACGATCCCCGATCTGTAGGCGTTCACGGAAGAAGACGTGTTCGTCGGCCGTGACGCAAGGGAGCAAGTAAGCGAAGACCAGAACGAAAGGACGCATGGCAACACCTCCACCCGATTGTACCCGTTGCGAGCAGTGCGATTGGCTCCTCTGTGGGCCAAGCGGAGCAGAAAGAACGGATGGGAAGTGTGGCTGTGCGGATTAGGCAAGCCAAGGCGGTCTGGCTTTTTTGCAAGATTGTACACCTTACTTGGTAAAGCTGACTAGGTGTCCAGTGAGCAGTGAGCATCGAGAGTGGTCGGAGGGAAAATGGCATCCAAAGGCACATAGGTGCCAACATCATACAGAGAAGGGGTTTAAGAAAGGAGACACAAGCCGCCTGGTCGAACAAATGGTCTTGATTTTTGATTGGGCACGCTTGTTGCAGCGAAGAAAATTGGCGAAAGAGAAGAACCCTTCAGAAGAAATACCCTCTAGCTCTTAGACTTTCCAGCGTAATTTTTCCGCGAGGGATTCGTCCTTAATTCGGCGGGCAAAAGGATGTCCCGCTGGCGATTGGGGAACGATGGAGTCCTTATGGGGGTAGGATAATTCGCCTTAAGAAAAAACGAACCTGAGGGGACGGCAATTCGTCTAATTAGGATACGCGGTGTGGGATAACAGAGCAGAGAATCAAAACAAGAAAAGAGGAACTGTAGGACAGGAGATTGGTTTCGTGTCGATCTTCCACACTTCAGCGCTGAAGCAACTGACGGACCAGCAGGTTCGCTTTGCCCCGCCGGCGAAACGGCAAGAGCAGTTGTTGCGGGCGCAGAAGTTGCTGGGAGAGATCGACCCTCACCGGGGGTATCCGTATCAGTTTGTTTGCTTCCGAATCACCGAATATCGACCCGATTCCTACCCGGATCTGGTGATTCCTGGTGATGAGTTGCGGGAAGACCTGACACGATTCATCGAGGCTCTAGGTGGCAGTGTATCTGCCACTTTGGACAGCGAACACCTGATCACTCTCGATGAATTGGCAGCCCAGTTGAATGTCTCGACCAAAACGATTCGCCGCTGGCGCAAACTGGGACTGGTGGGCCGTAAGGTGTTACGGCAAGGCAAACGACATCTGTGTTTTGATCAAGCGGTTGTGGAACGATTCTTGCGGATGAATCAGCAACGAGTGGAGAAGAGCGGCAAATTCAGTCAGATGAGCGAGGCGGAACGAGAGGAGATCTTGCGACGGGCCAAAAGGCTTTCACAAGTTTGGGGCACCACACTGACGGATATCAGCCGGAGGATTGCCAGGAAACTCAAGCGTTCGGTCGAGACAGTCCGCTACACGATCCGCAACCACGACAAGGAGCATCCCGATCGCGCGGTCTTCCCGCTTCGCTCGGGGCCGCTTGATGCGGCAACGAAGGAATCGATCTTTACCTCTTACCAACGGGGGATAAACGTGGAAACCCTAGCGAAACGATACCAGCGGACGCGAAACTCGGTTTACCGAGTCATCAACGAGGTGCGCGCGAAGCATCTCTTGGAGCAACCGCTTGACTATATTGACCATCCCGATTTCCACCTGCCCGGCAAGGAGGAGGAAATCACTGCCTTGATGCCCGATTACGAGGATTATCTTGCCAAGAAGGCGGCTATGCACGCTCCGCGCGACGTGCCGCCCGAGTTGGCTTCGTGCTATGAATATCCGCTGCTCAGTCGAGAGCAGGAAGCACATCTGTTTCGGCAGATGAACTGGTACAAGTACCAGGCCAAGCAGTTGCGCGAGCAGATGCTCACTAAGGGCGAGGTGGACTCCACCAAGGTGAAAACCCATCTGCTGGAGCAGATTGAAACCTTGTTGAACCAGGCCAACAAGGTCAAGGATCTGCTGATCAACAGCAACATGCGTCTGGTCGTGAACATCGCTCGGCGGCATGCCAACCAAGCAGAGAACTTCTTCGAGTTGCTCTCCGATGGCAATATGTCGCTGATCCGGGCTGTCGAGAAGTTTGACGCCAGCCGGGGCTTCAAATTCTCGACCTATGCTTCGTGGGCCATCATGAAAAACTTTGCCCGCAGTATCCCGGATGAAAAACACCGCCGCGAACGCTTCGTGACCGGTCATGAAGAGGTGTTCGAGATTGCCCCCGATGTGCGCAGCGATGAACACGAGGCCGTCGCCAACAAGGAACGGGCCACTGCCAGCATCAACCGCTTGCTGGAGAAGCTCGAACCGCGTGAACGCGA
Organism: Gemmataceae bacterium; assembly: GCA_046719305.1. GTDB lineage: Bacteria > Planctomycetota > Planctomycetia > Gemmatales > Gemmataceae > RGDT01. The sequence goes on along the minus strand of JBDNDE010000024.1, from coordinate 14,738 downwards.
AATCATTCGCATGCGCGCTGGTCTCGACAGCCATGCCAAGGGCATGACCTTGGAAGAGATTGGCCAGCAGTTTGGCATCACCAAAGAACGGGTACGCCAACTCAATGCTCGTGCCATGAAAAAGCTCCGCACTATGGCCGAGAAGGAAGACCTTGAACTCTAAGGTTTTCTGTGTCGTCCAGGTGGTCCGCAGATCAAGCAACCGCCGCCGGCATCGCAGAGGTGCCGGCGGCGTTGCTGTTGAGCGTGGTACAGCTTTCGCGCGGCAAGCCGAGATGAGATGGACGCAGTGGATTTCTTTTGCGTCCCTTGCCTGGTTCTCGTATCATAATCAATGGGGATGAGTTTGTCGTGATTGGGTGCGACATTTGATGGGGCCAGATGCCCTAGGGAGAATCCAGATGACCGCCTTTGTTCGTTTCTCAGCATGTACAGCCCTAGTGGCTCTGCTGAGCATGTCAGGTCAGGCGTGGGGTCAAATTAACCCGAATCCGATTCCACCAGTTGGGATTCAGGGTTTTGGAGGTTTTGGAGGCTTTGCAGGGTTTGGAGGCTTTGGAGGTGGGGTCGGCGGACCACTACCTGCTGTGGCTCCGGTTAATCCATATGCCCTGTCCACGATGCCCGGCGTCAACCCTTACCTGGGCGGTACTATCGGCATGAACCCCTATGGTGTAGGCGGTTTTGGCCCCGTGGCCGGCGGTTTCATTCCGGGCGGTTTCCCGGGCTTTGGGGGTGTTTTCATCCAAGACCCCTTAAATGGCTACCTCACGGGTGTTGCTTCGGTCACCGCAGCAACGGGTCAATATTGGATGAGCGTTCAACAAGCCCGTCTACTGCGTGAGCAATCGCGACAGATGAGCTATGAGACGGCCCGCAAACGTGTTGAATTTGAAGCCTGGTATGAAAGCCGCAAGATGAAAACCCAGGACTTGATTGACAACCAAGTCCGCACCGATCTGGAACGCGCTCGAAAAGATCCGCCTTTGGTTGAAGTGATCTCAGGCAAGTCGCTCAACGACTTGCTCAACAACATCCGCAAGCTCGGTCGGCTCAATCGGGGCCCCAATATCACCCTGGAAGAAAGCACCCTGAAACATATTAATCTCACTTCTCCGGCTATTTCGGGTAACGTGGGGCTGCTCCGCAACGAGGGCAAGTTCGACTGGCCGCTCAGCCTGCAAGAAAAAATCTTCGACGAGGAACGCGAACGATTGACGCGAAACATTCAGGCGGCCGTTGATAGTATCAAAAACAGTGGCAAGGCTGAAGCCCGGCTGTTGAAGGACATTCAAGCCGACATGGCTGCTCTACAGCGTAAGGTCGATGACAGCACCGACGATCTGACAATTGCCCAATCGCTAGAAGCTAAGGGGTTCATGCGGCAACTGCAGTCGGCCACTCGACTGCTGCGAGATCCGTCGGCCAAGAAGTATTTCAATAACACCTGGACCGCTCAAGGGCGCACCGTGGCCGAACTGGTGGACTTCATGACCCGCGAGGGATTGATTTTCGCACCGGCTACCCCAGGGGATGAAGCGGCCTACATGTCGCTGTATTATTCGGTTCGTGCTTTCGAGGCTGGCTTGGCTCTGGCCTCGCGTTAAGCTATTTGCCCAGACATTGCACGAACACTTCCCGAGGGAGCCTGCCCTGGCTCCCTTGCTTACGTTTACACCGCTGAACGATTGGCCGTTTTCCGATAGGCTGCCAATAAACTGGTTGCCTGCAGCTGCTCGGGCGTCGGTTTGCTCGGGGTGAAATCGGGATTAGTCACCGCCGATACAGACACACTCATGCCATACCGCGAGGCCAGAGCCATCAGCGTCGCATAGCCGCGTTGCCGTCGCGCCCGTGGTAGGTAGCGGGCTCCAGCTAGTCCCGTGCCAGTGAGAACCGGCCCCTGGTCGTAGGCAGTCAGAACCGCACTGGCCACATCGCCCGGTAGCGCGGCTTGGAGGTGGTCGCGGATGCCGGCGCGCAGGAATAGATAGCTAGCGCTGAGCGATTGGACACCGCGTGCAGCCAGCGCGGCCAGGAGCGGTTCCAGCATTTCGGGGGTGTCGGTCCACTGGGGCAACAGCGGGTCCAACGCCACCTGCACCGTAAAACCTCGTTCGCGTAGTCGACCAATCATCTCCAGACGCACTTCCGGGGGGGCGGCCTCAGCTTCCAGTAGGGCGGCTGTGCCCGGTTGCAAGGTGGGCAACGCCACAGTAAAGCGAATCCGCTGGGCTAGTGGCTGAAGTTGGTTCAGGATATCGGCTTGCACTTCGCCGCGGGTCATTAGCCAACTCTCGACCCCGTGAGCAGTCAGACAGTCGACGACGCGGACCAACAGTTCCTGCACAGCCGTGAAAGGGGGAAAGGGGTCAGCACCGGGGCACAAATAGACAGCCTGAGGCGAAGAGGATTGGAGTTCCTGGGCGAGCAGGTCGACAGTGTTGGTGAACAGCACGACCTCATGGGGAGGAAAATGGGGCGAGGCCCGCACCGAGCAGAAGGCACAGCGATGCCCACAACCGCGGGTGAGGTTCAGGCCCAGCACTTGCGGAGCAGGAGCCAAGGCGGTTTGGTGGAGGACCGGGCCGTGGCGTGTGGCGCGAACCAGACGTGGCAGCGAATCCGTCCATTGCGAGGCTAGCGGTAGTTCCGTCACGGTCCACCTCGTGAGTGTAGGGGAAGAAGGCGACTGGGTAAATGATCGTACGTCCAGATGAACGCCAGGACAAGCTCGGTAGGCGACCTTTTGCTCACGCCTCTACGAGTTGTCCTCCCCTGTTCGGTTGGCTCGTGGTCAATGGGCTACTGAGGTAATGCGAGTTTCGCGAATCACTGTTACCTTGATCTCCCCGGGGTAGTGTAACTGCTGCTCGATGGCCCGCGAAATCTCGTGACAAATCCGCTGGGCGTCGGCATCCGTGGTGCGGCTGGCGTTGGCAATCACCCGAATCTCGCGGCCAGCCTGGATGGCGTAGGCTTGCTCGACTCCGGGGAAACCGCCTGCTAGGGCCTCGAGTTCTTCCAATCGTTTGACGTACTTCTCTAACGTTTCGCGGCGTGCCCCTGGTCGCGAGGCACTGATGGCATCTGCTGCTGCCACCAACACTGTGTAAATGTGATCAATCGTCACATCGTCGTGGTGCCCGAGAATGGCATGCAAAACATTAGGATCTTTCTCGCCGTATCGAGCCGCCAGGTCGGCCCCGATCTTGGGGTGGCCTCCTTCCATCTCGTGATCCGCCGCTTTGCCAATATCGTGCAACAGGCCACAGCGCCGGGCCAACCGGCCATCCAGACCCAGTTCATCGGCTATCATGCCGCACAGGTGGGCGACCTCCAGAGAGTGACGAAGGACGTTTTGCGAGTAACTGGTGCGAAACTTCAGCCGGCCTAACAGTTGAACGAGCTTATCATGCAAGGGGCCGATGTTGGCCTCGTCGACGGCTTGGCGGCCGAGTTCTTGGATGTGTTTTTCCATCTCGGATTGGGTTTCCTGGACCACTTCCTCGATGCGCGAGGGGTGAATTCGGCCGTCCTGGATGAGTTTGACCAGGGCAAGGCGAGCGATTTCGCGGCGGACGTTGTCGAAGGCGCTGACGACCACGACGCCGGGAGTGTCATCAACGATTACATCAACCCCTGTTGCTTTCTCAAACGTGCGAATGTTTCGACCTTCTCGACCGATGATTCGTCCTTTCATCTCGTCACTGGGTATATCCACCGTGCTGACAGTGGTATCGGCCGTGTGTTCGGCGGCATAGCGATGAATAGCGGTGGCCAAGACCCGCCGGGCGCGTTCTTCGGTGGTCGACTTGAGGGTTTCCTCGAAGCGTTGTAAGCGCAGACCAATAGCGTCGCTTAGTTGCGTTTCGAGCCGACTGAGGAGGATCGCTTCAGCCTGTTCGCGGCTCAGGCCGCTGAGGCGATGCAGTTCGGCGGTGTGCTGTTCTAGGAGCGATTGGGCTTTCTGCAACAGGCGCTCGGCCTCAGCGCGACGTTCGCTAATTTTGGAGCGCTGGTTTTCCAGTTGACGTTCTTTTTTCGAGAGCGTCTGGGATTTCTCTTCCAAGCTGTCCTCGCGTTTGTCCAGGCGGCGTTCCTGTTCGCGTAATTCGTTGCGTAACAGTTCGATCTCACGGGTCAGGCTGTCGCGCAACTGCAGTTGGTCTTCGCGGGCTTTTAGTTCGATCTGCCGTTTGAGAGCTTCCGCTTCTTCATGAGCGGCACGGAGGATAGCTTCGGATTGACGATGAAACGACTCTAGACTGGCCGGCGTTTGTGAGCGGGTCAGTAGGTGGCCAATCGCCACACCTGCCAGGGCAGCGACCAGTCCCACGACCACGAGATACAGTGGGTCCATGGACCCCTGCTCCTTCCTCGATACCGCTGGTTAGCTGCTTGAGATCGCGCCAGCGAAGGGCGAGTTAGGCCTGTCGAGAGAATCCCGACTGCCGTCACCGGCTGCTCGGGAAACGAACCGCACAGGAGTAGCGTCACGAGACAGCAGCCGGTGCAGCTGAAGTTATCGGCCGTCCGAGTCAGACGACCGATGCAAGGTTAACCGAGTTTGCCGGCAAGCTCAGGTTTGTGAGCGGAAGGCCATCCGTTGGACTCGGGGAAACGAGGAACCCTCAGCAGACACCCGACGAACCGACAGACTTCCGTTGCCTAGGCAAAGGAGGCAAGTCGTCAGGCTCGATCCTCTTCTACCTGCAACGGTTCCGCTCAGCCAAGCTTTCGGAAACGCAGCGGTAGCTTATTCATTCGGACCATTTACTTAAACTCCGAGAAAAACTCTCGGAGAGGTTTCTCACACGTCGGTTATTATGAGTGATGGCCTGCCCTATCGTCAATGGTAAACCCCACAAGCCAGGGCAGCGCGCAAAGAAAAGTCAGACAATCCTCGACAAGTTGGGCAGCCCGGTCAGAAAAGCAAGACGACCTTCGACGTAGCCATGCCTGCCGCTGGCACGCATAACCCCCAGATCGGAACGACCCCGTTACACCTTCCTGGTGCCGGAAATCGCGGGATGGACGGTGGGTTTCGCCACACTCCACCCCTTCGGTAGAGCAGCCCTCCGGCCCCTGATGGAAGGGGGAGCCGCAGCTGTCTCTTTGCGTCCCCACCTTACGATGGGTTTGCCCTTTCGAGGATGAAAGGCGTTGTGATCTGGGCCAACGACATCTCCGGTCGTCTCCGCGACGCCTCCCAAAACGAGACATCGCGTTGCCTGCTCAACTTTAGATCATGTTCACCGATTGTGCAAATGCTCGGCTCAAGTCGACCGCTTTTTCTGCCGATGCGCTTTGGAGCGTCTCTTATTCGCTTCGGAGGCCACTTATGCGCCATCGGCTGCTTGCTTGTGTGCTGGCTCTGCCTTGGCTTTTGTTAGCCCAATCGCCCACGCCGCCCCAAGCCGAACCGACCTCGTCGCCACCTTCCCCCTCAATTCCGTCTCCGCGTCGTTTTGATCCTGAGACGCTGCGGCTGCGGGGCCAACAGGGTCGCTGGATTCTTTATGAGGGCGATCGGCCGCTGAAAGATTTTGGCTTCGTGGAAGCCGATGCCCGCCAGGCGTTGCGTCTGATTCGAGATCTGAACCTCAACGAATACGGCCTGATCGGCTCGCCACGTCCCGTGATGGAATACTGGCTATGCGATGGCAAAGCCCCAACGGGAATCAACCGCCAAGGCTTGCGAGTCCTGCCTCTGGATAGCGAGCATCTCACCGTGGCCAAACAGTTCGGCCAGTGGGCCTTGAAGGATCGAGTTCGGGTGTTGCTGCTGTTTCCCACCGAGGCCGAGGCCCGCCAAGCGTTGGCTGTATTCCAGACCTATCGTTTCACGCAAGTAGGGCTACTAGGCCAGGGGGTGCCGAGTATGACCTTGTTTTTCGGTCCCTCGGAATTTCGTGCCGCTGTGCAACCCAATTCTCGGCAGTTGAACGCCGTGAAACCACCAATCAGGGCGAAAAGCGCCAAGGCAGCCAAGCCAAGCGAAAAACCCATGACTCCGATCGGCGGTGGGGAAGCAGTAGTGAACGAAGCAATTCCTGCTCTGGCTCTGCGCTCGACGACCAAGACCAATCTCCCGGCCAATAGCCAATCGCTATGGCAACGGTCGAAGCCCACTTGGCGGAGCGAATCCAAATTGGCCGGCCCGGTGATCACGCCGATCGAACCCGATGCTACAGGCCGAGTGGCGCACGACTACCGCAATATCCAATTGCGACAGGATCGCGGCGAGTGGTCATTAGTGGTAGGTTCGCAGCTAGTGGCCTCGTTTGGACCACACGCCGCCGATGCCCGCCTGGCGCAGTCGGCGTTGCGATATTACCGTTGTACCGAGCATTACCGCCTAGGGGGAACCTTTGCCAGTCGCTGGGTGCCGGTGGCTCCGTCGAGTCCATCGGGGGTGATGTTCGGCCTGAGTGCGATCCATCTAGATCCGGGAAAACTGGAGGTCATAGAACTCTCCGGCCAATACGCCCTCGCCGAGGCTGGTCAAGTCAAGCTGGTGGTCGGCCCCCAAGCGGCCGAGGCGCGGGAACTGTTGGAGATGATGCAGCGATACCAAACCGATCGCGTGTGCCGGGTTGGCAAGGGGCCGGAGGCGATGGCGTTTCTCGTGCGTTCGAGACCCTACAGCCCGAAGAAGGAGCAAAAAGAGCAGCCAGAGCAGCCAGTCGCCCCGGCACAGCGATAAGCTCTGTGTGCGGATTGCTGATAACATGCGATGATAACTTGCCAAGGATAGCTCCTGGCGTCTGCTCAACCGAACAACCCTCCTACAGGCGAGGGCGAGGTACGGCGTGAGTGAGGGCGAGCCAGTCAAGTTCGCCTAGCCCACGTTCCAGGGTTTGCGGTATTCCTTTCGCAGGTACTTCATCGCCCCTGCTTCGCTGGCCTTGAAATTCGGTCCGTCCCAATCAAACGGTTTGCCCAACCGATAAGCCACCGTGCCCAGCAGCACACTCTCGGTCAAGGCACCGCTGTAGTCGAAGTTGCAAGTAGTCGGCCCGCCTGTCTTGCAAGCCTCTACCCATTCTTTATAGTGCCCGATCGAATTCGGGATGCTCGGCTTGGGCGGCACGAAGTCCTTGTACTGCTTTTCCGGCAGTAGCTTGTAGCGGCCATAATTGGCCAACAGCATGCCCTTGGTGCCAACGAAGAGGTTGCCGTCGCCCCACTTGGGGAAGCTAGGATCGTCGAAATATTTCGGCCGCTTGATGCCATCGTACCAGAAGAGTTTCAGGGCAGGCATTTTTGCCCGAGCGGGGAAATCATAGGTCACTTGTAGCCAGTTGGCAGCCGTCTCGGGATGCACCGGTGGTCCGTTGGCCTCGACGCGGGTGGGATAGCGGAGTTTGAGCGCCCAGAAGGGTAGATCCATATGGTGGCAGGCCATGTCGTTGAGGGTGCCGCCGCCAAAGTCCCAAAAACGCCGCCAGTTGAACGGTACATAGGTGGAGTGGTAAGGGCGTTCGGGGGCCGGCCCCAGCCACAGATCCCAGTCCAGCCCTTTGGGCACCGGTTGGCCCATTTGGGGGCGATCGCCGCCGCCCCAGTCTTTGCCGACAAAGGTATGCACCTCGGTCACGTCGCCGATCGCTCCCGATTGGATCAGTTCGACCACCCGGCGATAGTTGTTGCCGGCGTGAATCTGGGTGCCCATCTGGGTGACGCGTTTTTTCCGGCTGGCCAGTTCGGCCACGGCCCGGGCCTCGTGAACGGTATGAGTGAGCGGTTTTTCACAAAAGACATGTAGATCGGCATTGAGGGCGAACCAGGTAGCGGTGGCGTGGGTGTGATCGGGCGTGGCGATCATGACGGCATCCAGTCCGCCGGCATCGATCATCTTGCGAAAGTCGGTGTAGAATTTCGCTTTAGAGAAGTGCTTGATTTGATCTTGCACTTCCTTGCGGCTCTCGTGTACGTCGCACAGGCCGACGATCTCGGCCCCTGCGGCGGCGATGGCCCGAAGATCGCCGTACCCCTGACCAGCGATGCCAATAGCACCAACTCGCAGACGCTCGCTAGGCGCAGCGATGCTACCATGATGATAAGAACACAACGCCACCGTTGTGCTGGCAGAGTTTAACAAGAAGGTGCGACGGGAAGGTTGCGAAAGCATGGATGATTCGTCTCCAGGGAGGGAAGATTTGGGGAACGGGGAACATTCTAGTTTTTCTACCGTCTAACAAACAGTCTTTGACCCTTAGAACCGAAAACCGGTCACTCATTTATCCCCCAGGAGTCTTGTGCGTGAATCGTTCGTTGTTGCTGCTCGCCGGGCTTCTTGCCAGCGTGGCCGTCGCCGATGAAAAAGCCACCAACCCGGACAAGGCGACCTCGCCGACTCTGCCCGCACCGGAGGGGCTGACCTTCGTTAAACACCCCAAGGCAGACAACCTCCGCACTCCCGAGGGGTTTGCCTTGGATCGGGTCGCTGAACTTGGCCCCGACGTGCGTACCGTCGTCATGGATGACACCAATGCTTATCTGCTACGCGGCGGCACCAAGGATGCCATCCTCCCGCTCTCCTGGCCGAAATGGACGGCGGGCAAGCCACTTGTTGAAGAGGCCGGCATCACCGCTTTGGCTGCCTTCGATGGTCAGTTGTACTTTGCCACCCCCGAAGGGTTACATCGCTTTTTTGACGGCAAACGCACTACCCTGGTCCAGGGGCTAGGGATCGTCGGCATCACTCTGGGCACCGATGGTTGGCTGTATTTGAACACCATCGAAGGCGATAGCGACCTGATCGGCCATGATGGCAGCAAGGCGACTAGCTGTCGCACGGGGGCTATCTTCCGTTGCACGCCCGAAGGCAACAAACTGCACCTGTTCGCCTTGGGGGTGCGTCACGTCGCTGGGCCATTAGCCTTTGATCTGGCTGGCCATGCTTTTGCCGTGGATGCTGACCTGCCCGATGCCGGCCGCTTCACCGGTTGCCGGCTGATCCACCTGGCCGATGGGGGCGACTACGGCTATCGGTTGGCGTTCGGGGCCAAGGCGCACAAGCCGGACTTGCACCGGGCCGCTGCCTGGGGCGAGGCTCCCGGGACCTTGACGCCGTTGCTCAAGACAGGGCGCGGTGAACCGAGCGGTTTGTACAGCTATCACGATACCCAGTTGCCCGAGCGGTATCGAGGGCTGCTGTATTATCCCGATGTGAGAGATCGCACGGTGCGGGCTTATCGGCTCAAACCCAAAAATGCGACTTTCCGTGTCGTCGAAGAATTCGTCTTTGTCACGGGGGGCGATGCCTTCCGCCCTTGTGCCCTGTTCACCGGTCCCGAGGGGGCCCTCTATGTCGTCGATCGCGGCCACGACAAAGGGTTGCTCTGGCGGCTTTCTTGGAAAGGCACCGAAGAGGACGAAGCGCTGCCTTTGCGGGATGTCGCTAAACGCGATGACTTGATGGCCGAGGCCGACGCCCTGAAGGGATTAGCGGCCCCGGATGCAAGCGAACGATTCCGGGCCCGAACGTCGCTTCGCAAAGGGGGGGACCGGGTACGCGGTGGCCTGCTGACCCTCTTGGCTAACGAAGAACAGCCTTGGACGGCTCGAATGATGGCGGTGGGCTGTCTGCTCGCCCTGGACGACGCCGAGGTTCGCAAAGGGTTGTTGGCCAAGCTAGGCAACAGCGATGCCGAAGTTCAGCGGGTCTGTGCCGAAGCCTACGGGATCCTGGCAGCAGGTTCAGCCAACAAGGACGCACACGCGGCACTGTTGCGTGGACTGGCGGAAGAAGATCCGCATTTGAAGCGGTCCGTGGCGTTGGCTCTGGCGCGTAATGCGCATCCGGGCGTCGGGGATAACCTGGCCGCGACGCTCTCGTTTGACAAGGGCAACTGCCCGGTGCTACGCGATGGCTTGCTACGCGGCCTGGAAAGCCTGGGCAAACTGGGTTTGACTGCTCTGCGAACCATGGCTGCCTCTGGGGCCCAGCGTGAGATTGACCTGGTTGCTCATCTCTACTGCGGTCTCCGAACCGAAGCCGCCCTGGAAGACATGCCCGAACTACTCAAAAATCCGCATTTGACCACCGAGCAACGTGTGGCTCTGGTTCGCGCCAGCATTCGGATGCCCCATCGAACCCTCGATCCGATCGTCTTGGCCATTGCCGCCAACGACAAGGAACCCGCCGAAGTCAAGCGGGCGGCTCTAGAGATTCTTGCCGTACCGGGGGTGCGTTTTGGCCCGATGCCGGCGGTGTGGGCGGCACGGTTCCTTAATGAGGGCGATGCCGACCTGCGAGCCGCCGCTACGATGGTGTTGCAAGCCCGGCTCAAGGCTCGCGATGTCAGCCCTGAAGAACGCGAAACGCTGCTCAAGGCTTTGAAGCGCTGAGCAGCGAGCAACCTTGGGCATCGGTGCCCTCACGGCTTAGCCGATCCCTGCACCGCCATGGACGCGTTCCGGCGTCAGGTGCGAGGGTTGATCGAGCATCCAGAAGCGCTCCCATTCCAACTCGATCTGTCGGAGGTTTTCCGACTCGTTGATGAGTTGCTGAATGCGACGATTGGGATCCGACGAATAGGCGTTCAGAAAACATCCTGTGCATTGCAAGATGCAACACGAACTCAAAGCCAGCAGCAACCGCCGCATGACAGACCCTCCCTCCCCGGTTATTCCACCCGTTCCCGTTTCACCGGGGAGCCGGTGCCGGACGGAACGGTTCTAACCCTTTCATCGGTTCAGACGCTTGCCGGACTTGAGCAACTTCGGCTGGTTGTGCGGGACAGAAGCGTTGTGCGGCCGAGGAGTGGCAACCGTCCTTCCAGTTAGGCCGCCTAGTTTAGTTTTAGTAGAGCGCAGATCGCGTTGAGCAACTCCTGTTGGCGGAAAGGCTTCGACAGCAGCTGGTCGGCTCCCAAGGCTCGCGCTAGTTGCAGCATGTCGGCACTGGGCAAGCGAGCCGCACCCCCGGAAATGGCCAAGATCCGGATGGCTGGAAAGTCGCGCCGCAGGACACGGATCAGTTCCAGGCCATCGACCTCAGGCATCAAGATATCCGTGATAACTAGATCGGCTGGCTGCTGACGCAGCTGACGTAGGGCTTGGCGTCCGTCATGGACAGAGGACACCTCGTGTCCAGCCGCCTCCATGGCGATCCGCAACGATGTCTGAACCTGAAGATCATCCTCAACTAGCAGAATCACGGCCACTCTCGGCCTCCCCCGGCTGAGTGACGGGCAACCAGATGGTTAGAGTGATTCCTTCGTTGGGTAACTCGGCCACATCCAGGCGGCCAAAGTGTCGGCGAATAATGCCGCGAATCATCAACAAATCAAACCCCGAGTGGACCGACAAAGGATCAAGCGGTGAAGGCAATTGCTTCACCACGGGGCGTTCTTCGCGCGAGTAGGGTATTGAGTATGCTAATTCTAGCCACGAACGCACGATCTGTCCAAAGGGATTTTTTTCAGCAGCAGGACTACTCTTGGTCTGGTGGCGTAATTGCAGCCGTAGCGGGGCTTGAGAAGCATCGGCTTGGAGACTCTCGCGCTGATGCTGCATCCATTGCAGCCCTAGCCGCACCAGGTGATGCAGTTGCACGGCATCGCCCCACAACGGCGGCAGGTTGGCCTCGGCGGAGAAGTAGATCGGTCGGGCGGAGGTGTGACGCTCTTCGACTAGGCGTTGCGTCAATTCGTCCAGAGACACCCAGCTACAATCTTCCCAGCGTAGCCGTTCGTGTTCTAACACTTGGCCAATGAGGTCGGAACCACGTTGCATGCTCTGGGTGAGTGTCTGTATGAGCTTTTCCCGATGTTCGGGGTTGAGCGGATTGTGCAGGAGATCTATCCCCAGCTGTAGGGGAGTAAAAATATTATTCAATTCATGGATCGTTGGTCCGACCAATAGCCCCAGTTCCTCCAGATGCCGATGTGGCCGGCATAGGTTCCACGGGGCCAGCACCCACTCGCGCACAACAGGCCCCAGCCAATCCAGATGCTCGCGGGGCACATAGTCGGCCAAACCGCGGCGAATCGCCTGGACGGCAAACGGCGGATCACCACCCGTCACCACAAGCACCAGGGGCAGACGCGGCCGGCGTTGCTGAAGCCAATCGACCAGCGCTAGGCCGTCGATGTCTGGGACGCGGTGTTCGATGACCACGACCTGAACGGTGTCGGCCAGCGTGAGCCGGGGGGCAGCAGAGAAGTCGCCGAGTTCAACCAAGCCGGGGACGTGTCCCTGGAGGGCCTGAAGGAAGGCTTGGCGTTCGTCTTCCGTTTGGGCAAGAATCGTAACGCTCATGGAAGCAGCTTATCTCAAGACGAGGTAAGCTGCATCGGCAGAAGCAGAAATCGGCCCAGAGCGGTGGTTGAAATTTGGGTTCGTATCATAATCTTCGCGCCCCATCTGAGTTTGTGGAGGACCGACATGACCTTGCACCCGTTGCAATCGCTGATTCAAACCGGCACCAAGCTCTGGCTGGATTCCATCGACCCGCAAGAGGTCGCAACCAATCGCGCGCTGGGAGCCACCGGCGCGACCAGCAACCCGATTATTGTGTCGGACCTGATTAAAACAGGACGCTTTGACGCCCTCATCAAGCAATTCGCCGCCGAGGGGCTCTCCGATGAAGCGATCGCCTGGAAGATGACCGATCACCTGGTCAAGCAGGCCCAGGATGTCTTTGAACCGGTCTGGAAGGAAACCAAAGGGGACGACGGCTGGGTGAGCTTCGAGTTGGACCCCCTCATTGAGGATGTCAGCAACCCCCAACCGACTGAGCAACGCATTGCCCGCTATATTGAGTTAGGCAAACACTGGTCGGCCGGTCACTGCAACCGCATGATCAAAATTCCCGCCACGCCCGCCGGCCTGGGGGCGATCGAGGAATTGTGTGCCGCCGGTGTGACGCTTAACGTCACTCTGATTTTCAGCCAGCGGCAGTATGTGGCGGCCCGCGATGCCATGTGGCGCGGAGCGCAACGCCGGGCCAAGCTCGACACCTTTAAGTCTGTCTATTCTATCTTCGTCAGCCGCTTGGATGTGTACACGGCGGCGAAGGTGCCGGAACTCTCGCCAGCCGCCCAAGGGCAGGTCGGCATCGTCAATGCCAAACGCATCTGGAAGCTCAACCAGGAGTTCTGGAAAGACAAAGGCTGCCCGCTGAAACAGGAGATGATCTTTGCCTCGACTGGTACCAAGAACAAAGCCGATGCCCCTTGGAAATATGTCGAAGCCTTTGCTGGTAGTGACATTCAGACTAACCCGCCAGCAACCAACAAAGCCGTAGCCGAGAGCAACTTACAATTTAGCCGTCAAGTGGATCAGCTGCCGCCCCCTGAAGTGCTGGCCGAGATCGACACCAAAGTGGACATGCAGAAGCTCGAAGAGACGTTGATGGAAGAGGGCTTACAAAAGTTTGCCGACCCGCACAAAGCACTCATCGCCCTGATCGCCGAGAAGCGCAAAAACTTGAAGTAACCTCGGGCAAAGCAAACCCCTGGCCGATACCGAGCGGTAGGCAACCCCCGCCGCTCGCAAGCACCTGTCTTACGTGCCCAGGATCGGCACGGGCAGTGTAAAGGCATGCTGCTCGTAAAAACTCCAGATGCCGTTCCAACTCACATATTGAGCAAAGTATAAGATGAGCAAGTAAAACAGCACCACCGGAATCATTGCCAGCCGCCCACTCCAGCGGAAAAACCCATGCGCCCACTGTCGCCTGGCGTGGGCGCAGGCGATAGCCCAACCGCTCAGCAATCGAGCCGGATACACAAACACGATCAACACCAGGCTCAGCAGCCAGGCCACCTCACGCGGGACCGGCTCGATCTTCACCAGATACAGCGGCACGGCTAGCAGCAGCGTGGCGTACAGCGCTAGCGTAAAAGCCCACGGGGCATGACGATACGCCTCGCGAATCTTGCTCAGTTCAAAGGCAGCGGCAAACCGCCCGGTTTCGGCCAAGCGTGCCTGAGCAAACGGCAGATAGATCAGCACCACGGCCAGCAAAACCGTTCCTAGCCAGCCCAACAGTGGCATGAGGGGAAAAGGTGCGTGCCCCGCCACCAACAGCGTCACTGGCACCCCCAGCCACAAGAGCGCCACGGCAAACCCGCGCACCCCCAGCCAAAACAGATAAGGCAGTTGCAGGCGTTGCACATAATCCCAGACCGCGTCGCGAGCTTCGGTGTAGTAGCCGCCCCGCCAGATACGCCGCACTAGCCACAGAATGTTGAGCGGCCAGAGGAAATAGCGCAATTTTCCCCCACGGGCCAGGGTGGCTAAGAGGTGCAGAGACGTGACACCAATCAGAACGATCAGAGCCAACCGCCAACCTCGCGCCGCCGGTCCCCCCGGATCGATCACATACGCCGAATGCGCCAGACTCGAAACTAAACGCACCGGAACCAAAAATAGGTAACACATGCCGATAGCTGCCCCGAAGTGAGCGGCCAAACGCACGCCGGGAAAACCCGCTGAAAGCCGACCAGTTCGAGCAACGCGGCCGCTAGCTTCGAGCAGGTAGCCCAGGCTGAGGAAATTTAGCACCGGCAGCGAGGCCAACACCGCCAGCCCGACGACGAGCAACAGCAGGCCACAAATCCACTCGACCACCCAATGCACCAACGCCAGCAGTCCATAGAAGATGCGGCCGATGACGACCAGCGGCGGTGCCATGTACCAGGCCGGCGGCACCGGCAACGCCTCGCGGACCACAGACAACGGCGCTGGGGGGGGCGTTGGTACTGGCGGCGGTGGAGGCG
>JBDNDE010000239.1:0-7358 GCA_046719305.1 Gemmataceae bacterium | reverse complement strand
TATCCGCTGCGTATCACCCTCTTCGAGGCGAGCAGCCGCCTGGGGGGCAAAATCCTCACTCCGCGTTTCCAGACAGTCCCGGCCACCTACGAAGCCGGGGCGGCCGAGTTTTACGATTACTCCGAGAGCGGGGAAGATCCGCTGCGGGACCTTGTTGAAGAGTTGGGGTTGTCGATCACACGCATGGAAGGGCATGCCATCTTGCAAGGCGACCGCGTCTTGACCAACCTCGACGATCTACGCGGCTACCTTGGCGACGAGGCTGCAAAGCAATGGCGGGCCTGGGACCATCGCGCGTTTGATCTGCAAACGCCACAAGAGTTTTATCGAGCCGACCACACCTGCCCGAGTGATGCACGGTTGATCAATTCTGCTTTTGTGCCCTTCTTAAATGAAATCAAAGATGAACGTGTTCGACATCTGATCTCCATCCTCATTCACAGTGATCTTGCTACTGAGCCAGATCTGACAAATTTAGAATATGGCACGCAAAATTACTTGATGAACAATCCGCGCTATATGCGCCTCTATAGCATCGATGGTGGCAACGAACGGCTGACCCAGAGCCTGGCGACGCGACTCCAAGCCGAGATTTGCCTGAATCACCGCGTTGAGGCCGTGCAACGCGACCCGAGCGGTCGGCTCGTGTTGACGATGCAACAGGCCAGCCAGCAGTCCACGCGAGCCTTCGACTGCGTCATCTTGGCCTTGCCACACGCTGCGTTGGCCCCGTTGCATTTTCCCCAGCCGCTCCTGGCCGAGGCGATGGCTCGGCATCTGGGACGATATGATTACCCAGCTCACTATTTACGCATTACCATGCTTTTTGAGAAGCCCTTCTGGCGAACGCTGTTGCCTGAGTCTTTTGCCATGCTCGATGCCTTTGACGGGTGTTGCCTGTATGACGAGTCACGTCGCCATCCCGGCAGCGATGCGGCGATTCTCGGTTGGCTGATTGCTGGGCAGGCCGCGTTGCGTCTGAGTGAACAGTCTGACACGCAGCTGATCGAGGTCGCGTTGGATTCGTTGCCGCCCTCGATTCAACACGGACGCCCTCTGTTGCGCGAAGCCCGCATCCATCGCTGGATCGGTGCCGTCAACGGGATGCCGGGTGGTCGGGAGCCAATCTCCCTCGACGCTAGGCATCAACCTGAGCCAAGATATCATCCCCATTTGTGGGTCGTGGGCGATTATCTGTTTGATTCCACACTCAACGGCGTGCTGGACTCGGCAGACTATGTCGCCCAGTGGGTCGTCTCGCCAGAAAATGAACTGAGAAGCATACCTGCATGAGTGATTCCCTCTCGACTACTTGGCCGCCTGGCTCCCAGATCCAGGCCGTCCGCTTTGTTGCCACAGCAACGGCCAGCGAGCCGGGGCTGGTGGAATTGGCTGCCCCTATCGCTCAACGAGCTATCGCGGTGGCCGAGGGACAGCAGGCCGACGCTCTGCTGTTAACCATCCCCGTGGCAGCGGACCCTGCTCTCGAATCGGACCCCCAACTGCTAGCCTGGATCGCCCCCGATGGCCGCGATTCCCCACAGCGGCAACTAATCGTTTTGCAAGGCGCGCAGCTACACTGGCACTTGCCACGCATCGCCCTGTTGGCCTCGCCGCAACGGCTGGAGTTAGTGCGGCCGGCTGTCCTGGAGATGCTGTTTCTGGAGAACGAACTACGCAGCATCGAGAGCGAACTAGCCCGACTCTGGCCAGACTTGGAAGCCGACGCCGCACTGGCCTTTTCGTTCGAGGAGCGTTCGCTGACTCAACGGGACAGCCTGCGGCACCGTTTTCTGCGAGTGGTCTGTCTGCGGTCGCGTCTGGCCAAGATCACACCGCGGCTGGTGATCCCACAAGTGTACCCGCCCACGTTAGCCAGCCAGATGCAAGAACGTCTACGGGAGCGGTTACACGTCAGCAATCGACTGGAGGCTCTCGAAACCCAGCTGGAACTTTTTGAGCGCATTTACGATCAAGGCGGACAACGCGCTAGCGATTATCTTCTCAGTCGTCGCAGTTACATTCTTGAATGGTTCATCGTGATTCTGCTGCTGTTGCAAATCGTTTTACAAGCGATTGAACTATTGTCCGCTGGGAATCCCAACTAAATGCGTTACGCCACCATTGACCTGCTGCGCACACTGGCCATTGTTCTGATGGTTGTGGTCCACTTCCTGGAGAATCTGGCTGGCGTTCATTGGGCACCCGCCGGGCTGGGCGCGCCGCTGTTCGGCTTTCTCATGGGGGTCAGTTATCGCATCTGGCTACGCGGTGCCGAAGCACGCGGGTTGAGCGACCGCGCCATCAACAAAGTTACGATTCGCCGGGCCGTTTTTTTGTTTCTGCTTGGTCTGGGCTTCAACGTATTTGTGTGGCTACCTGAAGATATCTTCAACTGGGATGTACTGACACTCTTAGCAACTGCTTATGCCTTATTGGCCCTGATCCGCTCTCTGCCGCCGGCCGTGCCGATCTTCTTCTGCCTCATGGTCGCCTTGCTCAGTCCGGTTCTTCGTGCCCAGGCCGGCTATGACGACTACTGGCTGTTGGGTTACTACGATGCTGAGATGACCCTAGGCGAGGTTGTTTTGGGCTTTCTGGTCACCGGCTATTTCCCGGTCTTTCCTTGGGTCCTGTTCCCTATCATCGGTTACCTGGTTGCCGGGCGTCTGGTGCCCGATCGCCCTCTTGATGAGATTTCGTTAGCCGCTCTACGGGGTGGACTCCTGTGGGGACTGTGTTTGCTGACCGTGTGCCTACTGCTGCGTTATGGCAAAGCCTGGCTCAGCGATCCGCGGCTGCTGAAGATGGTTACCGGTTGGACCATGTTTCCCGCCTCGCTGGAATATCTGGCCGGCGTGCTGGGGATCATTCTGCTGTTGTTCACGCTGGGGTTATGGCTGATCGATGCCCGCGGCCTGCTGCGGCGTGCGCCGGTCGTCGTGTCCGTTGCCAACACCTTGAGCAAGCATTCGTTGACGATTTATCTGCTCCATCACATCGTACACATCTGGCCGATGTGGTTCTTGGCCACCTGGCGTGGCCTGGAGCCGACAACCTATTGGCAGCAGGCAATGCGTTGGGAGTGGGCGGCCACACTGTCGGGGGTGTTTCTAGTTGCGTGCTATTTCCTGATGCGTTGGGTGGACAAGGCCGAGCTACCGACGGTGGAAACGGCGTTACGATGGTTTGCGGATTGAATCGGTTGCGCAGAAAAGCCGGTCTTGATTTAGGGAGAACATGTTTTTATTGACTTATGAACAAGTTAAAAAAGATAAGAAGTCTCCCAGCGGTAATCCCGAGGCTTGTAACCCCTGATGCCGGTCTGTGACTCCCTTGCTTGCGTTTGGACCGGTGTCTTCCTACCATCTAGTTAGGCTCTCGCTTGCCTGGAAAGGGAACGCTCGGTCATGAGAACATTGCTTGCCTGGCTGTTGTGCGTCGGTATCGTCTCGGCCGCGACGCTCAAAGAGGCCCGCACACGCTGGCTTAAAGGCAACTACGAGGAGGCCCAGGAGCAGTTCGAGGATCTTCTTAAAGATCCCAAGTCGCGTGTGCCGGCAACCATCGGTCTTAGCCGCACGTTGGAAAGCCAGGGGCTGTACGACAAAGCACTGGAGGTGGTAGCCAAGGCGGTCCTGGAAGCACCCAACGAGGCTGACCTGCATGCCCGACACGCTGAACTATTACATTTCCGGGGCCGGCTCGACGAGGCCGAAAAGGCTGCCAACGCCGCCCTGGCCCTCAAGGACAAGCACCTGCCGGCTCGCTGGGTGCGAGCGCAAGTATTTGCTGAGCGTGGCGACTTGAAGAAAGCCGACGCGGAACATATTGCGATTCTGCGCATCTATAATGCTTCGATTGACACTGCCGACGAGATCCGCGATTCGGACTGGCTGCTGGTGGTAGCGCTGGCTTCAGCGGAGAACGCCCGCTGGAAAAGCCTAGCCGATGAATTCCAAACCATCCTTGAAGACCTATTGGGCGATGCCATTAAGGCCGAGCCAAACTTCTGGCCCGCCGAACTGCATGCAGGGTTACTGTTGTTGGAAAAATACAACCGCGGCGAAGCCCTGGATGCTTTCGACAAGGCGCTGAAGATCAACCCCTCCGCGGCCGAAGCCCTCGTGGCTCGAGGTCTGTACGCCATGCAGCGTTTCGAGTTCAAGGACGCCGAACGCTTTGCCGAGCGGGCCTTGAAGATCAACCCTTCTTTACCCGAGGCTCTGCGTCTGCGTGCTGATGTCCACTTCGCCACTAGCGACCTTGCTTCGGCCAAGAAGGAACTGGCCACAGCTCAGAAAATCAATCCCCGTGACGAACGCACCCTGGCTCGTTTGGCCGCTTGCCACTTGGTGGCCAACGAAAAACAGGCGTTCGAAGATCTCGTTGCGCAGGTATCCAAAAATAGTACCAACCCTGGGATTTTCTATTTCGAGTTGGCCGAGCGAGTCGAGGAACGCCGCCGCTACGATTTAGCTGAGAAATACTATCGCGAGGCGGTGAAATTACGCCCGGAACTGGCGGCTCCGCTGAACGGCCTGGGCATGCTGCTCCTGCGCATCGGCCAAGAGAAAGAAGGCCGCGAGTTGATCGAGAAAGGGTTCAAAGCTGATCGCTTTAACATTCGCATTTCCAACATGCGCAAGGTGATGAATCACCTGGATAGCTACTCAGAGTTGAAGACGAAACATTATATCATCCGTTACGATGCTAAGAATGACCCTATCCTGGCACGGGTGTTGGGTGAATATCTCGAATCAATCTACGAAGAATTAGCCGCCAAGTTTAATTATCGTCCCGAAAGCCCGATTCTCATCGAACTGTTCCGCAACCATACCATGTTCAGCGGCCGAACTATTGCCTTGCCGGATTTGCACACAATTGGGGCGTGCATCGGCCGGGTGGTGACGATGGTGTCGCCCAACGAGAAGAACGCCCGAGGTGAGCGAGCACGCGCACCATTCAACTGGAACCGCGTGATACGGCATGAGATGGTTCACATCTTCAATCTGGCGCAAACGAAATACCAGGTGCCCCACTGGTTCACCGAGGGCCTGGCCGTCAGCAACGAAGGATTTCCCCGCCCACCCTCCTGGAACCAGATGTTGCTCGAACGCGTCCCAGCCGGCAACACGCTCAACCTCGATACCATCGACTTGGCGTTCATTCGCCCACGCGATGCCCTGGAATGGCAGCAAGCCTACGCCCAGGCACAGCTTTACGTCGAGTACATCGAAAAGACGCACGGCAAAGAAGCCGTCGGCAAGATGCTCGACGAGTTCGCCAAGGGGGCCACCACGCCGCAGGTTATCGAATCAATCCTAAAGCGGAAAAAAACCGACTTCGAGGCTGGTTATAAAGCCTTCCTCAAAGAGTTGGTCGTCACCCTGAAGGGCAACAAGGCTCCGGGTAAACGCCGAACCCTGGAAGAATTGCAGGCCGACTACAAAAAGAACCCAGCCGATGCCGACACCGCCGGCGAGTTGGCCTTGCGACTACTGCCGACCAAGCGAGCCGAGGCCCGCAAATTAGCCGAGGCAGCGGTGGACGTGAAGAAACGCCAGCCCCAGGCTTTGTATGTGCTAGCGCAATTAGCCTTGCGGGCTTCCGATGAGAAAGCAGCCAAGAAATACCTGGAGACGGCCCTGGATCGCGACGATCCCGAACCACTGGTGGTCAAAACGCTAGGCAAACTGCGTTACGACAGTAATGATGTGGCCGGTGCCATCGAGATGTTTGAACTGGGTAGGAAAGTGGATCCCTACGATGCGGAATATCTCACCGATCTGATGCGTGCATATGCTCAACGAGGCGACAAAGCCAAGCTCATCGCCACTCTGGAAGAGTTGGTCCCTCTAAATGCCGACGACTTCGACAAGCGGTTACGCCTGGCGCGTCTTTGTTCCGAGGTAGGCCAATGGGACAAGGCCGAACGCTACGCCCGTGCCGCGTTGGAAATCGATGTCACCAGCCGCGACGCCGCCCAACTGTTTCTCACAGCGTTGGAAAAACAGAACAAGGACGAACAGAAAAGCAAGTGGACCGCCTTGCTCCGAACGCCCGAGGAAGAGGCGAAGGGGAAACCCAAAAAAAGCGAGCCAAAAAAGGGCCGCGAACCATGACACTCGGCGAATTTCAGCAACGCATCAAAACCCTTTTTGGTGATAAAGACGCACGCCGTGGCATCGAAGGAACCTTCATGTGGTTCATGGAGGAAGTCGGCGAACTCTCCGCCGCCCTGCGAAGTGGTCCCAAAAACGAACTAGCCCTGGAATTTGCCGATGTACTGGCTTGGCTGGCCACACTGGCCAACATTGCCGACATTGATCTGGAAGCAGCTATCACGGCCAAATACGGCCAGGGTTGTCCAAAATGTGTTCAATCCCCATGTATCTGTGTCGAGGCCAAGCCTTGAAAAATCCTCTCGCCAGATTCGCCCTGTTGACCATGTTGCTTGCCGTCAGCCCCCTGTCGGCTCAGATGCCGCGTATCCAGGCCATCCGCGTCGGGCTGCCGGCCGGCCAACCGCCAAGTGATCTTACTCGCACACGCAACACCGCTTGGACGCCGGTTAGCATCTTGCTTAAGGCCGACGCCGAACCGGTACCAGCGGGCCGCTATCGCTTGAAAGTAGAAACAGCCGACGCCGAGGCACTGCTGTACCATTATCCAATCGAGGTGCCCGAAATGCCCGCGCGGGGCGAGCGGCTGTTAATGGCTTACGCGGTCCCGGGGGCCGACCAAAAGAGCTTCCGAGTGCGTCTGGAAACCTCCGAGGGCCGTCTGCTGCAAACCAGCCCACCGGTGGAACGCGATCCGTTTGGGATCCTACGCGAACAGGAAGTCCTCTACGTCGGTTTAGGAGTAGCTCACGCTTCCCTAACACGCGCCATCGACCCACCAGAGGAACGCGGCAAGAATCCCGAGGCCGAACAGGAATTCGACCGCCGTAAATTCGCCTTGATCGAGGAAGTGGCCCTGTTGCCCGATCAGTGGTTTGGCTATGCCGCGGCCGATGCCGTGCTGCTCTCGACACGAGACGAGCGGTTTTTGGCGCAATTTTGTGACGAAGCTAACCGAGCGCGTCGAGAAGCGCTGCTGGAGTGGGTTCGTCGTGGTGGGGTGCTGCTGTTGCCTATTGGTACCAATCGCCAACAAGTAGCCCGCGACTTGTTGCCCCAATTGCCTGGTATCGACCTCCAGATCGCTGGCAGCGAAGCAATCAAGTCGTTGCCTGTACTCTCGCTGCAATGGGTTAAACTCAGCGGCCAGCGGACCGACAGGTGTGCGCAGCAGATCGACAAGCGCTCGGAATGTTTCCAGCAGCGAGCTGCCGGTCACCGCGGAATAGCCGG
>JBDNDE010000238.1:0-7379 GCA_046719305.1 Gemmataceae bacterium | reverse complement strand
CGGCGGCGTTGCAAACAGATAGTCCGGCCCACGACGCGACTCGAAGAGGAACCACTCGACACTATGTGGCACCTCGGGGGGCACCACGGCCTGGCGATCATGGACGGCATGCTGACGCAACCGCGCGATTACCTGTTGCACCTGATGCCAGCCGCGCGGCGTATCCCCGGCCCACTCGCGGGCCAGAGCCGCGACTCGTTCATGACCGGGGGGAAGTTCGGTCATGTGCCGTGTGCGTACCGCTTCGGACATTGGCAAGGCCGCCAGCGCCTCGTTAGAAGGCACCTGGGCTCGCGTGGACAAAATCACATTCGTCGGGATTGTCCGCGCTCGCAACCGTAGCACCCCATCATGATACCAACCGAAAAAATCAGGCTGATTCACCCGTCCCAGCCGTATGTGAGTCAAATGGGCCGGGGTGGGAAAGACATACGACTTCAACCGCGCAATCGCTATCTCATGCGACACCGTTGCGCTCCATAGATGATCCGGTCCCGGCGGCCACAGATGCATCCAGACCGAGCCATCGTGTTCGCCAGCGAGGATGAGGGCGCGATCACTTTTGGCAGCTTCAAACCAATCGCGGCCGTCAAATTTATCATACACCTGCATGCGTAGATGTAGGGGAGTAGGTCCGCTGACCCAGAACAGCGCCGAGTGCCCTACATCAAACGGTTTGCGAGCGCTCTTCGGGCCCTCTCGCTGCGTACTGAACGGACGCGAGGGCCGGAAATTCTCCGCCGGGGTTTTCCCTTTTTGATAGTTGGTGCGATCCAGGGCGATGGCCCGCTCTTGCTCCCGGTTACGATGCGGCGGCCCGTAGCTGTCGTTGTTCACATCATACAGCGAGGGTTTGTCATCCTCGATGAAGGTATCGGCCGGCACGAATCCCGCACTTTGTGCATGGCTGCCGGAGATTTCTTCGTCACCATCGTTGATTCCGCCGCGTGCCCCAGCGTGGTACTCGCCCGTGCCGCCGGAACTAGAGAAAAACTCGCCCAGGCGGCTGGCCACCTGCGCCGGACCAGCTACCCCTACGGCCAGGAATAGCCCCAAAACGGCAAAGACGGCCAACACCGACCCCCAGGGAGGCCGGGCCGTCTGTCTCTCCTCGGGGTGCATCTGCCGCAGCATCGACCAGTAGACCAGCACCAGCCACCAGGTAGCGACAGCGACATAGGCAGCCAGAACGATATTCAGGCCAGGCGGCTGATCGGCCAGGCTGATGGCAAACAGTACGAGGAACAGCGAACAGAAACCGGCCAGGCGTAGGCAGATGGGCCAGGCACTCATGACCACCAACGCTAGTAACAGATTGCGGAGCGTCTCAACGAGCGTGACCTCCAGCGGGGCGGGCAGCCCGGTCACTGCTTCACGCAGCAGCCCCGCCGGCCAGGGGGCCACCAATGCTAGCAGCATGGTGACGACTCCAAGTCGCGCGGGCACCAGTTCGCCTGCAGCACGCGGACGCGGGCGAAACGGCCAACCGGCCCAATAGGCCAGCAACGGCAAGCCCAGGGCGACAGCCACGGGCACCAGCAGCGATTGATTGGGCGGGGCCAGGCTCAGTTCGGCGGCCGCCACGGCGAGCATGACGACAAGAACCAGGACACGACGCACAAGAAAGGGAGATTCGGTCATACTTTACCTCCCTGACGAGCTTGCATAGGTACACGCTGAGGATCATTGATCCACACCCAGGTGTTGGCTGGTGCAGGCGGGATCGGCGGAGATGGCCCAGCCGAGTCGGCAAAGGCAGCCGCACACAGCAACACTCGCCGAGCCAGACGATCGTCGGGGGTGTGTTCGCTGCCGACAATCACCCGCGTCCCTTGGAAGGCCTGCCAGGCAGCCTGGTGTGGGTCAAACCGTTGCCCTGGCGCATCGGGCAGCCGGGCCAAGGCATCGAGCAGGCGCCGGCGATGCTGCAGTCCGGCGGCTGGGCCGATCACCTGGCCGCGTAGCCACAAAGCGATTTCGGCCCCCTGCTCCAGCCAGCTCTCGCACAGGCTAGCACACAGGCGGATGGCCCATTCCCGCGAGTTGCCGCTGTGGTGGCTTGGCTCGTCATCTAGGGCGATCAGCACCATCGGCCGAGCGCTAGATTGCAACTCGCAGACGATAAGCCGATCGTGGCGGGCCGATTGCGCCCAGTGGATGCGGCGGGGCGAATCACCGCGACGATACGGTCGCACGCCCAAAACGTCGCCGCTGGAGCCTGCCTTGCTCCGGCTGACGGCCCCTTCGAGACGGTTTTCGCCCTCCAGATCGGGTACCGCCATCACGGGAAAGGTGCATGGCCAAACGATCAACTCCTGAGCGACGCTGACAGGTCGGGTCGGCTCAAAGACACCGAAAGGAAATCCGGTGCCGATCTCCAGCGGCTCAGCGGGGTACAACCCACGACGCGGCGGGGTGAAGGTCCAGGAGCGCTCAGCAGCACCCCGACCCGGGACGCAAGGCAAGCCGGCCACCAGTTCAGTTCCTTGATGAACCAGCACGCCGTAGGCCGCCCAGGGCAAACGATTGAAAGCTTCGAGGTGAACCGGAACACTTTCGCCTTCGCGGCAGCGTTCGGTCCCATAGCGTAACTGCGCTTTTAAGCCAAGTCGGGCGATCCATGGCCAGCTAACGCCGATGAGGACGATAGCCAGCAACCCCAGGGCAAGAATCCAGGCACGCGGATGGATATACACGGCACACAGAACGGCGGTCAGACAGGCCAAGAGCAGGCCGCCTAGCGGATTCCAGAAGAGGCGACGGAGTTTGCGATCCAGATCGGGGAAGTGATCATGGGTGAGCAGATCTTGAAGCCAGCGTCCCCACGATCGGCGTGCTTGAGTGGTCGTCATGCCGCCCCCACGAGAAAACAAAGCATTACCCGGTATCACTACGTTAGACGCTGCCAAGCGGTTCGACTAGGTCTACCGATCCAGCCACTAGCCTGGTCGGCTCCTCTCTCTGGTGAAGCTTTCAATTGCCTAGCAATTCGATGCAGCAGCCGGCTGCTGCATCGAATGGAGTTTACGGCTAGAGGCTTTCGCCCCACGACGGGAGACACGGCGGAGATCTCAGCGATAGCGGCGCGCCTCCGCTTCCAACTCCCCAAGACGCCAGAGCTTCAGGTCCCACTCTTCTCGCTGCGAGCTACGGGTAATTCGCCATACCACCCGTCGCGGCCAACCTTGCTCGGGATCAAACACGGCCACAAGAAAATGGCGGCCATGGGACTGCTCTTGTTGGGTGAGCAATGATTGGAGATGGTCGAAGATCTGTTCGATTGTCCAAGGTGGATGGTCGGTAGAGGTTGCGAAGGGCAGGCCGATCGCTCCTTGGTAGGCGGGGGCGACGTGCAGAGGTTGCCCCTCTACCAGGGAGACAACGACTCGACCGTCCCGAACGCACACGACATGGCGTTGCTTGGTGGTGTCGCGATCTAGACGGATGCTAAAAGTCAGGTCATAATCCCGCGGGCCATGCTCCCGCCATCGCTCCCGCGCCAGCTGTAGTTGCTCGCGGCGAAGTTGCTGGCCAAGGTTGTAGAGGATCGGCAGCGCAAGGGCGACTCCAGCCAGGATCGCCAGCACCACGAAGAAACCTATCCAACGGTAATTGGGCAGCTTATTCGGCACGGGGCACCACTACGATTCCTTGCTCGCTGACATAATAGCCTCGCGCTCGGTCGGCGTCGTGGTCGTAGCCGATGGTCGTGTGGGGTGGCAGTACGACGCCCTTATCGACAATTACCCGCCTTAGCCGGCAATGCCGACCGACTTCCACACCATGAAACAATAATGAATCCTCGATGGAAGCGTAGCTGTGTACATGTACGGCCGGCGATAGGATGCTGTGCCGCACCGAACCGCCAGAGAGGATGCAGCCTTGGCAGACCATGCTCATCACTGCTTCGCCGCGTCGGTCAAGCTCGCTGTGCACGAATTTGGGGGGCGGCAGTTGAGGTTGCAAGGTGCGGATCGGCCAAGCATCATCGTAGAGATTCAACTCCGGCTGAACTGCGATTAAGTCCATATTGGCCTGATAGTAGGCTTCGATGGTGCCGACATCGCGCCAGTAGGGGGCGGCTTTGGCATTGCGATCGGCAAACGGAAAGGCATAAACTCGGTGGGAGTGCAGCATTGGCAGCAACAGATCGGTGCCGATCTCGTGTCGGCTACCGGGCCGTACTGCATCCTGGCAGAGTTGTTCATATAGCACGTTCGCACGGATGGCATAGACCCCCATGGATGCCAGGCACCGCGTCGTATCGTCGGGTAAAGGGGGCGGTTGCTCCGGCTTTTCGACAAACCCCGTCACCCGACCATCACTTTCAGTCTGCACCACACCGAAGCGTCGGCCCTCTGCCAACGCTACCGGGATGGTCGCAACTGTCAGATCAGCGGCCGTCTCGTAGTGTCGGCGGAGCAAATCGGCGTAGTCCATTTTGTAGATGTGATCCCCGGAGAGGATCAGGAGGGTTTTTGCGCCGAACCGCTCTAAAATGAAGATATTCTGATATAAGGCGTCTGCCGTCCCTTCGTACCAGTGATCCTCTACCCGTTGTTGGGGCGGCAGCACGTCGATGAACTCGTCCAGTGTTCGGCTCAGAAAATTCCATCCCGCCGCTAAATGCCGATCGAGACTATGGGCCTTGTATTGGGTGAGAACCAGAATTCGCCGCAGCCCGGAGTTGATGCAGTTGGACAAGCTAAAGTCGATGATGCGATACAGTCCACCGAACGGTACGGCCGGTTTAGCGCGATCGCGGGTAAGCGGCTCCAAGCGTGCCCCGCGTCCCCCAGCCAAGATCAGCGTTAAGACCTCACGCACAACCGACCCCTGAGGAAAGGAAGCATTCGTGCGATCTCCAGCAGATATGAAAATGGATGCCCATCATGATGTCCATCATTCGTTCAGGATCTGTATTCTTTACTCCTGAATCATCTCATACAAGAGAAGCCGGCGTTACTGCTCGGGTAGAATCCATTGGGCCAGCAGGCGGTGGAAATGATAGCCCCCCGCTTCACGCTTGACGGAAAAGCGGCCAGTACGATAGGTGCGGCTACGCAGGCCGTCTTGCACCTCCAGACAGACGCCTTCGTCTTCGCGTTGGATCTGGTCGGCAAGTTCGATGCTGCGGACGCGACTGGCAGAGTCCCAATCGGGAGCAAAGTAAAAATCGAAGATCACTCGGCAATGATCTGGGCCATCGGGCAGCACGACGTTGACATCCATTACGCCTTCGTAAATGTTCAACATGGTGTTAGGAAAGATCCACACATAATAAGCTTCCTGCCCGCCCCGTACACGGTCTACCTCGGCCGAGCCGCTGGCTTCCAACGGGCTGATCTGCACGCTACTGTGATTTAGCAACTCGGTACGATAGCGGGCGTAGTCGAGGATGCCGGCCAACGTCGGATGCACCGTGTTGACGTGATAGCCGCCATCCAGATAGTTGTCAACGAACACCTTCCAGTTGCACGCCAAGTGGTAGTCGCGGCGAGCGACCCACTGCAAGCCTTGCATGCGTTGCCGCAACGAGAAGCGGTCTAGTTCGCCCAGCCACGCGCTCAGCGGCGGTATGGTTTCCGCCTGGCCCAGATGCACCCAAAGCAGTGGCCCCCACTCGGCCACCGCGACGCGTGGCAAGCCGTGGTCCTCGCGTCGGAATTCTTCCACGCCGGCAAATTCGGGCACGCCGCGTAGGTTCCCGGCTAAATCATAGGTCCAGCCGTGGTAGCGACAGCGAAGCATAGAAGCGTGGCCCTGAGCGGCACAGGCGACCTTGGCGGCCCGATGGCGGCAGACGTTAACCAGGCCATGCAGTTGGCCGGCCTCATCGCGAGTGAAAACGAGCGGCTCGCCGGCCAGGGTACAAGTGAAAAAATCGCCCGGACGAGCCAGTTGATCGGCGCGACCGGCCAGCAGCCAGACGTTGGAGAACAGCAGTTGGCCTTCGCGCTGGGCCATCGTCCCGCTAGTGTACCAGTCAGCAGGCAGGGTGTGGGCCCGCTCCAGTGGCAAGGTGGGGTCAAATGGCGTCATTGAACTGATTTCCTCGAGCGAGCGCTTTGTCGTCTAAGTCTAAGAAGGTAATCTTCACTCCAGCTTCTTTGATGTGATGAAACAAATGTCGCGGTAAGGAACACCGAACGATCACCTTGTCGTCGTGATATTCCTGTCGTTCGATGTCGGCATGGGCGGAGAGGTAAGCCAGCACGCGACCGTTGGCCTGGGTTGTTTCGACGATCGCCCGAGTGAAATCGGCTCGGAGCATCTCGACGACTGCAGTACACAACTCGTCGATCCCTTGCCGACAACTAGCGCTGATGGCGACCGAGCAGGGATGATGCTTCTGTAACACCTGCAGATACGATAGGTCGGCGACGGTGTCGATCTTATTCAGCACCAGTAGGGTGGGCTTGTCAGCACAGCCCAGCTCTTTGAGAACCTTATTGACAGATTGGATCTGCTCCTCAGCGTGGGGGTTGCCCGCATCGACCACGTGCAGCAGCAGCCGAGCTTGGCGTGTCTCCTCCAGCGTGGCTTTGAATGACGCCACGAGATGATGCGGCAGATCGCGAATGAAGCCCACCGTGTCGGAAAGTAAGATCTTACCAAAGTCGCGAACTTGCCATTGCCGGGTGCGAGTGTCCAGCGTACTGAACAGCTTGTTCTCGGCCAGCACACCTGCCCCGGTCAGCACGTTCATCAGTGTGCTTTTGCCGGCGTTGGTGTAGCCGACCAGCGAAACAGTGTATTCGTCGCGGCGGCTAGCGACCTCGCGTTCTTTGCGGGCCTGAACTTCGACGAGGCGAGCCTTGAGGTCGCGAATCCGGGCATCGACGAGGCGTCGGTCTTCTTCTAGCTGGGTTTCGCCTGGCCCACGTGCCCCGATACCACCAGATACCCGGCCCAGGTGGGTCCACATCTGCCGTAACCGAGGCAGCGAGTATTCCAGTTGGGCCAATTCGACCTGCAGACGGGCCTCAATACTGCGAGCGCGAGTGGCAAAAATATCGAGAATCACCTCGCTGCGGTCGATCACTTTGGTTTTGGTCGCTGTCTCCAACCCCCGCACTTGAGCCGGTGTCAAATCATTGTCAAAGATGATCAGGTCGGCATCTGTGGCCTGGACGAGTTGTTGCAGTTCCTGCAGTTTCCCCTTGCCGATATAGGTGCCAGGGTTGATGGTTTGGAGCTTCTGTGTCAAGCCACCGACCACCGTAGCGCCGGCGGTATCTGCTAGGCCGCGAATCTCGGCCAGAGGGTCACCCACAAAGGGGCGATCCGGTAAGGCGACACTAACCTAAGAGCATTCGCGTTCCTGCCGCTCGTCGTGCGCTGAGCGATACAAGCGATTATCGCTTACGGCTCATTCG
>JBDNDE010000237.1:0-7398 GCA_046719305.1 Gemmataceae bacterium | reverse complement strand
CTGCGATTCTCAAACAGCTCACCGACGGCATCGAGTTCGCTGCCGCCCAGGGCGTGCCCAGTGTCATCTGCATGTCAGGCAACCGCAACGGCCTGGCCGACGAGAAGGGGTTGGAAGTTTGCGCCGAGGGGGTGAAGCAGATTATTGGCCTGGCCGAGAAGAAGAAAGTCAACGTCATCATGGAGGGGTTGAACAGCAAGATCGACCACAAGGATTACATGTACGACAAGACCACCTGGGGCGTCGAACTGTGCAAGAAGGTCGGCTCGCAGCGCTTCAAGCTCCTTTACGACATTTATCACATGCAGATCATGGAGGGCGACATTATCCGCACCCTGCGCACCTACAAAGACTACATCGGTCACTACCACACCGGCGGCAATCCCGGACGCAACGAGATCGACGAGACGCAAGAGCTCAACTATCCGGCCATCGTCAAGGCCATCGTGGCCACTGGCTACACCGGTTATCTGGGTCAGGAGTTCATCCCCAAGCGAGAGCCGCTGGTTTCGCTGGCGCAAGCGTTCCGGCTCTGTGATGTCTGAACGACAGCCAAGAGCGTGGAGTAAAGGAGGTTTCGGGTGCGATCGGAGATGACGTAGCGTCTGTGACGACGGCCTGCTTGGCAGGATCGACGAAAAAACGGTCGGCTCGGAATGCCCTGGGTTGCGGTATGGGGTAAACTCCAACTGATAAACCAACCTAGGCTCCGCTCAGAGGAGGGTAGCGCGATGCTAGTACTGAGCCGAAAGCTCGGTGAAAAAATCTTCATCGGGGACAACATCTGTATCACCGTGGTCGATATTGACCGTGGTAAGATTCGTCTGGGGATTGAAGCCCCACGGGATGTACCGATCTACCGTCAGGAATTACTGCCTCTGAAAGGCCCAGCTGATTCGTCGACCGGCAATAGCAATACCCCACCGGCGAATCACTGATTAGTAGCCTTCTGGAGAAAGTTGCGTGAGACAAGGATTGTCCTGCCTTAGAGCTTGGTTGGTCTGGATCGTTGCCCCTCCCCCCCTAGTTTTCTACTTCCTGGCAATGCCTTAAGGCTCCGAGCCTCCTCGGAGCCTTTGCTTGTTGGCATCACCTAGGGGCCTACACAGATCGACGAATCGACAGGCGATAGTCTCCCTGCGTGATGACTCCGGGGGCCAGATTCTTTCCTTTCATT
The DNA here is from genome assembly GCA_046719305.1 of Gemmataceae bacterium. GTDB lineage: Bacteria > Planctomycetota > Planctomycetia > Gemmatales > Gemmataceae > RGDT01. The sequence goes on along the minus strand of JBDNDE010000237.1, from coordinate 6,221 downwards.
TCGACGTAGTATTTCACCCCTGCGGTGGTGTCGAAGGTAGTCCTCGCGGTGCGCGACGTGACATCGCTACGCGAGATCAAAACCAACGACCCAGGTGCCACCTCCCGGTAGACGTTCATCTCTAGCGTCTGCCCTGTCAACAGACGCGAACTGACCTGCATCTTCCCGCCGGGCGTCGTGAACGTGAACCAGTCATACTCCGGCAAGCCGATGCCATTGACCGAAATATTTCCAGTAAGGTTCTGCGACAGCGTGATCAGCCCCAGATTGACTGCCTGATCGGCCGTCTCGTTGTTATCCGACATATTCGGCATGGGTGCCAAACGGATCGGCGTCAGCTGAACCAGTCCCGCGCCGGTGAGGAAGTCGAAGCCCGGATCGCCCAAGTCACGAGCCGTCAACTGTAAGTGAAGGAACACGTCCTCGTTCGTAGCGCGTGGCTCTTGGGAAAAGATCAACGCTGCCGCTGCTGCCACATGCGGGGCTGCCGCCGAGGTACCCGAAAAATTCGGGAAGGTGTCCGAGTCATTGGGGTCGTCCGTCCCGAAGAATGTTGTGTTCACGTTATCCGAGCCGGCCACTTCCGGTTTACGGCGAATCTCGGGCGTGCTGAGACGTGTTCCGTCGGCACTGAAGAGAATCTCCAGATTGCCCCCTAATGCAGTGTAAGGCTGAATCGTGCCATCTAGCGCGTTGACCGCTCCCGTGGCCATTGCGCCCCGAGCGGCCACCTGTCCGAAGATGGTGGTGGCTCCCTGACCCTGGGCTAGTACGTTGTCACCGCCGAAATTGGTCCAGGCCAGACGAGTCGGAGCTGGACCGCTGACCAGCTGGAAGGCGAGAGCAAAATCGGTGTTGGTTCCGGTGTTGGTGTAGGACACAAACTCCAACGCCTCGTCGGTGGTGGGGTTCACATCGTCCCAGGTGGCCACGATATTGCCAGTATTGTCAAGCAAGTGAACGTCGATGTTGGTGCCGACCTGGAAGTTGGGCAACGCCGAGCCATCCTCCAGAAAGGCGTTATCCCACTGCACGTTGATTTGCAAGGTGTCCCCCGTGGCGATGGTGAGATTCTGCAAGAAATCCCCACTGCCAAAGGTGAAGAAGGTGCCCGTGACTCCGTCGATAGTCGTGTTAGCACTGGCCCAAGTGGTGCGGAACCCTTCGTCGCCCACGTTGCCCGCTGCGGTGGTGTACAACGCCCCTTGATCAAACACCTCCGTTGCCGCTAAGGCGATCACCCCATCGTTGAAAAACGGACTATTGGCATAACCAATATCATCGGTGATGACCGTCGCCCCGGCGGCAAACAAATCGCGAATCCCCTGAGCAAAGTCGGCTGCACCCAAAACCGCCGTGCGGAACATCAGGTTGGCCCCCGGTGCCAGGTCGTGGACAATCTCCAACATGGCCCGGCCTTCGTCGCTGCCGCCGGTGTCATCCAACAACACCACCACATTGGAGGGCAGGTCCCCCGTGGCGATGGAGTCGGCCAAGCCACCGGCGAACTGGTTGACTGAATCGGACAGCACGCCCACCGTAACGCCCGCACCGTTGAAACCGGTCTGATTGCGGAACTGAGCGGCTCGCATGGCCTGATCGCCCTGGCTGGTGGTCGCGCCGACGCGGGTGATCGGCTTGATCACCAGTGTGGCTGTGTTAAAGTGTTGCAGCGATTCCAACTGGCCCAGCTTATCTATCGACAGCCAACCAGTGATCATATACTGACCCATGCGGTTGGTCTTCTGGACCACCTCCATACCCAGATCGTCCTTCAGACTCTTTTCCAACGCATCCAGATGCTTCGCCTGGGTCGCTCGCACATTGACCAAAAAACGATCCTGGCCATCCATGCGATACACTCGCAACGGATTGGCCAACACCGCTTCGGGGGCTCCCATTGGTCCCACTTCGATCGGCATGCCCTGGCCGGCTGTGGTGTAAAACGCTGTGTCGCGGAACAACTCGATTGTCTGGCTGCCGAACCGCTCATACGCCCGGATCAGCCGCGACAACTGCGCCTGACCGATCACGCCGGCGTTGGGATCCACTGCCATCGTTGCTACATGGCTGGTGCCGATGTTGCCCGCCAGATCCATCACCCGGGCACGTACGCGATATGTCCCCTGCTCCAACTCGGGCAACTCTACCCTCACCGACGAGCCAAAGGCCAGTTGCGTTGCATAGCCGCGTTCATTGGCCTGAAACAGCCCATCGCGGTTGAGGTCGACATCGATCAGAACCTTGGCTTGCGGAAAGGGACTGTTACCTTGGTCGATGCTCACTGTCACTTGGGGCGTGGCGGTCGTCACAAATTCCGGGGCTTCCAGCGTCACCTTGGGGGCCACCGTGTCCACCATCCATAACAACGGCCTCCCCCCCTGCCCGACGCCAATCTGGTGTGTCCCATCAGGCAGTGTCGGCAGCACTCGGCTAAATTTACCTGCAGCGTTGGCTGTAACCGTGCCACGAGCCACTCCGTTGATGAAGAGTTTATGGGTCGAGCGCGGCGGAGCGGTGCCCGAGATGGTGGGAGTGGCATCGTTGCTGATGTGGTCGCTATCCGAAAGGCCGCGATCAACGCTGAGAGTCAAACGCACCGTGCCGTTGCTTGCGATGCCGATAGGAGACAATCCCGCAGGCGGAGAAGGCGGCGCATTGGGGGGGAGCATCGTCCCTGCCGGACCAGCCATGCCGACACCGCCAGGTGCTAGGCCCCCTCCCCCGGGTAGACCCGGCCCTATCGGTCCGCCTGGTACAGCGGGGGGCATCAGCATAGCTGCGGGCGGTGGAACGAACGGGGCGGCTGGCGGTTTGGCTCCCCCTGCAAACAGATTGACCGTCGCAAAAGGATCGACGAACACCGGGGGCATCGGCAACATCGGCGTGGCTGGCGGTGCAGCAGGCGGTTGAGGCATGGGTGGAGCCACGGGCTGGGCAATGGTGCTCACCGGCCCCCCCCCTTGTCCTGGTGAGAAGGGCACCAACACCGGCATCGTTGGCCCGGTGGCCTCGGGGGCGCGCAGCGGGTCGGTCGGCAAGAACATCCCCGGGTGGAGGCCCGTTTGCGGGGCCATCGCCTCGCTCAACCCGACGGTGAGGGGTAACGGTGCCAGGGGGTTGAAGAAGCTGTTGGGGGCGTTACGGTCTTCGAGCTTTTCGACGCGCAACGACGTGAAACGACGACCTCGCGCGAGCAACCGAGCAATACGACGTGGTGTGAGCATAAGCAACTCTCTGAAAAGTACCCGAGGATGAGGAAGTGCTGATGAGTATAATCCAAATTCAGACGAGGCGGCAAGTTAATCTGGGTAAATTTTGCCCCTTTTCTCCACCTTCTAAGCTAGCAAATCCTCGGCAAAATCCGCATAACCTACCACAGACCACCTTTCTCTGGCGATAGGTTTTTGCCATGGCACGAAAACGCACGACCAAAGGCGACGCCAACCCGACGCCCGCCCCGAAAACCCAAACTCCTCTGGGTGCCAGCACCATGCTGCATCTGCCCAGTCTGCCTCAGTCGCGTTTTACGCTGTTCAATCTCATGGGCCAACCGCGTACTTACTTCTTGGTCGAACGCCAAGAAATCGTCCGCGAACCGCAGCCGCCTGGTGCCCGCACGGTGGCTCACAGCATCCTGGTCATCGACCGCTCCGGCTCGATGTGTGGTGTGATCGAGGACACCAAGGACACCCTGATTAAGCTGCTCACCCTTGAGGAGTACAACAACTATAACCTGCTCGTCAGCCTGATCAGCTACTCCAGTTCGGGCGATGTCACCGTTCACTTCCAACGCTCGCCGATCGCTGAGATCATGAAACGCGGCAGCAAAGAACTGGCCGAGATCAAAAAAATCCGCGCTACGGCCCTGACTTCCCCTTCACAGGCTTTGCGTCTAGCCGACGAACTGATCCGCGACGGTGAACTCACCGCCATCACGTTGCATACCGACGGCTACGCTAATGATCCGTCGCCCAACAGCGAGAACAAGGCCATCGAGGAGCTATGCGCAAGCTGGAGCGGCAAGAGCGTGTTCGTGAACACTATTGCCTACAGCGACTACAGCGATTTCAAGCTGCTCAACAAGATCGCCAACTCGGTGAGCGGCGTCTGCATCAAAGCTGGCAGCATTCGCGAGGTGTATGACACCTTGAATGCCACCGCGCAGCTGTTGGGCGGCAAACTTGTTCCTCCGCTGGAGATTGCACTGGAAAAAGGCTACGACTATCAAGTCTTCCTCTCACGAGCCGCAGGCAAAATCCTCGGCGCGGCAGGCACACTGCGGATACGCGGCCTGCGAGCCGAAGACGACGCGACGCTTTACAAGTATCGCAAGCTCGACGCCGCGGCATATGCCAAGCTCAAAGACGTGCCCCAGATACAAACCGGTGAAGCGGTGCTGGCCTATGCCCGGGCTATGCTTGCCGAGGGAAATCTCAATACTGCTAAATATGCCGTTGCCTCGATGTTTGATAAAACGCTGCTCGATCGCCATGGCCGAGCGCTGACCAACCTGCAAGTAGCCAGCATGGCTCAGGATCTCGATCAAACGCTCTTTTATCCCGGTGTGATCACCGAACACGAGATCCTCCACGAAGTCCCAGTCAATCGCAAGCCGGACCTCTTGCACGTTATTAATCTCCTGGCCACACACAAGGACGGTTTTGAGATTTATTTCCCACACCTGCGCGATAACTATGTTCGGCGCGGTCTACGTCGCGTTCAGGGTACCCGCGATGCCGATGGCAAGCTGATCGAGCCGACCCTCAAGACGGAATTTGCCGACACGAACGACTATGTGCGGGTCTCGTCGTTCGACATCAACCGCAACACGGCTAATCTGAACGTGCTGATTCTGCGCCGGGTCAAACTCATCCGCCGCGATTCCGGCGAGGTGATTGAAAACGTGGCCGGCATCTCCCTGGAAAACCTGACGACGTTCAACAATTACACGCTTGTGGGCGATGGCGAATTGTGTGTCCGCACTCTGATGCTACGCATCAGCGACAAAAAACTTTTCGACGCTCTCAACGCCTACGAGATCCTCGAAGCCGAGGGGAAGCCGGCTAGCAAACACAGCAAAACGACCCATTACACGCTACGGCTGGATCTGTTGCCGTTGGTGCCGCCCTTCGAGGGTACAGTCAACCTCGACGGCGTGTTCGACCGCTTGGCCGAACTCAAAGTACTCTCTAGCATCTGTTCGGCGCACTTAAAAGAGGAGTCCGATCTGCTGACCCCCGAGCAGGTCGAGGCCCTCAAGGCCCACTACCTTTCCAAGAATCTGTTTCTGAATTTTCCAACCACCACCGAGTACACCGACCTGCAAGCTGCTCTGGCCGAGGGTAGCGTCGACACCCGCACCAGCTACAAAATCGACATCGGCTCGCGGACCATTCTCAACCTCAGTAAATTGCACTCAGCTAACAAGTTTCTCGAACGCATGTATGAGGTGCTGGACGACAAAGGCAACAAGCTCGACAAAGCCAAATTCGAGGATTGTCTGGAGGGGGTGCGGTATCAACACAAGGTACTGTCGGCTCGTACCAAGGTGACGCGTGTCGATGAGTTCATGAAACGACTTTTCGATGATTTTCTTGGTCTCGCTCCTAATGGTTCAGCCGTTAGCGTGCTGAAATCCGTAGGGGCTGATGCCTTGGCAGCGATGGTTGAAACCCGTGCCAAGGGCAACCAGCCAAGCAAGGCAGCGTTTGTCCGAGCGCTAGCCGAGGCGTCTAAGGCACTGGACCGGGCCTCGGACGAACTGTTCAACCAGAAGGTTTCGCCCCTGGTATTCTACATCGGCTCGACCGGCACGTTGCCCGATGAACTCGACACTAAGGCACTGACGGCCGACCAAATCGTAGCCAAATATCCCGATCTGTCAGTGTCGAAGGACGAGGCCGAGGGGCTGTTCTACGAGGTAGGCGAAACCATTCTGACGGTGTATGCCAAGATGGAGTATTTCAGTCGTGACCAAACCGTCACGGGCGGAGCCAATGTCGCCCCGCCTCAATGAGCCGATTAGCGGTTTTTTTTCTCGAGTCGTTTTATTGAGTCGGTCGCGGTTGACTCAGATCCGACATCAACGCGTCGATTGCAGCTCCGCGGCCACCTAGTTCTTCAAAGAAATCGCAGATGCGACGCGTGCAGGTCCACAGGTCGTATTCTTCGACAGCCCGTAAGCGCGCCTCTCGGGAATACTCGGATCGTCGATTCCA
>JBDNDE010000236.1:0-7412 GCA_046719305.1 Gemmataceae bacterium | reverse complement strand
GCCGTTACAAATGCCAGAGGTACATGGCTCAGACTAGGGAAGATGCGTCGCATATACTCGGTCATCACCCCTGTGGGACGCGGCCGCATCAAGTCCCACTTGTTGATGACAAAGATGGCAGTCTTTTGTTGCTCCCAGACATATTCGCCTAATTGTTTGTCGACCTTGCTCACGGGCAGAGTGGCATCAAAAAACATCAACACAACATCGGCCCGACGGATCGAGCGTTCGGCCCGTGCCAGCGAGTAAAACTCCAGGTTGTCGGCCAGACTTTTTTTGCGTCGCACGCCTGCTGTGTCGATCGCCAGATAGATCTTGCCATCACGTTCGAAGCGAACATCGACGCTATCCCGCGTGGTGCCGGGTACCTCACTGACGATCATCCGGTCGGCCTCGGACAAGGCATTGATGAACGTGCTTTTGCCGACGTTCCGCCGCCCGACGATGGCCAGTTTTAGTACGGGGTCAGCTGGCCGGGCCTCGACCGCCTCGGGCAGAGCTTTATAGATGGCCTTGAGCAATTCGGAGCGACCGCGGTTTTGTTGCGCGCTGACGCAGACGAGTCTGTCGTGACCCAGGCGGTAGAATTCCGGCGCGTTGGGTTCGATCTGTTCGGTGTCGCACTTGTTGACCACCAGCAGCACCGGCACCCGCACATGCCGCAACCGTTCCGCTACCGTCTCGTCCAGCGGCACCAGCCCCTCGCGGCCATCAACCACGAAGAGGAGCAGATCAGCCCGGTTAATGGCTAATTGAATCTGGCGTTCAACGTGGTCGCTAAGATCCTGAGAATCGACGAGGCCGATTCCCCCGGTGTCCATGATTTCGATCGGTTTATCTTGGATATTGATGAGGGCGGTGATGCGGTCGCGGGTGACGCCGGCCGTGGGATCGACAATCGCGATGCGTTTGCCTGCTAACCAGTTAAACAGCGATGATTTTCCCACATTGGGCCGCCCGACGATGGCGACAACTGGAACGGCCATGAGCACTACTCCCCGTCACGGTTCGACTGTTGATCAGATATTATAAGCCGACAGGAGCCAAGAGAACAGAGGCCGTGAGGAGAGGAAACAGGCCGTGGGGAGAGTGCAGAAGCCTCGGGGGAGTGAGCGGGGGTGGGCTGTTTGTTGGTGTTACGGAATCGGCATTTGTACGAAATGAGTTCTTCGCGATTCTTCATACGATCTTCTCGGTAACCTGATCCGTTCTTGCTATAACTACCATGATTTTCCCCCGATTGGAGGTTCATCATGAAGCAACTGCTCCTCGGGCTGCTGATCGTCGGCCTACTGGCCGGCGCAGTCGCCTGGTCGGCTAACGCTCCGACAGCGCGGCCGGAATTCGATTTTGCCACCGAGAAGGTCAATCCCAAGACCGAGTCCAAGCTGAATAATGATCCAAACAGTTTTCAGTTTGTAATCGTCAGCGACCGTACCGGAGGGCAACGTGCTCGCATCTTCAGCCAGGCCGTCGAGCAAATCAACCTGCTGCAGCCGGAGTTTGTCCTCTCGGTCGGCGACCTGATCAACGGCTACACCAAGGATAAAGACAAAGTCAACGCGGAATGGAAAGAATTCCAAACGTATGTGAGCCGCCTCAAGATGCCGTTCTTTTACGTTCCAGGCAACCACGACATTACCAATGACGTGATGCTGGAGATTTGGAAGGACAAGTTCGGCCGCAGCTACTACGAGTTTGTCTACAAGGATGTGTTGTTTTTGTGCCTGAATAGCGAAGATCCGCCGGGCAAGGGCTACTCGAACATCAGCAAAGAGCAACTCACCTGGCTTAAGGACGTGCTGGACAAGCACAAGGAAGTACGCTGGACGCTGGCGTTCTTGCATAAACCGATGTGGATTCAAAACGATGTGGACAAGAACGGCTGGGGCGAGGTAGAGAAGCTGCTGGCCGGCCGCAACTACACGGTGTTTGCGGGGCATGTTCACCGCTACCAGAAGTTCACCCGTCAAGGCATGAATTATTACATGCTGGCCACGACCGGCGGCGGGAGCAAGTTGCGTGGCCCCGATTTGGGTGAATTCGACCACCTTGTCTGGGTGACTATGAAAAAGGATGGACCCGTCTTGGCCAACATCTTGCTCGACGGTATCCATCGCGAAAATCTCGCCCCCATCATTACCGATGAAGAAGGCCAACCCATCTATATGCGTCGGCCGACCATTCCGGTCGAGGCGGTGGTGACGCTGGACGGCAAGCCGGTTGACGGGGCCGATGTGGTCTTCACCAGCACCAGTACCGAACGTGGCTCGGACCGAGCCGACGGCCGCACCGATGCTAAGGGGGTGGTGAAGCTAAGTACCTACAAGGCCTATGATGGGGTGCCTGCTGGGCAATATACCGTGACGGTGACGCGGCGGCGGCCGTTCTTCACCCCTGAGGGCAAGCCGGGTCCCAACACCCTGCCGGAGAAATACGCCTCGGTGGTCAAGTCGGAACTTAAGGTACAAGTGACCGGCACCAGCAAGCAGACCTTTGAGATCAAGTTGGTCAGCCAACCGGAGATGGAGTAACCATGAAACCCGCACTGTTGAGCCTCTTGGCCGGGGTCCTGCTGGTCGGCGCGGTGGCTTTCTCGCGGCCGGGAGACAAGCCCGGACTGCAGATTGCTAGTGAGAAGCGCAATCCGTGGACCAATCTCAAGTTGAACAACGACCCCGAGGAATTTCAATTTGCGATTGTCAGCGACCGCACGGGCGGCCACCGTGAAAAAGTGTTTGATCGTGCCGTGGCCCGGTTGAACTTGTTGCAACCGGAGTTTGTTGTCTCCGTGGGCGACTTGATCGAAGGCGGCCGCCTCAAGCCCAAGGATAAACTCATCGAAGAATGGAAAGAGTTTGACAGCTACGTCAACAAACTGACCATGCCGTTTTTCTATGTGCCGGGCAACCACGACATCGGTTCAAAGCTGGGCGACGCTTTGTGGCAGGAACGCTACGGTCGGCGATGGTATCACTTTGTGTACCGCAACGTGCTGTTTTTGTGCCTCAACTCCGAAGATGGCGCGCCCAACAACATGGGCAACGAGCAAATCGCCTACGTCAAGAAGGTGCTTGCCGATGTCCGGGATGTGCGCCACACCTTGGTCTTTCTACACAAACCAATCTGGACCGCGCCCGATGTCGCCAAACGCGGTTGGTTGGAAATCGAAAAGGCCTTGGCCGATCGCCCCTACACGGTGTTCTGCGGCCACGTCCACCGCTTCCGCAAATATGTCCGCCAGGGACGCAACTATTATCAGTTGGCCACGACGGGTGGCGGGAGCAAACTACGCGGCCTCGAGTTTGGCGAGTTTGATCAGATCGTTTGGGTGACGATGAAAAAGGAAGGCCCGGTATTCGCCAACGTACTGTTGGACAGCATCCTGCCGGACGATCTGCAAGTGCCCGAATCACAGGAGAAAGGGGCCAAACCGCCTGTGGGCCTGACGCGTCCGGTCAAACTGACGGTCTACTACCAGGGCACCCCGTTGGTCGGAGCTTATGTCCAGTTGGTGGTCAAGGAACGAGGCCGAGGCTATAACGCCGACGGTCTGACCGAAGGGGACGGTACTATGGTTCCCAGCACCTTCTCGCCGATGGATGGTATGGTGCCCGGCCAATACTACGTTGCCGTCACGCAACGCCGGCCGCTCTATTTGCCCGATGGCAATCTGGGGCCGAATCTGTTGCCGGAGAAGTACGCTTCGCCCACGATGAGCGGCTTGTCGATCGAAGTGAGTGACACGGCGGTCAACGATTTGCGGCTCGATTTGGAGTGAGCATGGTCATCGTCAACGAGTAAAGCGTTGCAGAGCCGGGCGATTGCTGTCGTCCGGCTCCAAGACAACGAGCAACTAGCCTCCGATACGTTGTTGCTTACACGGCAGGGCTTCCAAGCGCTCTACCCCTGGGGGAAGAATCGCCATCTCCGGCACCAAGCAGGGTATACCCTCACGGATGGGATAGAGCAACTGACACCGTTGGCACGATAAGCCACCTTCCACCTCGCTCAGAGGCGAGTGGCCACCATCCAAAGGGCAACGCAGACGTTCAAGCAATTCAGGTTTGAGCATCAGTAGATTCCTCAGCCTATCAGAGCGACCGGTTCGGCGTTATCAAAGTAGAGCAGCCGTTCGGGCAAACGCAGCGCTCCTAGGCTAGTACGGTAGGGGCCTAGCGGTGGGCCGTCGATGCGCTCCCGGAACCGTCGGCCCACCGAGTAATCGACACACATCGTTCGGCCCAGCATCGCATGGCGCGGTTTGCCCCGGAAGAGTTGGAGTTCGTGCGTCTCACCGGGGATGCCGATTCGCCAATAATGGCCGAAAACAATCAGCGGCTGTTCGGCATAGCGCTCCCACCAGGGATCGCGTAGGCGGTAGCGTGGTTTTTCATTGATCACCACCGGGACTTGGGTGACGCTTTCGCGGCCCGAGGTGAGCAGGCGGACTGGGTTGGCATTCTGGTGGGTGAGTTCTCGATCGTCCGCTTGGGCCACACCGGTTTGGTTCAACTCGCGTTCAATCGACCGCCTCGCCCGATAAAATACCTCCAAGACATCCGATTCCCGGCGAACGTGTTCGATGGCGTCCTGATCCCAACAGGCATGAACAACCCGCACGGGTAACTCACCGCCACGTTCTAAAGCCAAGGGCAGGGTCCGAAAAAAGGCGAGAAAATCGCGAGCCTCTGGACCGGCGGGTGTCATCGGAACCAGCCGTCCATGATGTCGCATCGGGCGAGCCTGAGGAAAGAGCCAACACAGATCGGGTTTGATCTGGCCGTCCTGGTTGCCTTTGAGGGCGTTGAGTTCGTGATTGCCCAGAACGGCTTGGGCACGCCCATCGTCGATTAGGCGCCGCACCAGCCGAAGCACTGCTGGACTGTCTGGTCCACGGTCGCATAAGTCGCCGACGAATATCGGCCGTCGGCCCTCGGGATGCCTGCCGGAGGGCTCGTAACCGAGTCGGCCTAGTAGAGCGCGGAGGGCTTCGATTTCGCCGTGAACATCGCCGATGATGTCAATCGGGCCGCGTGCTAACTCTCGAACCAGACCCGCCATTCCGACCACCTCCCGATACAATCATACGCGGAGCCGGCCGAGGAGAAGCGGTCCGTATGCGTGCGGTTAACAAAAACACAGAAATGATACCGCTGAAAGCCCTGACCTGGGTACTCCTAGCATTGATCAGTCCCGTGACCGCCGAGCCACCGTCCGTCTGGGAGAAGCTCCAGCTGGGTCTCTCGCCGCTACAGGTTCGGGCCGTTTTGGGAGAGCCGGCCTACCGATCACGGCAAATTATCGCACATCGCTGCATCGAGCAATGGGAATATCGCCAGCCCCAGCGGGGACGCATATGGTTTGAGTGTCGGCGAGGCGAGCCTCTGCGAGTGTTCCGCATCGTGAAAGACGTTACCACTGCACCAGCCGACACAACCGGCACCGCACCTGCACCGTGAGGAAGCAATTACCTTCAACTCTTGACAGGACCGGTTATACTTTCGCAGTCAAACGCTTTCCTTTTTTGCCACACCCTGCTGTTCGATTCCGAATCGGTCCCCTTCGAGGCCGGGACCGTCTTTAGAGGGGCAAGATGCGCCAACGCGGGACAAGTTAAGGTGTTTGCAATTAGGGAGGCTTGTGAGGACAGCTTAAGCAAATTGGCATGCATTTTGCTTAGCTAAATCATTTGTGATCATCGACTCACCTTCTCCCTCCCCACCCACGGGAGAGCGAATGGATCAACAACCGGGGAGGCTTTCATGGCTCGACAAGATACCCTGCTCCGCGTGCATAAAACTCTTTTGGCACGACGTGATGAAATTCTAAAAAAATTGCGCTCCGAGATGGAAGCGCTGCGAAATGATAAAGGTGACGTAACCACGGGCGACTCGGCCGACGCCGCCTTTGAAGCGGTCGGTGAGGAAATGGCTTCGCAGTTAGCGGAGTTGGACGCTCGCGAATTGGCCCAAATCGAGCGGGCCTTGCAAAAGCTCAAACAGGGAACTTATGGGACATGTGAAGGGTGTTCCCAGAAGATCGGCCTAGGACGTCTCAATGCGTTGCCCTATTCCACCCTGTGTATTAACTGTCAGCGGGAAATGGAAGAAGACCCGATGGGCTTTGACTCGCGCGTTGCCGATGCCGGTTGGGAGCGGGCTTATGAAACTGCTCGGGCGCTGGAGGAACCGCGCGAGGTACGGCTTTCGGATTTGGAACTGAAATACAACGACTGATCCCGACCTTTGCACGGGAATCTACCAATAGACGGGCGAAAACCTAGCGTCTTGGATGCGGGTTTTCGCCTCTTTTTCTTTGGCAACGCTCGTAGGAGAGGTGCGAGCAGCCACAGCAGTTCTCCGCGACTTTTTTCCCTCTTTGTCTTCAGATCGCCGGATACAATTCTTAAGCCGCGATGAGTTGAGCCTCGTGCCCTATTTCACTAACACTTTCGAGGGTAACCCGTCATGAACCGACTCGGCCTGACACTCTTTCTCGGCATTTGCTCTTTTGCAGGTGGCCTGACAGCTATGTTGGTGGTGGCACCGGGTACGCCGGGGCTCTGGGCACGAACGGAGGAGGTGACCAGTGCCCTGGAAAACCATTTCGAGCGGGTTGCTCGCACTGTTTCTCCTTCTGTCGTTGCATTGGAGGCCATCAAACCAACTATGGAGGGGGGCAAAACTCGCTCGGTAGATGACTCCGGTTCTGGCTCGCTGGTCCGCTTCCCGGGTAAGGCCGGCCTCTTCGTTCTGACCAATTACCACGTTATCGGAGCCGCTCCACCACGGCAGATTACCATCAGCACGGCTGACGGACGGATCCTCAAGCCGATTAAGATCTTGGCCGATCCGGAGAGCGACATTGCTTTGTTGGCCATCAAAGAGGAGGCTGGGTTTAAGGTGTTGCCTTTGGGCGATAGCGACAAGGTGCGGGTGGGTCACTGGGTGTTGGCAGTCGGCTCCCCGTTTGGGCTGAATCAAACGGTAACGCACGGTATATTAAGTGCGCGGGGGCGCGGGCAAGTCAGTCTCGGGTCGACCATTCGCATTAAGGACTTCCTGCAAACCGATGCAGCCATTAACCCCGGATCGAGCGGTGGCCCGCTGGTCAACTTGAACGGTGAATTAATCGGGGTCAATACAGCGATTGCCTCGCCTTCCAAGGCAAGTGCAGGGGTAGCGTTCGCGATTCCCAGCAACTTGGTCAAAGAGATCGCATCCCAATTGATCGACACGGGTCGGGTGGTGCGAGGCTACCTCGGGGCACAATTAGCGATCGGGTTGGACCTGAACGAGGCGTTGAAATTGGGGCTGGACAAGGCTCAAGGTGCGTTGGTCGATGCAGTGATGCCTGATAGTCCTGCCGCAAGGGCCGGTTTGCGACGCGGCGATGTCATCCTCACCCTG
>JBDNDE010000235.1:0-7447 GCA_046719305.1 Gemmataceae bacterium | reverse complement strand
TCCAGGTGCCGTCGGTCAACAGCCGTTTGCCCGTTCGACTGGGTCATCCTTCGGAACAAGAAACTGCCGGATCTTTCCGGTTTATGGCACGATTTAGCCTGGGGGCACGAGTGGGTTAGCGGACCTGTGTCAGTTCACCGACAAAGTAGGTGGAGACAGTGCGTCGCGGCAGTTGTGGACGGTCTCGTATGCACCTGTATCGAAAGCCTACTCGACTGAGTCCTACTCGACGCCTAGGGGTACTAGACGAATGCCGACCTTCAACGCGCTCAGCGAAGCCTACCCCTCGACTTCGTTCAATCCAGAAGGGATAGCGGGGGGCGAGGGTAGAATCCAACCCGAATCAGACTGGGTTTGCTTCATGGAAGGGATCGGCGGGCGGCCTCCTCCAGGCTGCGGGTACGCTTCTTCAGATCGTCTTTGCGCTCCAGCCAGGTGAAATAGCTTTTGGCATCGACCACTTCCTTTTCACGCAAAATCGATCGTCCCGGTGGGCCATCGGGAGCCGCCCGGCTGAATACCTCGATGTAAAACTGGATGCGGTCACCTGGACGCAGTCCTACGCCACCACGCCCATTAGGTAGCGTGCCAATGGCAAAGTCGTACTGGCCGCGGGCCTCTAGGCCTGTGGGTTGGTCAACGTCATCGCTGGGTAGCAACTCTAGTTCCCGACGCAACGCCTCGGGCACTTCGCTACGTGGCTTACGGCCCCCCCCCAGCGGCAATGGGGTAAACTGGCTATCGTCGAGGCGGCTGGCCTCGCCTTCGTCACTGCCCACCGGCAAGATGCGATACATCATACGGGCATGGGAAATCCCGTAGCGATGGCTGGCGCGATACTCAGTGCGGAAGCGTTCGCCCACGAGTACTGGGATGCCCTCAACCTCCCAATCCTCAGCGGTGCCGGGGTCACCCGGTTTGTAAAACGTCTCGGGCAATAAAGTGACCTCGGGCAATTCCAATGGCACCCGCCGCAGCCCTCGCCGAGCAATATCTGTCCCATCCAGATTATCGCGACTCTTCAGGTACAAAGCATACGCGGCTCGCGTGTCAGTCAGGTTCATCGCTGGTAGATCGAACAGCCCCTGAGCACTGTGGCCGTCCGGGGCCACTCGCAGCGATTGCCGGGCCGGCGGATTGGCCAACCCCTCGAAGGCCAACTGGGCCGACTGCAACGGCACCTCCGAGGTGATCTCTACGCGGAGCTTGGACTCCTCCAGGCGGAATTGCACGTCGCCCCCGCGTTGCAGTTCCTCAAACGGTCGGCCATCGGGCCGAGAGATAACATGGGTTGGGAGGCGGACCCAGGCACGCAAGGTCTGAACCACCGGGCGCGGCGCATAGCGGATATGGCCCGGTTCAGCGAGTCGGCCATCGCCCAGCCAAGCGCGGAAGGAGAAGTCAGTTTCTCCGGCGGGCACCTGGGCAACGAAGAAAGGGCCTTCGCGAAGCAAGGGAAGGTCATATGTAGTTCCTCGCTGGGTGAAAATGCGTACCAGACCCGTGAGAGCAGTGTCTTCAGCTACCCCCAAAGCCGCGATGGTCACCTGGGCGGTTTCGCCCACCGGCCAGATGGGGACGCTGGCGTTTTCTAGCTGCACCTGACGCGGGATTGGCCAGGGCTGGAGGAATTGTCGGCCCACAAGGGTGGTCCACAACTCAGGCATCCAGCCATACAGCAGCAGCGTCACGACCAGTAAAAACCCCAGGGTCCAGGCGGCCCAGCGGTAGCGTCGGCCATCGCACACTTGGTTGAGGTCGACCTGGGCGGCCAGTTGCTCCGCTTGGGCAGTGGTAGCGGCAATCAGATCTGGCGACATGCCGCGGGTGTCGGCACCGGGGCGATTGAGTTGCAAAGCGCTGATGAGGCGGTGTCCCAAGGTGGGGATGCGATCCTCGATCCACAAGGCCAGGGCGTCAGCGGTTAACCGGTTGGTCAAGCTAAAGCCCAGGAAGACCAGTCCGCCCAGCAGGGTGAAGGCTTGGATTGCTAGCAGGGCAACGCGCAGGGGATAGGGTGTGTCCTCCCAGCGGTCCACCCACCAGTCGATCGAACAGCACAGCAGCAGCAGACCCAGGCTGAGAGCCGCCACGCGTGCCAAGCTCCAGACGAAGCGTTGCATCAGTTCCCGGCGATAAAGACGATGGAGCAGTTGTTGAATCGTCGCGGGCATGGGTTCAACTCAGGTTGGAGAACTTGCGTAGGATCCATTCAGCCGTGATCAGCAGCACAAACAGGACAAAGGGCAGCGGCCCCCAAAGGAGCCTCTCGCTGCGAAGAGTGAACGGTTGTATGCGCTTTTCGACTTGATCGGGCAAAGTGATCAGGTCTTCCTCGCGGTAGAAGTGACCGCCCGCGATGGCTGCCATGCCGCGGAGAGCCTGCTCGGCCAAGCCCAGTTCGAGCAATTCGTGACGAGGGGGCAATTCGACACGGAAGGGCAAGGTGGTTTCCTCCAGGCCGTCGCCCGGCAGGATGCGTAATTCGTGGCGTCCGGGCTGATCATGAGCCAACGCCGCCCGATATTCGCCAGGCTGGCCGAGGATGCGTTGCATGACCACTTCGCGGCGGCGAGAGGTATCATCCTTAGCATCTAAGTTGACCAACTGAGCACGTACTGTCGAACGAGTAATCGGTTCATAGTTGGAATCCAGGAATCGTCCTTTGACCGCGCCGGGACGACCTAAGATCGGCTCGCCGCGCTCCAACTCCAGTTGACTACGTCGGGCGTTGCCCAGCAGATGCGGTAGCCCCAGTTGCATGGCCACCTGCCCCCAGAAGCGGGCCGTGAACTTGTCGCCGGTGTTGTCGCGCCAACGCCATGTCTCCTCGATGCCGACGTACATCACCTCGCCTTTGCCGTAGAACTGGGTGGCGATCAGGGGCAACGGCTTTTCGTCGGGGCGTTTGCCGACCTTCTTCTCGGGGTGAGCCAACAACACCGTCGCGCCGGGGCGGACATCGACCAGCGGGTAGTACCAGTAGAAGCCTGGCACGTTGACCCAAAGCTCTTTGGTCCATAACTCCTTGCTGACCTCGGGGTTGTCGTCTAGTGTCAACGCGGGGCTGTTCTCGCCGTCGTATGTCAACTCCGGGCGAAACGGCGTCGCCTTGGACAGGGTCTCCACGTCGAACTCCTCACGCTGGAACTCCACCGGCAAGGCTTCGGCCAATGGGGTGTTGACATAATCACTCGGCAGATGATAACGGCCAGCGATGGTTACCAAACCGCCGCCCTCTTTTACCCAGGTGGCCAGTGCCCGCAGACCGCGATCGCCTAGCACTTTGGCCGGTACATCGCCCAGGATCACTAGATCGTAGGGTCGGCGGTCAGGGTCTTTGGAGTCTGGCTCGGGGAAGTTCTCGGGGAATTTCTCGACATACATCGAACCGGATTCGGGGTCAGTGCCTTGCTCGGCGAGGCGGGGATCCCCCTGGGCTAGATGGATACGCAACAGCAAGCGGCGGTCACGATTGAGGGCCGGCTGGATGAACTTATATTCGCGTCGGGGGGAGTTCTCGACGTAAAGAACTTTAATGCGGGCGTTTTTGATCTGGACAACGTTCTCGTACCGATCGCCGACCTCAGGCTGTTCGCGTAAACGCAGGCTGACGGTCACAGGGCGTTGGCCGTCTTGGCCCTTGCGTGGGATGAGCTTGACCGTGCGTGTCAGGTTTTCGCCCTCTTGTAGGGCAAATGTTTCGGTGATCCGGTCCTCGCCCACTTGCAGGGTCAACTCGACGGTGCCGCTTTTGTAGCCCCGGCAGCGGAAGCGTACCGGCACTTCGATCGGATCGTCTTTTTGGTCGGGCTTGTCATCCAGAAAAATCGTCTTGGGCACCCGCACCTCCTTGAACGCCAGCACACCTGCCTCGGTGGAGCCGACGCCCCAGATGTGCAGGGCCACCCCCTTGTCGCTGCAGGCTCGCGCTACCTCGTCCAACGTCCGCGTGCTAGCGGTGTCACGACCATCGCTGAGAACTACCAGAGCGGCGGGAGGTTCGTTGGCCAGACGGGTCAGTACCTCGTGGAGGCAGTCGGCCAGGGCGGTTTGAGTGCCTTCGGGGCGATAGCTGTCACGCCAGTCGTCTGGGGCCGGCGTGACCTTGCGATCAAAGAACATCACATTTAGTGGCCCCTTGGCTCGCAAACGGTCCAAGAGAGCAAGTTTGTCGTTGTCCAGGGCAGCGAGTACCAACTGGGCACGCGATACGGGTCCGGCTCGCTCGGCCTCGACAGCATCGTCCAGGCCACGCACAATGGCCACACGCTGCCAATCGACCGCACTTACCCGACGATCGGCAATCGTCATGCTTTGGCTGGCATCGAGCAGCAAGATCACACCTCGCGGCCGCTCCCCGGCAAAATTGGCCAGCAAGACCGGCCGCATGAGCAACAGTAGGAGCAGAGCGATGAGAAGAATGCGCAAGCTAGCCAAAATCACACGAAAGCCAGCACTGAGCTTGGCGCTTTCGCGTCGGTAGAAGTAGATGACCAGAGCCGTGCCAATCAGAAACAGCACAACGGCCAGCCAAGGCCAGAGGCCGCCACGCAGGGAGAACTCGACGCTTTGGAGGGAGGCTCCCTCCGGAGAGTCGATCAGACGCAGGTTTTGCAGCCAACGCGCGATCATTACCAGGCCCGCCCACAATACCATGCCAGCATCGTTTCAGCCAGCACCAACCCAAGCAGCAATGCCAACAGCCACCACGTTGCCTCGCGATTCAGGCGCTCGGCTCCACTGAAGGTTCCGCCCTCTCCCGCCGTCAGATGCACCGGCGTGAAGCCTAATAACCTGTTGATTTCCTCGGCTGGCAACGTTGTCAGATCTTCCGTCTCCGCCACATCAGCCGCAACAGCAAACAGCGGGTCGGCATCGCTGGGTTCGCGTCCGGCCGGCACCATCCGATAGACGCCGGCGCGTTGCAAGGCGTCGGCCTTTAGCAACCAGCGTCCCTCTTCTGAAGTGGCAAAATCCAGGCGACGACGTGGTCCTTCGGGAGGCACTAAATCAAAGGGCGTCTCGGCGTCCTCACGCGAAATGGGGGCCACAAGTGTCTCTTGAACGCTGCGGTTCATCTCGAATTGGCCACTCTCCAGCAGCGCGTTAGTTGCCACCTGCACAAATGGCACAAAGGCCGGCATCACATACAAATCGGTCCACTTGTCATCATGAACACTCGTGCCGAGAAACAGAACTTCCCCCTGACCGGGTACGCGGCGGCTGGCCAGGATCGGCTGGCCGTTGCTCAGACGCAGATGAACCCGAGCTTCGCGGGCCAGCTGGGGCGATTTGTCTTCTAGCAGTTCGATAGCCGTTCGGACCTCGATGCGGTCGATGCTGGCGTAGCCTTGCTCTTGGCGGAAGCGGACAAACGGCGGAAACTCGGCTGAGCCTCGATCCAGGGTCCAGGGTTTGTCTGCCGGCGCGGTCGTTACCTTGGCCAGTTTGTACGGCAGCAAGGGCACCCGTTCGAACAGTTCGGCGTTGTAGAGCTTGGGATCGACACGGTCGCCGGCGATGATCCACAGCCCCTTGCCTTGTTTGACAAACAGTTCCAAAGCACGCAGGAACTGCGGCGACAATCCGGGGCGATTGCCCACAGGGCCGAGCGGCACATTGACCAGCACGCAGAGTTCCTTGCCGCCCAGGTCGCGTGGGGCAGCCCGTTCGACCGGCACGATGGACAGCGGCAAACCCGAAGCTTCGGGGTTTAGGGCATGCGATAGGAAGTAACTACTGCTGCGGCGTACCTCGCGAGGATCGGGGGCACCATCGACCACCAACACGCCCACGCGATCGTTGACCACAAAGACGCGCTCCAGACGGTTGTCGCCATCCAGGTCATCGGGGCGAACGACCGCCTTGACGACATGGCGGCCAGGCGAGTCGATACGGTTGCCCAGCACAACGGCACGGGTTTCGCCGGGGCTGACCTCGGCCAGGGCTTGCGATTCGGCTTGGTCCTCGCGGTTATTAATGCTCAGCGTGACGGTCAACCCTTTGACCGGCTGCGGACCGGCGTTACGCACCAGCACGGCAAAATCGGCTCGCTCGCCGCTTCTTAGTGTGGTTTGCGGAGTGATACCGACGATTGCCACGTTGCCGCGCGCTAGCGGGGTGCAGCGAATCAGGCTGACAGTGGCTTGATGGCGAATCGCGTCGAGAGCGGCTTTGATTTCACTGCCGCGTGTTTCCCACGCGCTACGCTGCATATCGCTGAGAATGTACAACTCTTTGCTTGACGAGGGTGATTGTGCCAGAATCCGTCCGGCCTCCACAAGCGCCGGGTGTAAATCGCTGCCGCGGTCACTCGGGGTCAGATCGTCTAGCAGGGCTACCGCCAGATCTAGCCGACTCGGTTGACGCGGCCCGACCACCGTGGTCGTGTCCGACACACTGAGAATCTGTACCGTCGAATTGGCCGGCAACTGCTGCACGAGGGCGCGAGCTGTCTCGCGAGCCGTCTCGAAGCAGGTGCTAGTCGGGCCGCTGCGAGCTTGCATGCTCAACGAGTTATCCAGCACAATCACGGCATCGACAGCTTCGCCACTGCCCAGAGCCGCCTGAAACGTCGGTCGGGCCAAGGCAATAGCCAAGAGCAGCAAGAGCGAAGTACGCAGGATCAACAGCAATAGTTCTTGAAACTTCAGTCGGCGCGAGGTTTGTTCAATGCTGGTGAGCAAAAACGTCATCGCGGCCCAGGGCACCTCACGATACCGGCTGCGATAAAAAAAGTGCAGGAGGACGGGAATACTTGCCGCCAGTCCACCCAAGAGCATGTACGGCGCTAGAAACATACCCTTCCCCCTTAGACGGTTTGCAAACGCCACGCCAGCCAGCCGGCGAGCGTTGGCCCCAAAGGCTTGCCGGTGTCCACGGCGACATGGTCGATGCGGTTAGCCCGGCAGCCGTCGCGGAACTCATTGAGATACGCCTGTAAGGCACGCAGGTAAGCGGGCCGAATCAGATCAGGGCGAGTTAGCAGTTTAGCCGGATCCTCCAGGCCAACAAAACGTGTCATGCCCTCGAAGGGGAAGCCGGTTTCGTCGGGGTGCAGGGTGTGGAACACCGTCACCTCGTGACCAGCGAAACGCAGGTGACTCAGGCCCTTGACCAGTTCGCTCACATCGTCGAAGCAATCGCTGATGAGAAACACCAGGCCGCGGCGTCGGACTTGTTGGGCCAATTCGCTCAAGAGCGGCCCAAGGGCTCCTTTGTCGCGTGGCTCGACTTCTTCTAGTGTCCGTAGGATGGTGTTAACGTGCCCTGGCTGACTGGAGGCCGGCAACCGTGCCCGCCAGCCGTCAGCGAAGACGCCCAAGGCTGCACTATCACGTTGATGGATCACCAGATAAGCCAAGGTGGCCGCGATCAGTTTCGCCACCTGCAGTTTGTTCGAGTCGCCCTCGCCGTAATCCATCGACTTGCTGGCATCGACGAG
>JBDNDE010000234.1:0-7462 GCA_046719305.1 Gemmataceae bacterium | reverse complement strand
GACCCGCGACCATCGACTGGTACATCGCGAATACGTCGCTACCCCATTGCGGCTCGTAGGTCACCAGCGATCCCGGCGCGTGCAGCACGCAGGGCGGCACCAGCCAGCCGGTGCCCGGCTCCAGCTTGTACGCCTTGGAAAAGGCTAAGATATTGTTGTCGCCCTTGTTCCAATTTTCCAAACAGCGGCGGATGTCTTCCTTGGTGGTGCCCGGTTCCAGACCAAAGAAGGTGTAAGGAAAGTTGTTGCCGATGCTGTTGAGTTGGGGCGGAAAGTAGTAGCTCTCCGGCTTCCCTTGTTGGCCGACCTTGGCCGCCTGTTCGTTGTTCTGGTGCATGTGGTGGGGGATCGGCCCCAGGTTGTCGAAGAACTTGGAGTAGACCGGCCACCGTTTATATTTGTTCCAGATAGCCGGGCCGACGAAGCGTTCGCCCTCCAGATCGATGGCGTCCTTGAGGGTAAAGAGCCGCTTGTTGCCCGAGACGATATAGCTGTAGCCTTCGTCTTCTTCGCGGTTCTCGTTAGCCGCGGGCGTGGTGGAAGCGAACCAGCGTTCGTCGATGCCGCCGCGATGAGCCCCGAGGGCGTAGATGTCCTGCGGAGCCAGCTTGATCCGCCGGCCGGGCATCAGGAAGCTACGCGGCACCCAGGTTGGGGCCAGACGCAGCACCCCACCGGTGCTGTCGAGGAGGTCTCTGACCTTGGCGGGGTTGAGCTTGCTCTCCCCGCCCACTTTTTTCTTTGCCATGAGAATAAAACTCGATCGTGCCAGACGTTGATAAAATCAGAAAAAACGCCGACCCCCCTCGCAAGGACTCCACGCCAGACGCTACCGCTCAGCTGATTGCTTACTCGACCTCAAAGATCGCCTCGATCTCCACCGCTATGTTGCCTGGCAACGCATTGGTGCCGATCGCGCTACGCGCCCCCACACCCGCCTCTTCCCCAAACACTTCAGCCATCAACTCACTGTAGCCGTTGATGACTTTGGGATGATCGAAGAAGTCCGCAGTGCTATTGACTAGGGCCAGCGTCTTGACGAGGCGTTTAACTTTGTCCAGACTGCCGAGTTGATCACGCAACGTGGCGAGGATGTTCAGCCCCACGGCCCGAGCCGCTTGCCGCCCTTGCTCCAGGGTCAGATCTTGACCACATCGTCCGGTCACGGGAGTGCTGTCGTTGATCTTGGCTGGGCCATGACCACTCAGGTAGAGCAGATTGCCGACCCGGACAGCCATTTTGTACTTGGCCATCGGTTTGCCCGGCGGCGGAAGGGTTAGGCCGAGTTCCTTGAGTCGAGCTTCGGGAGAGGTAGCCATCGGAGTGATCTCTTGAGGTCGCGGGTCCAGAGTTGTTATCCGTTCCTGAACCCCGAACGACAAGACACCCCCTTTGGCTAAATGGCCATCGTGCCAATCACTTTTTTGCGTAGGTGCCCTCAACTAGGCCACGCGCCTGTTCATTGATCTTGGTGCCAGCCGCGTCACCCAGCGTCAGTTCTTTCCCCGACACTTTGAAGCTAAAGCTGAACAGATCCCCCTTCTCTGGCCCCCCTTCGATCGAAGTCTTGGCTTTGGTCATTATGGCAAACAGGGTGCCATCCTTGGTGATGCCATAGTTGCCCTCGACTTCAGCTTCGTTGCCGTCGCTCAGGTTCACCTTGAGCTTGAAACTGTTGTCCTCGTTGAACGTCCAGGCCAACGTATGGCCTGCGATCTCACGGCTCCAGGTGCCGATCGGCTTGGCCGGAGCCTTGTCAGCCGGCTTTTCGGCCGCGAAAGCCGGAATCAGCACCAAAGCGCACAGAAAGGTAGTCAGGCGTAGCATGTTTCGAAGTCTCCAGGAATGGAATCAAGCTCCTCTCGGAAGTGTATAGAAACGGAATTGCTGGTTGGAGATGAAAAACACGAGAAGCCTCCCGATTGGCTGTAAACCACGGGAGGCTTGAGGAGTCTGCTGTCGAACTCATTTGCCGCCAAAGAAGCGACCGAACAAACCATTGCTGCCGTTACCGCCGTGGCTACCATTGCTGCTATTGCCGCTATTGCTGTCCGCGGGTGGAGTGGCGCCTGGGCGGGGCAGATTGGACGAGGAACCCGGACGAGCGACAGGAGCGGCCCCACGACGGGTAGTGGCGTCCTGGAATTTGGCCCGCAGTTCATCCATTTTGCTCTGCAAGGCCCCGTTGCGTTCGAGGCGTTCTAGGTCGTGACGAATTTCGCTGGCCAATCGCTGCAAGTCATTGCGTTGCCGGGCCATCTCGGCACGTTCGCGAGCCATGCTCAATTCCATCTGACGCATTTGCTCCATGAGGGCTTGTTCATCCTCTTGAAGCTGTCGGCGTTCGCGTTCGAGTTCCTCACTCAGGGCAAGCATCTCCTCTTCACGCGGTACCGGTCCTGATCGCCGAGCATTAGGTTTACTAGCTGCTTCTTCAAGCATTTGCTGGGTTTCTTGCAACTGAGCGTGCAAGGTGCGAATGGTTTCGTCTTTGGATTCGAGTAACGCCTCGTAGTCGCGAATACGTTCTTCCAGGGCGGTTTGATCGGGAGTCGCCTGAGTGGCTTCGGCCAAGGCTTGTTCGAGTTCCGCACACAATTGGCGGAACTGAGCATTCTCCTGGCGAAGAAACTCCAGTTCCTGAAGTTCGTTCTGAGTCGGAGCCGCTGTGCCATAACTGGGGGCCGATGCGCCCGGATAAGCTGCGCCGTTGTGGTAGTTCGTGGTTGGGGAGAGAGGTCTCGCCATAGCTCCCTGTCTCCGAAGGGGGTCTGTTCGGTATCACGTCACGACAACTATAGGTCGCGTTTTGAGGGCAGGCAGACCGAAGCGGGAAAAAAAAGCCAAAGGCAAAAAAAGGCCAGCCCGCAACCTCCTGTCACGAGCCAGCCTAGAACAACCCCTATGCATCCGTGCGGCGGGGTTGTTTCTCCTTACTCGCTGGGGGCCAACCCGCGAGCGGTATACCCTTTAGCTGTCGGCATCACCGCTTCTGAGGCGACTGTATGTGTGCCCCCCGGCCCACCGCCCACTGGCAGGTTTACGCAGGCCTTCCCTGGCCCATGGCGGGTGAGCCGACAGCTAAAGAAAAAACGGTTGGGTCGATCCAAACAACACAAGGTTGTTCAGAGCTTCCGCTGTTCAGCATCTACGGGGAATTATCAATCCGAGGGAGAATGCCTCAGTCGTTCCGATGAATGACGGTTGTCAAGGTGTCGGAGAATCATCGAAGTCACTCCTCGCCATACAACCCGGCTCTGCTGTGTGTGGAGATGCGAGCCGTGTTTGAGTCATGGGGTGAAGAATAGCGTCTTGGATGAAAGAAGCAATCGAAAAATTGTCGCCGATCGAGGAGAGAACCCACTCGTTTTTGGAAACGCTTGCGGCGCAAGGAACAACGGCGAGGCAAAAATTTTCCCCTGGGCCAACTGACCCCGCTGCTGCATCTGCCGGGCTTCTCAACAGGGGGGCCAGCCGTTGGTGTAACCTCAAAAACAGCAATAACTAAGGGGAAATAATTTTAGACCCCCTTGGTCGAAAAAAAACCTCGGGAGCAACCAAAAAAGTTTTAGGCCAGCAGAAAAATCAAGACACGTGAGGGGCTAAGCGCATAAAAAAAGCCTCCACCTGTGCCGTTTCGGACGTTTTTGAGAACCCCATAACAATCGGGGGAACCTCATCCGTTGCTCGACGCTTCCTGCTCTCATCCGTCAGGCTTGCACGACTCAACGAATTGGTTGGTTCCCTGCGAGGAACTCATCGGTTCGACAAAAATGCGTCCGATTCTCGAACACTGCAGAGGCACCTAAACTTTACAGCGCGATTGGCTCTCGATCAAGGGGCGGCGGTCCTCTTGGCTCTCTTCTTAGCTCTGCCTACAACTACCATCGGTAGATTTTGGACACCCAATGGAACCTTCCCATGCCCTATGTCAGCATTGCCTTTGGATTGCTTTTGGCGGCTCTGGGAGCTTATACCTATTCCATCGCCGGCGTTGACCCTGAGAAAGGGACCAAATCCCTCACCGCGGCGATTCCGGCCCTTCCCGGAGTGCTGCTCATCGTGTTGGGAGCGCTCGCCCTAGTCGAGTTACTGCTCAAACATGCCATGCATGCAGCGGCAACGGTGGGGTTGCTCGGGTTTTTGGCCGGCGCAGTTTTCTTCGGCATGCAACTGGCCAAGGGTACCCCTCTGGGCGATAACAAGTCGATCGCAGGGGGCGGCATGGCGGGGCTATGCCTGGTGTTTGTTCTGTTGTGCGTTAACTCGTTCATCCAGGCCCGTCGTCGTCAGGCTGCTCGCGCTCAGGCTGAACAACCCCAAGCCACGGTGTAGGATTGCTTACTTCTTCTTATCGCTGCCTTTGACATTGGGTGCTTCGTCGGATTGCAAGATCACGAGGAGCCGAACCTGCTTGGTCTTCGGCGGTTTGGAGCTGCCTGCGTCTGGTTCGGTAGTCGCTTTGCCCTTGGGGGACGCGCCGGGAGCCCGTGGGACGCTCACCAGCGTCACCTGCACTATCTGCCCGACTCGTAGTTCCTCCTGCGAGCATTCGTAACCGGGTAGCTTACGATCCTCCCCTTTCCCTTTAAGTTCCGAGAGCCGCTTGGCATCCAGCTTGATCGGGTTGCCCTTGTCGTCGAACGATTCGCCTAGCACCATCGTTCGCACCTTGGCTTTGGCCTGCATCTGAAACTCGGCCGTAATCTTGGTCTTCTTACCAGCCACCGGGAGTTCCATCTCCAGTTCAAAGAAGCCGTCAGAGCCGGGCGTAGTCTTCAGTTTGCCGTGATATTTCCCCGTCGAGAGTTTGCTGGAGTCGATCCAGTCGGCCTTGGCAGGGGCAGGCTTGGCTTTCTGGCCGTGGACGCCAACGGCGGGCAACAAGACGATCAAGCTAGCCAACCAAATGGATCCGAACGAGGGTACAAGCTGCATGCAACCAGTCTCCAAGGCGGGGGAAAAGGATTCTATCGCCTTGGAGCGTGGATGAGTTAGAAAAGTTCCCACGCTGACCAGACAGCTTGTCCTTAGAGGCTTATTTTGTCCCGCTGCCGCCCTTCTCCAGCGGCTCGAAGCGTCCGCCCAGATGTTTGGCCAAGAACGCCTCGGCCTCGGCGATAAATTTCAAGCGATTCTGAGGTCGCACGAAGCCGTGCCCTTCATCCTCAAAGAGCAGATACTTGACATCCTTGCCCGCTTTTTTGATTGCTTCGACGATTTGCTCACTCTCGGCCTGTTTCACACGCGGGTCGTTGGCCCCTTGAGCAATCAGCATGGGTATCTTGATGCGGTCGGCTTTGAACAACGGTGACCGCGATTCCAGGAATTTGGTGTCGTCCAGGTCGCCGACTCGCACGCTGAACAATTTCTTGAGCGGCTCCCAATATGGCGGGATCGACTTCAGCAGCGTCACCAGGTTCGACGGACCTACCACACTGATAGCACAGGCGAACGTATCTGGTGTAAAGGTCGCACCAACCAGAGCCGCATACCCACCGTAGCTGCCTCCGTAAATGGCGACCTTTTTCGCATCGGCGTAGCCTTGCTTGACGGCCCAGGCGACAGCGTCAAGGAGGTCATCGTGCATCTTGGCTCCCCATTCGCGGTCACCGGCATGGAGGAATTTCTTGCCGAAGCCTGTCGAGCCACGGAAGTTCACCTGCAGGACCGCATAACCGCGATTGGCCAACCATTGGGCGGTGGCATCGTAGCCCCAGCTATCGCGTGCCCAGGGACCACCATGAACCATCAAAACCATTGGCAATTTTTTCGCTTCGATCCCTGGCGGAAGCGTTAGGTAACTGACTAGTTCTAATCCATCGCGTGCCTTGATGATTACCGGCTTCATCTCGGCCAGTTTGTATTTGTCGAGTTCCGGCTTGGCCGAGAACAGCTTGGTGAGCTTTTTGCTGGTGCGGTCATAGAGGTAGTAGGTGACCGGGGTCACGTCGGCCGAATAGGCAATCACCCAGGTCTTCCGGTCACGATCCGAACTGACCAGCGAGGGCTCCCCTGCAGCGCCAGCCTCAAGCACTTTCAGATCGGCCGCGATATCGTCCTTGAGCGCTTTCCATTGCACTTTCTGGTAGTTGAAGGCCACGGCCTCAATCTCACAGGTGATCGGGTTGAGCAGGACGCTGCTGGCGTCGGCCTTGGGGTTAGAGGCGATTTCCGTTTCCTTGCCGCTGGCTAGATCACGTTGAACGAGCGCCAAGGTATCTCGATCTTCACTGGTGAGCATGTATATCGACTTGTTGTCCTTGGTAAAGCCGACCACGCCACCATCGGCATCGTCCGGACCCCAGCGGAGCAGCTTTTTGAACGGCCTTTTGTCATCGGAACGGTATCGCAGTTCGGTACCGCCATCGGGCGTTGGTGCCTGAGCAATGCGAACGCGGAAGTTGCTGTCGGTGACCCAGCCGACCACATCGCCGGGGTTTTCCACCTCCTGTTGAATCTTGCCGCTATCCAGTTGTACGCGGTACACATCGAACAAGTTGGGCTTGCGGCGGTTCATGGTCAGCAAGAGATCGTTAGGATAGTCATGGTGCGTGCCCAGGGGCGTGGCCCGGACCTTTTCATAGGGTGTTAGATCTCGGGTTTGGCCTGTCTCTACATTTACAGCAAAGATATGATAATTTTCATCGCCCTTGTTGTCTTGCAGGTACAGAAGAATGCCCGGAGCAAAGGTCCACTGATAAATGGAGATGCCACGCGATTCATCAAAAGTCACTTGTTTAGCGTCCGCCTCGCCTAGCGCCTGCACAAAGACGTTCAGGACCCCCTTGTTGTCCGGGCCTACATACGACAGCCGTTTCCCATCCGGCGACAGTCGCGGTGCTGCCTTGACCGGGTTTCCACAAGCCAGAAGTCGGATATTGTAAATTTAAATATCGACACTATTTCTCCCGATATAAGTGAAGCTACTATAGAATTATTTGATACAAATAAGAATCAATATACCTTAATAACCAAGACTAATGATGAAATAAATCGTGTTCTAGCAAAAATTAATGGGGAAGAAATCTTATTGTCAAAATATCAAGATAATTACTTTTTGAATTTTAATAAAGGTCCCGAAAAAATAATATTAATTTATTACGATATCGCAGGAAACTATGCTATAAAAGAAATAGATTTACTAAACACGAATATTAAGAAAGCAGCTAGTCCAATTCTAGCTTTGGGCACAGAGATACCTCCTACTCAATCGTATATTAACTGGAGTTTTGCAAACAAATCATTTGGACTAAAAGATATGATTAATATATTTTTTATTCTGTCTTTTCTTGGACTAATAGCACTTGATGCCGGAATTATGTTAAAGAAAAGCCATATTAGAGAATGGGCTTCAAATCATGGCTTTCATATATCTCTTATTTTATTTGTTTTTATGGGAGTTTTATTAATTTAAACATATTCAATCTTTATAATATTAGCTTTTTTCAAATTTTCAAAT
>JBDNDE010000233.1:0-7602 GCA_046719305.1 Gemmataceae bacterium | reverse complement strand
GCAGTCCTGGCCGACCGTCGCTCGCAGACGTAGCATCGCCCTAGCGGAACGAGCAGACGCGGAGGGCCGATCATGCATGCGACGCGAATGTCACACACCGATACGGGGCTGCTAGTCATCGACATGCAGGAAAAACTCCTGCCGATCGTGCCGGGTCGCTCCGATCTGCTGGAACAAATCACCTTTCTCGTCGAGGTTGCCCTCAAGCTCGGTTTGACCGTTCAGGCCACCGAACAATATCCCAAGGGGCTAGGTTCCACTGTCGCGCCCCTGGGGGATCTGATCCCCCAACGTCCGGCCAAGACCGGCTTTTCGTGCTGCGATGCGCCAGGCATCGTGGATACCTTTCACCGCGAAGCTCGACCCAAGATCGTGCTGTGCGGCATCGAAACCCACGTCTGCGTTCTGAACACCGCCTTGGATCTGCTGGCCCACAACTTCCGCGTCTATGTGGCGGTCGATGCCGTCGGCTCGCGCTTTGCCCACGATCACCAAGTAGCGCTGCGACGCATGGAACAGGCTGGGGTGATTCCTACTACGGTGGAAACCTGTGTGTTTGAATGGATGGGCGGCGCGAGCCACCCGAATTTCAAAGAAATCAGCCGGCTCGTGCAGGGCCGCATGAAAGCAATGGGAGGATTGCCCTCATGACCGTGCCACCGCCTCTAAACCTCCGGCCGACGCTGCTACTTGGCCCCGGCCCTAGCGATGCACACCCTAACGTCTTGCGGGCCATGGCCACACCGCTGCTGGGCCATCTAGACCCGCAGTTTCTGGCCTGCATGAACCAGGTGCAGGAGATGCTCCGCGCTGTTTATCGCACCACCAACGCTCTCACGCTGCCTATCAGCGCTACCGGCATGGCCGGCATGGAAACCTGCCTCGTCAATCTGCTTGAACCCGGTGACAAAATGATCGTGGCCGCCAAGGGGTTCTTCGGCCAACGCATGATCGACGTAGCCGGCCGCACCGGGGCAGAAGTGACAGTGCTAGAGCGGCCTTGGGGCGAAGTGTTCGACGCACAGCAGATTCGCGAGACCATTCTCCGGGTACGGCCCAAGGCGATCGGCATCGTGCAGGCGGAAACCTCCACCGGAGCGCATCAGCCGTTAGAGGAAATCGGAGCCATCTGCCGGGAGACGGGGACGCTGTTAGTGGTAGACGCAGTCACGTCGTTGGGCTGCGTGCCGGTCGAAGTGGATGCCTGGGGCATTGACGCCATCTACAGTTGTTCCCAAAAAGGGCTGTCGTGTCCGCCGGGCCTCTCGCCGGTGTCGTTCAGTCCCCGTGCCGTCGCAGCCATGGAAGCCCGCAAGACCAAGGTACAAAGCTGGTATCTCGATCTGACGCTCTTGCGTAAGTATCTGGGTACCGACCGAGTGTATCATCATACGGCACCAATCAGCATGAATTTTGCCCTGCACGAAGGCTTACGCCTGCTGCTGGAGGAAGGGCTAGAAGCTCGCTGGCACCGCCATCGCCGCAACCACGAGGCCCTCAAGGCGGGGCTGACTGCCCTGGGCCTGGAGTATACCGCCAACCCCGCCTATCAGTTGCCCCAACTCAATGCCGTGCGTCTGCCGGCCGGGCTGGACGACGTAGCCGGTCGCAAAATGCTTTTGGAGGAGTTTGGCATCGAAGTAGGCGGCGGGCTAGGTGAGTTTAAAGGCAAAGTGTGGCGAATCGGACTAATGGGTTACAACGCCCGGCCGGGCGTGGTCCTGCAACTGCTGGGCGCGTTGGAGCAACTCTTGGCCCGCTTCGGTGTTCCGGTCTGCCCTGGGGCTGCCACCGCCGCTGCCAACGCCGTGTACCAACGCCCCTGATCCGCCGCGGTTGCCGAGGAAAAATCTGCCGAGGAAAAATCATTGGACCAAGCACAGCAACCCCCTCCCTGTGTCGTCGATCAGGTTCTCTAGAACCTTTTTCGGAGTCTACCTCATGCCTTCTGTCCCCGATCCTTCGCCCGTGCTCGATTTACTCAGCGGTTTTCGTCAGTCGGCCGTTCTCTTTGCGGCGGTTCATCTGGGCCTGTTCGACCGTCTGGAGCGGGGGCCAGCCGACGCCGCAACCCTCGCGCACGATCTCTCATGTCATGCCGATGGGTTGGAGCGGTTACTCGATGCTCTGGCGGGCCTAGGGCTACTGACCGCTGGGCCGACCTACGCCCTGACCCCCACCGCCCAGACCTATCTCACTCGCTCTAGTCCGCGACGCCTGACCGGCTACATCCTCTACTCCCTACGGGCCTTGTGGCCGATGTGGGGGCACTTGGCCGATGCCGTGCGCGAAGGCAGCAACCGCTGGAAGCAGACGTTTGGCCTAGAGGGGCCGTTGTTCGCCAACTTTTTCCGCACCGACGAGGACCGCCGCGAATTCCTTCTGGGCATGCATGGCTTCGGGCAGATTAGCTCGCCGCATCTGGCTGAGGCGTTTGATTTGTCACGCTTTACCCATCTGGTCGACCTGGGCGGCGCGACCGGGCATCTGGCCGTTGCTTGTTGCCGTCGTTGGCCGAACTTGCGGGCGACGGTGTCGGATCTACCCGCGGCAGTGCCCCTGGCTCTGGAAATGATTGCCCAGGCAAACGATGTCGCGCCACGAATCGACGTGGTAGCCAACGACTTCTTCACTGAGCCGTTGCCGGCCGGCGACCTGTACGCCGTCGGGCGGATTTTGCACGACTGGGGCGAAGACAAGATTCACGCCCTGCTGAACAAAATCGCCGCTGCCCTGCCTGTGGGGGGGGGCTTGCTGATCGGCGAAAAATTGCTCGACGATGACCGCACCGGTCCCTCGTGGGCGCAACTTCAGTCGCTCAACATGCTCGTTTGTGCTGAGGGCAAAGAACGCACCTTCGGCGAATACTGTAACCTGCTAAGGCCGCACGGCTTCACGTCGATCGAGGCCCGACGAACCACGGTGCCCCTAGATGCCATCCTGGCCATCAAGGCCGCCGGGGCTACACCTTCGTCGTGAGGTACAGCAGTAGGCCGATGCCGCCCAAAAAGAGCCCCAACTGGCCCATCCAGCGGAGCGATTCGAGCAAGATGCAACGCCAGGATTCATAGCGGGTGGCGCTGTAAACGAGGCTTACCAGCACCACGAGCAATGGCAGATCCACGAAGTACATCTGCGTATTGCTCCACGTTTCGGGGGGCATACGATTTCACTCCTTTGCTGGCTCAGGCTGATGGGGTTCGTCCGGCCGATGAACCGGTCCTGCGAAGGCGTCGAGAATGACCATGATATTCAACACGCCGGCGATCACCGTGTACACCCAGGCCAATTCAACACGCTTGTCAGTGCCGTTGTGGACGGCGTTAATGGTTCGTTGCGACGGCTCGCGCATCCAGTCGCCGAAATACGGATGCTTCGTCTGCTGTTCCAGGGTGGCGATCTCCTGCTCGACCCGTCGGCGTTCCTCGGGATTCTCGGCCAGCCGTTCCCATTCCTCGTAGCGATCTTCCAGTTGTCGCAAACGCTCGGCCTCGACAATTGGGTCCATGTTCCAGTACTGCACGAGGGCCGGCCAGACGACAATCCCCATCCAGAATTGGCCGAGAAACTGCGGGCGCATGTAGAGACAGTCCGGCAGATTGCGAAACCGACCAGTCTTGAGCTCTGGACCATTGTTGGAAGCAATGACTGGCAAATAGACTGAGCTATTGAGACGATAGGTACGCTGGTCGATACGCACCTCGGCGGCCCCGAGATACATGCCGTAGAAGAACAGGAAGTAAATGCACACGAAAAAGAGCAGCCCCTTGGCAACGCGTCCCTGGACGATCTGCCCCAGACCGGGAACCAGATAACTGAGAACCGCCCCGAGCGGCGAGACATGGTGTGGCGAGGGCAGCGAATTGGAAGGGGAGGCAGACAGCGATTTCGGTGCTGGTGTGGCAGGTTGATCCATAGGTTCCTCAAGGTCTTCTCTCGGTTGGGGGTTCGCTCCCCTACGAGTTAGACGCTATTGTAGCAGTCGCCCTCACCAATTCCACCCGATCCCGTCTAGCACGACCACCACCAATGCCGCCACCATTCCCATCAGCCCCAGAAACACCAACCAGCCGCCCCCCTCGGCACTTCGTAGCCAACGACCCACCGGCCCCAGCAAATACGTTGGCAGGTCGAAGCAGGCGTTGATCAGCAGCAACGGCCACAACAGCACGGAGACGCGCTCCGTTGGGTCGAACGTGCTTGAAGCGGTTGGGCCGCAGGCGGCAGCAGCGGAAGCGGTCGGGCCTGACCCAGCGCCTGCCGTAGTTGGGGCAGAGGAATTGGCCGTCTCCAGTGCGGCCTCGGGCAGTTCCACGGTTTGAGTCTGCACGCTGGGGTATGCCTCTTGGGGAAACGTCGGCACTTCAGGCACCACCCCCGGCTGAGTCTGTCGCCACGTTTCGGCCAGTGGTCCCCAGGTCTGGGCCGACGGCTGCCAGGAGGACTGGTATTGTTGCCATTCGGCTTGTTCGCGCAAGCGGGCGGCAGCCTGTTCCTGTACCGGGTCGGCGGGCAAACTGGTTTCGCGCGGCGTGTTTATCTCGGGTGAAGCGGTTTCGACCACGGTATAACCCGGCGGCTCGCTTCGAATCGGTTCCGTTGCGGGCACGGGTCGCAAACTGGGCCGAATCGGGATTACCGGTGGCGGCGGCAAGGGGCTTTCCTCCACCGGCTGTACCGGCAATTCCAGCATTTTTTTAAGCAGCGCGTCCAGTTCATCGAGTTGTTGCCGGGTAGGCACTCCCGAGCCTGAAGTGCGACCGGTGGTTGTGGACATCTGCCTTTCCCCCTGCCACTGGGCCTTCTTTGTGGATCCGCTGTCCTATCTTGACTTAATGGGCCGCCCTGTTCGCTGCCCCTAACGTCTTCCTTCGTTGCGAGATACCAGGCATGGCCGATCGTTTCCACGTCACTTGTGAGTTATCCCCCGGTCTGCTGACCCTGCGTGGCCCGGAGGCCCATCATCTACATGTCAGCCGGGTTCGGGTCGGCCAGACAGTTACCTTGTTTCGCGGCGATGGCCAGGAACACCCCGCAACCGTAGTCGAGATCAGCCGCCGGGATGTCACGCTCGATGTGGCCGCAGGTCTGCCCGTCTCGCGCGAGGAGGCCCACCGGAGAGTGGCGTGTGTCGCGTTGCCCAAGGGCGACCGAGCGCAATTTCTTGTGGAGAAGCTCACCGAGTTGGGCGTCGCCGAACTGATTTTGCTGCAAACGGCTCGAACCGTCGTACATCCGGGCGAAGCAAAACTCGAAAAGCTCCAGCGTTACGTCATCGAAGCCAGCAAACAGTGTGGACGGAATGTGCTGATGAACGTGCGCGGACCGCTTCGCTGGGAACAGATGCTGAACGAATCGTCGTTACCAGTGGCCCGCTACATCGCACATCCTGGCGGACCGACACACCCCCTCACGGGCAGCTATGCTTTCGCCGTCGGCCCCGAGGGCGGCTTCACCGAGGCTGAGATACACGCAGCTCAGGCGGCTGGTTGGTTGCCGCTCGGCCTGGGGCCGCGTCTCTTGCGGATCGAAACAGCCGCCCTGGTGCTAGCCGCTCCCCGGACCTAGCCGCTGCTGGTCCACATCGCTGCAATGACAACTGCTGTTGTGGCGATCAAAAATTCTTGGCACCGCTTGCTCCAGGTGCCGATAGCCGAGTATAGTACATCTCATCCTACCTTCTCTCCCAAACTCACGTTGCTGGAGAACCCTCTCATGAAACCGGGCTGCCCCGATCTACAACGGACCTTCACCCCTGATCGACGCGCCTTTCTCCGCGCGGGGCTGCTGGGTACCGCCGGCTTGAGTTTGTCTGCTCTGTTGCGACACGAGGCCCAGGCCGGCACCAACAGCAAGGGGGGTCGGCTGCCCTCGGTGATCATCCTGTGGATGCGAGGCGGACCAAGCCATCATGATATGTGGGATCCAAAACCCGACGCCCCGGCTGAAATTCGCGGTGAGTTCGGCACTATTGCTACCAAGGTGCCCGGCGTGATTCTCTCCGATTTGATGCCTCTGTGCGCCCAAATCATGGAGAAATGGTCCATCGTGCGTAGCCTGCACCATCACGACTCCGGCCACTCCGCCGGCGACCAGATTTGCTTTACCGGCTACAATGCCGGACCCAACCCAGATGAAAACATCTATCCGAGTTGTGGCTCGATTGTATCGAAACAGTTGGGGCATTTGTCGCCTACCTTGCCAGCTTATGTGATGATTCCTCGAATGGTGCCCGGCACTGGCTCGGCCTATTTGGGGGCGGCCCATAAGCCGTTTGAGACCATGGCCGATCCAGCCAACCCGGGGCCATTCCGCCTGCCGAATTTTGATCTGCCGCGTGGGCTGTCCGTGGAACGCCTCAGCGACCGGCGAACGCTATTGCAGAGCTTCGACACGCTCCGCCGTGAGGTGGACAACAGCGGGCAACTCGAGGCCATGGACCGCTTCGGGCAAAAGGCCTGGAGTATCCTGACCTCGCCTGCCGCCCGCGATGCCTTTGACCTGGACCGTGAGCCGGCCAAACTGCGTGAGCGCTATGGATTCATGCCGGCGTTCGATCCCAAGGCGTCGGACCGCTGTGGTGCGCCGGCTTGGAGTCAGCGGATTTTGCTAGCCCGGCGCTTGGTCGAGGCCGGCGTGCGTCTGGTGACCGTCGATCTGCGTTGGTGGGACACCCACGTCAAGGGCTTCGAGTCGCTCAAGCTCGGCTTCTTGCCGCGCTTCGACCGGGCCTACTCAGCCTTGATCGAGGATCTCGACGCCCGCGGCCTGTTGGAAAGCACCTTGGTCATCGCCTGGGGAGAATTCGGTCGCACCCCACGCGTCAATGCCCAGGCCGGCCGTGACCACTACCCCAACGTCTTCAGTGCCGCCCTAGCCGGTGGACCGGTCAAGGGTGGTCGGGTCGTGGGTGAATCGGACGCCCACGGGGCGTTGCCGAAATCCAACCCCAAGACCCCGCAGGATGTCTTGGCGACCTTGTACGCCCACCTGGGCATCGACACCCAAGCACACTATCTGACCGGCTCGGGTCGCCCGGTTAGTGTGCTGCCCTTCGGCAAACCGATCAGCGAATTGAGCTAGTCAACAAGCGGTGCGGCCAACGCTCAATGGGCCGCGTTGAGCAAGCGCCATCCCAGCGCTGCCACCAAGCCGAGTTGCATAACCACCAGAAACCAGAAGACGATCTGGAATTGGCCCTTGATCGTCTTGTGCCGAAAAAGATACATCCCCAGGTAGGCCCCCCCCGTGCCGCCCGCTGCCATCAGGCCATGTAGCACGATCTCCGGTACTCGGCCTGCGGTCCCGCCGGCCCGGCCTTTGTCGAAGCGATAATAAGCCAGCGTGACCCCATTCACGACTAGCAACCAACATGCCATCCCATGATACCACGTCAGTGGCCAACGCAGGGCAGCCCAGAGTAAGATCGTCAGGCCGACTACCAGACCCAGGGCCGTCAATCCGTAACTCCACTCCGGACGCATTGGCCGAGCCATGACAAACTCCTTAGAACACTACTATTCGATCTGAGGAATTGAAGCGATGAACGTGAACGATTTACAAGCCCAACTCGAAGCCCATCCCGAGGCATCCCTAC
The DNA here is from genome assembly GCA_046719305.1 of Gemmataceae bacterium. Classification (GTDB taxonomy): domain Bacteria; phylum Planctomycetota; class Planctomycetia; order Gemmatales; family Gemmataceae; genus RGDT01. The sequence goes on along the minus strand of JBDNDE010000233.1, from coordinate 5 downwards.
ATCTG
>JBDNDE010000232.1:0-7647 GCA_046719305.1 Gemmataceae bacterium | reverse complement strand
CAATAATGTTTACCGGCAGCAGTTTGAGGCTGCGGGGATGCGCTTCAGCGGTTTGAGTCCCCAGGGCAAACTTGTGGAGGTGATCGAGTTGCCCGGCCATCCGTGGTTCTTGGCGGTGCAGGGGCACCCAGAGTTTCGGAGCAAACCAACCGCTTGCCATCCGCTGTTTCGCGGCTTTCTCGAAGCCAGTCTCGCTCGGCGGCTGTCTCGGTCAATCGCCTAAGAACCCGGGTCAACTAGCCCAGGTGGGGAGATTGGTTTCGTCCTCCTTCCGCTGTCGAGGGACTTGCTCAGAACCAGCCGCGTTTCTCGATCGCGTAGACCTGTTAGAATTCCTCGTCGCTCATGCTCAGGTACAGAATTCCCTCGACCAGGCCGATTAGCTCCATGACAGCGGTGCCACAGCACCAGCAAGTCAGGGAGGTCACCAACATGATCACGCCGGGCGTTGTCAGCCCGAGTATGAACTTGTGAATCCCCAAGAAGCCGATCAGAATCCCACAGATGCCCGCAGCGATCTTCTTGCTGGCAAATTCTTTGACGCTCACTTCGGCCATGATAGCCCTCGCGTTGGTCAAGGATCGTCGTGAATTTGGAGATGCATTCCTAGCATATTAACGGACATCACAATAGCAAGCAACGTAGCCATCTTTTTTCCGCTTCGTTCATGAAACCTTCACGGGATCACTCGGTTCGCGCACTGATGAGTGCCCCTTCAGGCTCGGCGCTGGCTCGGCGGGTGTCGGCCTCCAGGTAGAGCGTGCCCCACAGCCACACCAGCCCACCCAGCAGAACCATCGCCGCCACGAACAGAAACGCCAGATCGAAGCGATTGTCCTTGCCGGTGATTTCGCCCAAAAGTGTCGGCGAGATGGCATCACCCAACAGATGCATTACCAAAATGGCAATAGCGAACCCGCGTGCCCGCAAGGCTGGCTGGATCACATTAGCCGTGATCGTGTTGGTCGGTCCGGTGTTGAAAAACAGGCAGAAGATGGCCCCGGCCATCGGCACCCAAGCCAGCGGAAACGGCAGATAGATCATGGCCACCAGTAGCGGCGCGCCCAGACACATCACTGCTCCGCTGACGAGGAAATACGAACCCGAATAGCGGCTCCGTAGGGCATCTCCGGCCCAGCCGCCCACCAAGGTGGCCACCAGCCCCAGAAACGCCGTCAGGATGCCGAAGAAGGTTGCCGGCGGCAGCACGCCGAAGACATCGGCCACTTGACGATATTGCAAGTAAGCAGGCGCCCAGAAGGCCAAGCCACCGATGGTAAAGCACATGAAGGTCATGCCAGCGACATTCAACGCGTAGGAGGGTATCCGAAACAGTTCGACAACATCCGACCAACGCGGCCGGAGTAACTCACCGTTGAGCCTGGGGCGGGGCGGCTCCTTTAGGAACAGGCACCAGATGCCCAAGAGGATGCCCGGCGGCACCACGGCGTAAAAGGCATAACTCCAGTGGCCCGTGGCTCGGGTCATGATTTCACCTAGGGCGTAGCCTAGTGCCCCGCCGAAGGGAATGGCCGCGTAAAACCAGGCGAGCACCTGACCACGTTTTTCCACTGGGTACAGGTCAGAGATGATGTCCGGGGCCACCGGACCGTAGACCGCCTCGCCGACCCCCACCAGAGCGCGCGTCAGCAACATGATGACATAAGCCCACGGCAGCGTCATGGCAAACAGGCTTAAGGTGCGGCCGCCCAGCGATTGGCTGAGCCATTCCGACGCCCCGGAAGCACCCGAAGCTAGGCTCCAGACCACAATCCCCCCGGCGATGAGCCACCAGCGCGACATGCGTGTTGCTAGCGCTCCGAAGACCGGAGCCAGCAGCATATACGTCGCCAAAAAGGCGAAGGCCAGCCAGCCCATAGCGGCCTTGGCCCCTGCGGGTTCTTCCATTTGACCGGTTTCGGGGTTAAGAACATCGGGGAAGAAGTCGGCCCGGACGTAGGGTTCCACGGCAGCCAGAACTTGGCGATCAATGAAATTAAACAGGTTGATAAGAAGCAGTAGGATCAAAGCGTGCATCGCACCCGGAGCGACGCGCGAGGGTCCGGCTGTGAAGGTTTCGGTGTGCATGTCGACTCCGCTGGCCAAACGAGCCAATTTGCAGCAATGTAAGGAAGATGGCCCGCCAAGGGAAGAGATGTCACGCACATGAAACGCCGCCGCCCCCACCGACCCCGCCGCAGCACCGCACCAGGCACCCATCTGCCGGTGTTGCTCGATGCCACGCTGGCTGCCCTGGCTCCCCGTTCAGGCGAAACCCACGTCGATTGCACCGCTGGCTATGGCGGGCATGCCTCGGCTCTGCTCCGCGCTGTCGGTCCTGCGGGCAAGCTGGTCGTCTTCGATCTCGACCCAGCTCATCTGGCTCGCACCACCCAACGCTTGGCCGACATCGGCTATCCCTTCGTGGCCCATCATCTGAACTTCGCAGGCATTGCTCAGGCGTTAGCCGGCCAGTTGGTCGATGGCGTGCTGGCCGATTTGGGCATGTCGAGCATGCAGGTCGATGACCCTGAGCGGGGTTTCAGCTATCGCCGCGATGGTCCGCTCGATATGCGCATGGATCCGACACGCGGTCGCACAGCGGCGGAACTCTTGGCGACCATCGAGGCTGACGAACTGGAGACCGCCTTGCGAGAACTGGCCGATGAGCAGCGGGCAGCTTATCTGGCTCCGCAGATTGTGGCGGCGGCCCGTGCGGGACAGTTGCAACGCACTGGCGACCTGACTGCCCTGATCGAACGCGAGAGCGGCATCAAGAAGTGGCGGCTGACTCCGACCCGGGGAAAGTGGCAGACACATCCCGCCGCCAAGACTTTTCAGGCACTGCGGATCCTTGTCAACCGCGAAATCGCTAATTTGCAGCAACTCTTGCGCATGTTGCCGTGTGTGCTGAAGCCCGGCGGTCGGGCGGCGATCATCAGCTTCCACTCGGGTGAAGATCGTTTGGTCAAGGCCGCTTTTCGCGACGGCTTACGGGAGGGAATTTACGAAGCGATCAGCGAGGAGCCGATCCGGGCTTCCTTGGCCGAACGCACCGAGAACCCCCGTTCGCGTTCGGCCAAGCTGCGTTGGGCACGCCGCGCACAGTCAAGCGACCCTCCCCCCATCGGCGTGTGAGTCTCCAGTCGATGCTTCCGCGCCAACGCGGTGGCCGATCCACGCCGCACGGGTCGGGTTCGTTCCTGCCTTTGTTTCTCACCGTCGAGACAACTCTGCGATCAGAAAGACCAGAAAGACCATCGGCCAGAGAATCAAGCCAAAAATGCCCAGGACAAGACCGATCCAGGCACGAATATTACCTGTAACCTTACTGTAAGTTGTGCTTCCGCTGCTCGGCCGCGACCGCAACGCCAGGATGGCGAAAACGATCGCTAGAAGCGCAAATGGAATGCCCAGCAATGGCAGACAAAAGCCAATCAGCCCCAAGTAGCTGGCCGCTAATGCCCAGGGGTTGACGTTCACCGGCACGATGAAATCGGTGGCGGCCACCACCTCTTGCGGTTCGTCGCGAATAGATCGGCGTATGCGACGATAATACGCGTCTTCGTCCTCGTCCTTGTAGGGTCGGTTTTCTGCGCGGCGATCAGGCGGGAGCGGAGGATCCCGTCGAATGTTGTCGTCCGCCGGGCGTTCGCCGCTCATGGCACATTCTCCAAGAATATCTGCAAAAATATCTGAAGGGATGCTGCCAACTCAATCTCGGCGACAACCACTCAGAAACAAGGGCCGTTGCTTGTGCCTGTCTGGTTGTGCCGCAGTTGTCCGATCCGTAGCCCCGCAGCGAGACACGCCCTGGGTCGTTGTCCATATGATAAGTATCAACCGTGCTTGCGTCAAGCGAAGAGGAACCGTGCCGTGCTACGTTTTCATGCCACTACCATTTTGGCCGTCCGCCATCGCGGCAGCGTTGCCTTGGGCGGCGATGGCCAGGTCACCCTCGGCCCGGTGGTCATGAAGGCCGACGCCAACAAGGTTCGTCGCCTGTTCGAGGGCAAGGTGCTGACTGGCTTTGCCGGCGCGGCAGCGGATGCCTTTGCCCTGCTGGAGCGCTTTGAGGCCAAGCTACGCGATTTCCAAGGCAACGTGCCCCGGGCAGCCACAGAACTGGCCCGCGACTGGCGCACCGACCGCGCCCTACGCCGACTAGAAGCCATGCTGTTAGTGGCCGACCGCGAACACCTGTTGCTCGTCTCGGGCACCGGCGATGTCATCCAACCCACGGATGGCATTGCGGCCATTGGCTCGGGCGGCTCGTATGCTCTGGCAGCGGCTCGTGCCCTGGCCCAGCATTCAACGCTCAGTGCCGGGCAGATTGTACGAGCCGCCCTAGAAATCGCCGGGGACCTGTGCATCTACACCAATCGAAATATCCACATTGAAGAACTGGGAGAATCGCGTGGCTGATTGGACTCCAAAGCAGATTGTTGCCGAACTGGATCGCTACATCGTCGGTCAGCAGGCCGCCAAAAAAGCCGTCGCCGTGGCCATCCGTAACCGCTGGCGTCGGCAACAACTTCCTCCGGAGATGCGCAAGGATGTCACGCCGAAAAATATCATTCTGATCGGCCCCACAGGCGTCGGCAAAACCGAAATCGCCCGCCGCCTGGCGCAGTTAGTCGGTGCGCCGTTTATCAAAGTCGAGGCCACCAAATACACCGAGGTAGGCTACGTCGGCCGAGATGTCGAGAGCATGATCCGCGACCTGACCGAAATCGCCATCGGCATGACCAAGCAAGAGCAACGCCGCACGGTCGAGGCGGCAGCCAAAGAACGGGTCACCGAGCGGCTGCTAGACTTGCTGCTACCGGGCAGCAGTAGTTGGGATGAAGAAGACGAAGCAGAAAACCAACGCAATCAACGTAGCCGCGACAAGATGCGAGCCAAGCTGCAAGCCGGTGAACTAGAAGACCGCGTGGTCGAGTTGAGTGTTGAGCAGCGAGCGATACCCGTGCAGATTTTCAGCAACTTGGGCATGGAACATATGGATGTTGATTTCCAGAGCATGTTTGAAAAAATCATGCCACGAAATCAACAAAACCGAAATATACCCATCCGCGAGGCCCGTAAAATCCTCCTCGAACAAGAAACCGAAGCACTCATCGACAAAACCGCCGTCACCGAAAAAGCTATCGACCTGGTGGAAAATCACGGCATCGTCTTTCTGGACGAAATCGACAAGGTGTGTGGCCCAGCAGCTAGCTCAGGCCCGGATATTTCCCGCCAGGGGGTGCAACGCGATTTGTTGCCCATCGTCGAAGGCACCACGGTCAATACCAAACATGGCCCCGTGAAGACCGATCACATCCTGTTCATCGCTGCCGGTGCGTTTCATGTGGCCAAGCCGGCCGATCTGATGCCTGAGCTACAAGGTCGGTTCCCGATTCGTGTTGAATTGACAGACTTGACGCGTGAAGATTTCTTACGCATTCTCACCGAGCCACGACACGCCCTCACCAAGCAATACAGCGAACTGCTGGCCACTGAGGGCGTAACTCTCGAGTTCACGCCTGATGGCCTGGAGGCTCTGGCCGAGATTGCTTATGAAGTCAACCGTACCACGCAAAATATCGGGGCGCGGCGATTGCACACCGTATTGGAACGGGTCGTCGAGGAAGTCAGCTTCGAGGCTCCCGAACTGCCCGACAAGTTCGTCCGCATCGACGCTGCTGCCGTGCGGACCCGGCTTGACGCCATCCTGGCTCGGGAAGACCTTAGCAAGTTCATCCTGTGAACCCCGCTCAGGTGTATCGCGCTCCGCGGTGTTGTGGCTCAAAAAAGGCCGGCAACAGCGTATCGACATGCAACAAGCCCTGCCGAGTGAGCGTAATTTGTTGCTCGTCGAAGGTCAATTCTCCCGCCGCGCGATAGTCCTCCCAGATGGGGCGGAACCGCTCGAGAATGTTCACACCGTACTTGTTGGCGAAATAGCCTACCTCGAGTCGTCCCGTCTTGAGTTGCAGGATCGTCTCGCGAATCAACCGCTGCTCGGGCGTCACCGGCAAGGCTCGTCCCAGCGGCAACTCGCCCCGCTCCAACGCCGACAGATAATTCTCCCAGCGGTCCAAATTCTGCACATGGACCCCGCCGAGATGGCCAAAGCTAGCCACCCCGGTGCCGAACATGTCCGCGCCGCGCCACAGAGCATCACGATAAACAAACTTGGCTTGCGGCGATTTTACCAGTGTGTAACTACTGGAGATATGATAACCCGCGGCCAGCATCGTCTCATACGCATATTCCACCCAGGCGCGTTTAGTGGGCCAGTCGGCCACGGTGGCCCAGGGGTCGTCCGAGGCAAGCGGCAACTCGCGGGTGAAGACGGTGTTGTAAGGAAGCTCCATCTGGTAGATCGTCACGCTTTCGGGGGCCAGTTGCAGCGTCTTGGCGACACAACTACGCCAGTTGTCCCAGGTCTCACCTACCATGCCGGCGATGAGGTCGATATTGATTTGCTCGAAGCCGACTTCGCGTGCCCAGCCGTAGGCGCGGTAGACTTCTTCTTCGAGATGGGCACGGCCGTTGTATTCCAGGATCTTGGGGTCGAAATTTTCGATGCCGAGGCTGAGGCGGGTCACTCCCAGTTCGCGGAGGGCTTCTAGCTTGTGTTTTTGCAGGGTGCCCGGCTCGCACTCGAAGGTGACCTCCTCGGCTCCGTCCCAGGGCAACGCCTTCTTCAGCCGACTCATCAGGCTACGCAGTTGGGAGGCACTCAGGTAGCTGGGGGTACCACCCCCGAAGTAGACATAGCGTAGGCCCCGATCACGGGCGAAGGGCGTAGCGGCGTACAGCGACACTTCTTGGACCAGGGCATTGCAGTATGTTTCGATATCACTGGCATTTTTATCCGTGTAGACACGGAAGTAGCAAAACTTGCAACGCTTTCGACAAAATGGAATATGCAGATATAAACCGAGGGGCGTTTCCTTGGCTCCAGGTTTGCCTAGTACCTCCTGAGCCACAGGCAGATACTCAGGCTTCCAGAAGGAAAACGGCGGATAGTTAGCGACGAAGTAGTTGCCTGGTGCGGTCTTTTGTTGCTCGACTCCGGTCACGGCGGCCCCTTCGCAGCAAACGGCTTTCAGATGGGAAAACGCCACCCCCTCGGTCGCGGCTCCCATTCGGGATCTCTCTGCTTTATGGTATCGGGCCGACATCTGTTGAGACAACCGTTGCAGCGCACTTTGTGTTGGGTCGTTCCCTCAGCCCAGCAGGTCCACTTAGCCCGGTTACTTTGGAATCGCTACGATGAGGTTCGGGATCGCTACGATGACGGAAATGAAGAATAGGAAGGTGCTAGCGATGCTTCGTCTCGTGATGCTGTTACTGGCCTTTGCTGTGGGCGGCGCGGAACTATCCGCTCAGGTCGATCGCCGCTTGCCGCTATCGCTGCGTGTGCTGGTCGATACGCTGCTAACCTCGGTGGACTGGCGACAACGCGCCGATGCCGCCCGACGCCTGGGTATCTCCGGGGATGCGCGGGTGCTGGAGTCGTTGGCCCTAGCGGCCAAGAGCGATGAATCGCCCCAAGTGCGACAGGCCGCACGCGAAGCGATTCGGCGCTTGCAAGGTGGTGCAGTGGGAGGCGGCGTCTGGCCCCCGCCGATCTTTCCGCCGGTGCGACCCCCT
>JBDNDE010000231.1:0-7696 GCA_046719305.1 Gemmataceae bacterium | reverse complement strand
TGAAGACGGGGTACTAACGCTGTCCGTGGTTCTGCCCTCGGGTGGTTCGATGCCTGGAGTCGTCATCATGGACTCCTTCTTCCAGCAACCAATCCAGCCAGAGGTTCTGGTCACCAACTCGGGTCAACTGACGCTGCGGGTTCCCAACGCCGTCATGGGCACGGCTTACACGATCCAACTGGTGTCGACAGATCTGTCAAATGCAACCTCTTATCTGTTGCTCTCCCAGTTCAGCGAGCAACCGGCCGAGATTGTCAACTTCCTGAATGGCACCATTCCGACAGCCGGCTACCAGGATGCCCGACTGACCCTGGAAATGCCGATGTACTTCCAGTTCAGTATGCAGGCTTACGCCCAGGACGTAACACTGACGATCCGCACGGCTTCCGGCAATGTGGTGACCACGTTCAGCGTTGCTGCCGGCCAGATTGCTACGGCTCCAACCTTGTTCCTGCCGGCTGGTATCTACACGTTCGAGTTCTATTCAACCGGGGCCACGGCATTCCGGTTGTTTGGGATGGATTTGTCGGATCCGATTGGTGCTCGGCGGCCGGATCCCTTGGCACCGCCAGGTTCGTTCCCGGCCCCCACGCCGCCCCCTCCGCCACCCCAATTGCCTCCGGACCAAGGTCCGACACCGCCCAACTACTCGGGTCCCCCCCAAATTCCACTACCGGGATCGCCTGTGCCACCTCCTCCACCGCCCCCGCCTGGTGCACCAGGCTACCGATGGTGGCTGTTTGATTGGTTGCCGTTCCGTCTGTTCTGAGCGAACAGAGAAAATCAGTAACTACTGACCCGCCGGAGGTGTCGTCTTCATGACCACCTCCGGTTGGATACTAGTGAGAAACCACCCTTGGAATGGTCCGCTTCTACCCACCCTTTGTGTGGGTTGTCTTTGCGAGCCTGTTTTGGTATACTCTCAACAGGCACCCGTAGCTCAATTGGATAGAGCAACGGTCTTCGGAACCGTAGGTTACAGGTTCGAGTCCTGTCGGGTGTACACAAGGAACAGCGATCGTAAATCCTTGGCTGAACGCAGTTGCGTTACCCAGGTGGAGGAACCTGGCGCTGCCTTCTCGAAATAGCATAGGGGTAGTACTATCCTCTTCCGGTCGGAAGGAACTCAGGCGTGCCTCGTTCCTCGCTGCCCCAACTGCGCCGTCACAAAGGCACCGGGCAGGGCTTGGTACGTCTCTCGGGGCGAGATTTCTGGCCTGGGTGTCTGGCCAGAGGCCAGAGGCAACCGCCGCCCGCGGTACGGCCGAAATACGACAGCGTCATCGCCGATGTTCGGCGGCGGAGTGGAAACGCGGGTCAACGATCCGAGCTTTCCGATTCGACCAACTGCGATCCGGGGCCAGTTGCAGTTCTGGTGGCGGGCGACGGTGGGTGCCCAGTACGCGACCCGGCAGGAATTGCGGGCCGCCCAGTCGGACGTCTGGGGCGACACCACGCAGGCAAGCCGCGTGCAAGTTCAGGTCGAAGTGTTGAAGTTTGATCTTCCAACAGCATGTGCAAAATTTGAGCGGGACTACAAGGACAACACCCGCTATCGCTCGATGCCGATTTGGAACGCACCGTTCAACAACACGGCCCTGCCTTACGCGTTGTTCCCTTTTCAGGGACAGTTGGCCAACGGACGCAGACAGATCGAGGTCGATCCGGCATCGTGCATTCACAAGGCCAAGTTCAAACTGACCGTCACCTGCCACAAGGACATCGACTTCGCAAGGCAGGTCGAGCCGGCACTCTGGGCGTGGGTCAACTTCGGTGGACTCGTAGTGTACCGTTAGCTCTGTTGGCCCTGTCTCTTGTTGCTCACTTGGCTGCTGCGGCCGATTCCCAAAGCTCGCCCGCATGGCTCGCTTTGTTCATGCCTGTCGGATGCTAGAATCCAAAACCAGTCGCAAGCTCACCGCAAAACCGACGCTGGCCGAACGCGGCAGCGTTCTCCGCACGATTGCCGTTCGATTCGATGGTCTGCCGGTGCGTGGCGTGGATGAAGGCGCGGTGACGTACACCCTGGGCCTCGCCGAACGCTACTTGCAGCTGGCCAACCAAATCACCGCAGGCCAAGCCACCCAGGCCGATCTCGATACCTTGAAGGCCGAATGGAGGTTACGCGGCAACCGCGTGAGCAAGGCGCTCGAAGCTCGCTAAGGCGATCGCTACCGCGAGGTCCTGGCCAACGGCGGCAAAGCGGCAACGATTACCACCAGCTACAAGCCGACGACCGCTCCCGGCGGAACAACCTTGCAACCACCGCTACCCGTACCGATCGATTGCGTCCGTGAGGAACAACGTGGGAAACGGGAAAGCGAGATCAATAGTGTCATGGAGCAACATACGCTTTTACGACAAGCAGCAACAAGATTTGATACCTAGATCTTCGCTGCTCGTGGGGCAGTGGTACTCGCCCAAGCCGCCTACGAACGGGCCTCGCGGTTGGCCGAGGAATTAATCGCTGGCGCGGCCTTGGCTACGACCAAGACAGCTTTGGATGAGTTGCTACGCGATCAGCAACGCTGCCAGAATAATCTCTGCGATGTCCGCGATCGCCTCACCCGCCTCCAACGCGACCTGGACAATCTCGGCCGCTGATTACCTTTCGCCGTTTCCTCGCAGCCATGCAGTCAACCAGGGCCGCAAGCTGTCTTCGGGAAACAGGACCAACGAATAATCACGTCGCTGGAATCGCGACTCCTTCTGCAAGGTCTGCTCCAGCATCGCTAACTCTTGTCGCACCGCTTCGCGCTGAGACGCCAGCGGAGCGGCAATCCGTTCCAGCAGGGCACGTTGCCGGGCAAATTGTTGCCGCGACGGCGACTGCCGCAACACCGCTTGCCGTTCGGCGATCAGAGGAGCCAACTGCTGGGCCGATTGTTCATCCAAGAAACGCTCCGGCTGGTAGGTCAAATCGCGTAGGCGTCGCCATTGTTGCCGCCAGTCGTCCCAGCTGACGCCAGTGCGCGGCAAGGGCAACCAGCGGGAGCCGGTTACGATAGCATAGCCCGGCGGCTCGATGCCCAGGTAGCGACGCACAATCGCATCTGTGAGTTGATCATACAAGCCCCCCCCTAACCCATGAATGAACCAGTCGGCTAGATACAACCGCGCAAAGAGCGTGGTCAACAAGGCACGGCTGCGGATCTTCTCACCACGAATGCGATACTGGCCGCGTGCATTCACGAAGACACGTTGGCGGTGCTGGTCGCCGGCGTTCCAAGTCCACAGCGGCAACTCGGTCCATGGCCCCTGCTGAGTCAGGTCCGGCACGGGGTGATTACGGCTTTTGATGTGGTGGGCCGCGCGGTAAGCCTGCACGACCGCGTTGTAAACCGCGGCGAAACGAGGGGCATCGGAGATCAGTTCATGAACAAATGTCTGAAAACTTTGTGTTTCACACAACCAACTCAAAGGCAACTCCGCATTGTAGCAGCCCCAGAGGCGTTCCAGGCTCCGCCGCGCTACAGCGAAGCGTTCCCCCAGCATGCCGGTAGTAGGCAGAAGCGACCAGAACGTCTCGGCCAACGGTTCGAGATTCCACCGAGCCATAACAGCGCGGAGCCGTCGGGGAAACGAGGCAAAAAGCGCCTCGTCATGGATCGTGCGTTCCTCCCAGGGCTGTTCACCGTGGAAGTGATCAAACGCCAAAGGTTCGCCTTCGGGCAGTCGCACAGTGGTCGTTTTGATCGTGTCGTTATCGACGACCAAGTTCAAACCGATGCTGTGGTGCCTACTGGCAAAGCCGGCTAGTACGAAGTTTTTGAGCCACACGCCGGCATGAAACAACTCCGGCTGGTGGCCGCTGACAATCCAGATGCGGGGGGGTTCGAGAGGGGGCAGCGGCTCGCCTAGGCGGTGGTGATACGTTCGCACGCACTGCCAGACTTCGCGGCGGGCTTGCTCGCGGCGAGCGGTCAGAGAAGCAAGACGATCAGCATTGGCAAGCAGTGCAGCAGACCACTCTGCATAAGGCGGTACCAGCAGAGTTGCCCTATCGGCATTGGGCGCTCGCAGACGCATCAACAATTTGCCATGCATGCTAGGTGACATGCCTGGGCTAGATGCGGTGGTTCGCGACGTGCTTGTATCTGTGCTTCGGTGTTGGCAATCACCTGTCGATAATAGGCGAGGCGCTGCTCAGCGTCGTCCATCACCCCACCGAAGGCCCGATTGGGATCAAGATAGATACGTGGCACGGCCAGTTCTTTGATCCGCAAACTGGCATGAGCCGCCTGCACCCACAACTGCAACGGCATGCCCCAGGAGGTTTCCGTGATACACAGCCGCGACAACGCGGTGCGTCGATAGGCTTTGAACCCGCAAAACGCATCGGTGAGCTTCAGGCCGTACCGCTCGTTGAGTTCGCGGGTGATGGTGAAATTGATGCGGCGACGATCGGCCGGCGCCGGCGTGTCTTCGTGAAATTCACGCAGATAGCGGCTCCCCGAGACAATATCCGCCTCAGGTATCGCCTCGATCAATGCAGGGATGAGAGCCGGCTCATGCTGGCCGTCACAATCCATCGTCACCAGCACGTCGTATTCGTGAGCCAGGGTGTAGCTGAACGCCGACATCAGAGCGGCTCCATAGCCACGATTAGTCGGATGAGTAATAATATGTAGGTTTGTTTGGCTCTCGAGCAGTTCGCCTGTTCGGTCGGTCGACCCATCGTTGATGAGTAACAGATGCGACGCATAGGGCCGCACTTGATCCAGCACGCGCAACAAAGATCGTTCTTCGTTATAAACCGGAATCGCCGTTAACACACGCATGCAGAGCCTCTCGCTCGATGGCCATCAATTCGACCTGGTATCATTGTATTCGGATCCTTCCGCCGAAGTCAAAAAACGGGCAGCCGCTTCAGCGAACTCCTCCGGTCTACCCCGCCTCAGCCACCGCGATCGAACAAGGCCACCTCGACGGCCAAACCCGGACCGAAACCTAAGGCTACGCATGGCCCCACGGCTTCGCTGCAGGCCAACTCGTCGAGAATGAATAGCAACGTCGGCGACGACATATTGCCATAACGGCCTAGCACAGCATAGCTGGCCTGCATCTGTGCTTCGCTTAGTTTCAGGGTCTGTTGCACTGCCGTGAGAATCTTCGGACCACCGGGATGGATGGCCCACGCGGCCACCTGCTCGATGGTTAGTCCGTGCCGCTGTAGCCAATTGTGCAGAAACGGCCGCAGATGTTGCCCGATCAGACTGGGCACATTGCGAGCCAGCGTCATCTCGAAACCGTGATCGCCGATGGTCCAGGTCATGGCATCGGCCGAGTCGGGGATCAGACACGCGCCATTAGCTCGCAGATGCCAGCACGCCTTGCCGCTAGCCGTCGAAGCGGAAGCCACTACCGCGGCGGCCCCATCGGCAAATAGGGCGTTGGCCACCATCTTCTGCGGATTCCACGAGTAATGATAATGTAGGCTGCATAATTCGGTGGCACACAACAGCACACGAGCCGAAGAGTCGGCCTCGGCCAAAGCGCGGGCCACCCGCAGACCGTTGAGCGCTCCATGGCAACCCATATAGCCGATATGGGTACGCTCGACAGTGGACGGCAACCCCAGTGTGACAATCAGATCGCGATCTAGCCCCGGAGCCAGGAAACCCGTACAACTAACAGTGACCAAATGGGTAATCGCCTCGGGCAAGCACTCGGCCGCTTGAAGTGCCCGGTGCGAGGCTTCGCAGGCCAGAGGCGGAGCTAACTTACGGTAATGTTCCAGACGTTGCCCCGTGGTTGGGCCGCGATCAGTCGGGTCGGATGTAGGCAAATAGACCGAGCCGGAATGTCGGGTGCCGTGCAAGATATCGCGAATGAGCGTGTCGGGCAAGGCGAGATGACGCGACGCGATGCGGGTGCCCTGATACATGCCCGGCAACCAGGTATCTTGTTCGTCGCTGGGCCGGGCCAACGAGCGAGCGATGGTCAGGGCTTGGTCCTGGTCAATCCGTGTGCTGGGCACGGCCAGACCGAAGCGAGGAAGCGCGAGGCTCATGAGCAATCCATCGGTACAGCATGGGCCGGACGATTGAGGGCCTGGGTGAACGGTCGCGCCAGGTCAGGCCAAAGATTTAACATAGCAACAAGAGGTGCCATCAGCCAGGGGCGTCGTAACACCGAGGCCAGCCAGCGACACGGACCTTGCCGCGATACGACGACACGATGATGTATCGCTCGCCAACGCTGGGCTGCCTCAGCTTGCCAGGGCTGCGCAGCTAGCGGAGCCAGGGCGACGGCCGAGCGCAACGCCCAGGCCATCCCTTCCCCTGTGAAAGGTTCGACATATCCCGCTGCATCGCCAACGACAAACAAACGATAGCCACTGATGCGTCGTGCCGTGCGAGTCAGAGGCGGGGTGCCACGCCAGGCGGCCTCGTGCAGTCCTTGGGGTATCGGCCAACCCGCTTGACGTAGCAGCATCTCGGCCAGCGGAGCCGGCCCTCCGGCGCGACGACAGGCCTCGCGATCCAGGGCACAGGCCAGATCGAGGCGTCCATCTTCCAGACGAACCAGGCCAAGATAGCCGACAGCTCCGGTGGTCATGTAAATCTGCCCCGGCGTGTAAAACGGATGCTCCGGCAGAACTACGCCTGCCCCGATGCGGCTGCCTTGTTGGGGTGGGGCGGCTCCAGCCAAGGTGCCACCTAGGCCATCAGCCGCGATCACTAGCCGAGCGCGAATCGGCTCATCGCCACGCCACAGCAGCCGGGTCGGACCATTTTCTTCGGAATCCAGCCGCACAGGCATACCGGGCAGAAAAGTCACGCCACGGCTCTGCGCTTCGGCAATCAGAGCGGTATCCAAAGCCCAGCGCGACAGGCTCACGCCGACGAAGGGAACGGAGGGCAGCGGAATTGTCGCCTGCCGACGGCCGGCAGCTAGACGCAGCCCATGCAGGGGTACCGCCCCAAGACGTGTCGGCAGATCACCCAGCCCGACAGCATGCAGGGCGGCCAGGGCGCTACCATTCAGGCAACAGCCGCACACTTTGACCCGTGGAAAAGTCGCCCGATCCAGCAGCACGACACGCCGGCCATGCTCGGCCAGCAGAAGCGCCGTAAGTGAGCCGGCCAGTCCCGCGCCGACGACGGCGACATCCCAGGGAGTCGCAGGGAACGCGGTAGCGGCCATCAAGATCGCTCCCAGGTTAGAAGCCAGCGAAACGGCCAGACGCGGCGGAGACGTGCGCCGTGCAGGCCAGCTTGACGGGCTAGACGGGCGATTTCCGGCAGGGTGTAGGCGGCCCGCACCGACACCGGGCCATCGTAATGGACCACAGGCGAGCGGGTGATCAACCGCGTGATCAGGTATGCCGACCACAGCCCGGCGCGGCAGCGTTCCAAGTCACTGATCAGTACCATGCGAGCATCACTCGCGCGCAAACGCCGCATAAGAGTTAGCGTTTGTTCGATATCGAGATGATGCACAAACAAGCAACATGTCAGCGCTTCGTAGCCGCTGGGAATCGGTGCAGCGAGGGCATCATGGACGAAAAAGGTTCCACCACGCCGGCTAGCGTAGGCCACAGCCGTGGGGCTGAGGTCGCAACCGGCAACGTACCAATCGGGCCGCAACTGAGCCAGGGCGTGAACAACATCGCCGCCGCCACAGGCCACATCCAGAACGCGCACCGAACGTAGACCGCGCCGCAGCTGGAAGCGAGTGATTTCGGTAGCCA
>JBDNDE010000230.1:0-7734 GCA_046719305.1 Gemmataceae bacterium | reverse complement strand
CAGGGGCTTATGCTTGTTCTTCATACTTCTGCACCCCCGATAGAGAGGGAGGTGCCGAAGCCGCAGCCAGGATTGGCTCAGTGGGCCAACCCCGGTGGTTATTCATGAGAATCCTTGGCGAGGAACGGATGAAGGTGGCAGATCACAAGTCCAATACTTGCTTCATGTTGTTGCCGAAAGCCGCGTTCTCGCAAGCGGTTAAGGGGAGGGTGTTGGAGACCCCCTCCCTCTCCGCTTGACGTACGCAGCTTTGCAGGGTTTCAGGCTCGCCGACCGGATGCCCCGAGAACCGCTGTTTGTCGTCTGTTTATTCGATGCCCCCTCCGACCGCCTTCGGTTGGAGAGGGCGTCGCCGTTTTTGTCCCGGTCTAACCCCCCGCCTCTTGTCGTTTTCCGCCTCCCCTGTCCGGCCAGTATCCTGCCGGGCCGTCCTGGCCTTGCGCTCGCTTCCCTTGTCTTTGCGTTTCTTGTTCCGCTTGTCCCGGCTGTCCTGGTCTTCCTGCCGCTCTCCCTTTTTTGTGGTGTAAGGGTGTCAGCTGGTGTAGGGCAGAGGCCGGATAAGTAACGCAAACTGACATCAGTCAACTCCCAGGATGCCGCCCATCTCAGAGGCAGCCGTACCCCGCTCCGGCCCAACGGGACGGCGACCCGCTCTTTGCGGGTCGCCCCCTGGCTAGCAAAGTGCGGCCAGTCTGATTCTAGTTGCAGGGTACGAGATCCAGCAACTCAGGAACGGCTGCTTCTGGGCTTTCCTTTGCCTTTCCTCGCACTCAGGTGAGTCCAAAAAAGGCGAGGAGCCGTCTGGCCTTCAGAAGGACAAGAAGGAGAAAGAAGACGGCTCTCCCCTATATTGTTTTTTGTTGGGCGTCGTGTTCCCCGGCCATCACGCTCGGACCATCGCCGCCCGGACCATCGCCGGGAAGGAACCATGCGACCTCACGCGAGACGCGACCGCACCAGGGCGAGGATGGCCAGCTTGATCGGGTCCGGCCAGTCGGGCCAGGATCGTACAACCTGTAGCAGTTTGGGGTCGGTGAGTATTAGTACGCACATGCATCGCTTTGGGCGGCGAGGTGGTCGAAGAGTGCGGAATTCGCGGGAGATTTGAAGGGAGTTCGAATCCTTCGCTTAGCTCGGCTAGCTTTGGCCAGTGTTCGCCCTGGAGAGGTTAGCGAATCGTGGCAGTTTACCGGACTTTAAAGAGTTCGGCTCCGCTCCGCCAGCAGCTTAGAGCCAGGCTTTGGCTTGATCACGTGCAGGTAGTCGCTCCACCCTTGCGGCGTGTCGCCAGGACTAGGCCGGTTAGACGACCTGAGACGGCAAAGGTTTGTACGGGTTTGCCGGCAGTCAACGGAGCAAACGCAGGCTTCCCATTTGGACCGTTCCGATCGGCTAGCAGTTCTTGGTTCTCATGGAAGGCGTGGTCGATCGGGTAACACTGTGCGCTTCTGGACCCATTCCATCCCCAACGCCCCAACGCCCACCGTTACTTGCAGACGTGTTTGCTTTAACAACACCCGGCCATATTCCTCAGGCGTAATTTGAAAGTCGAGTTCCCCCGAGCCGGCCCAATCGCGAATCCTGGCATAATATCTCGAGGGATTGCCACGTTTGTTGGTGCTGAAGTGCGTCTGCACAATCGTCGCCGTCTGGATTACCGGCGGTTGTTGGTCGGCGTAGCCGTTGTAGCCGCTGAGGCTGCCGACACTGCCCAGCGGCAGCAGGAAAATGGCAGTGAGCATGAGTATGGCCCAGCGATCATGCGAAACGGAGGTGCCGCGTAGCAGCCAAGCTGCGATCCAGCCTAGGGTCAGAAACAGCCCCAGCGTCAGGGCAGCGGCCGCTAGCAGCAACGGCATCAATCGTACCGTCGGCCAGACGAACACACAAGGAAACAAGACGGCATAACCCAGCAGCAGCAGTCCAAGCAGCACCAGGGCGATCAAGCGGGTATCGACCTGTGAAGCGGTAAACTCGGGGTCCTGGGCTGGAATGCCCGCGGCGAGCAGAAATAGTTGCTCCGCGGCCCGATCGGGTAGGTCCGGATCGCTCGAACTGCTCGGCTCAAAACCCATCCAGCGGGCCTCGACATAGCCAGCGGTTGCCTGCACCACCTGGAAGCCCATGTCACGAAGTGTCGTAATCGCCCGTCGCCGGGCTGGGTCGGCAAGCACCTTTTTGGCGTAGCCGTCCGATGCACAGCGAATGTAGATAGCTTCGTCAAACGCTTTGTCGCCGGTCTGATATTCCTTGGCCAGGCCGATGTTTTTACACAACGTATCAAACCAGGTAGTACCCGTGAACTGGATCGGCAGCGGCACGCGGGCCGGGACTTTGATGCTCAGCACCGGCGGCGTGTTTTTGGCCCGAGGCGACAAAAACAGTTCGTAGCCGCGGTTCTGCCATTTGCGCGGCTGGACGGCATTGATCACATAGCCGTTCACCTCACCGCCTGCGTTCAAAAGCGTGTGACCGGGTCCCGCTTTGTGCGTCATAACCAGAGTCAAGATGATGAGAACCACGCCGACAGCCAACGAAGCCACTCCACCCCAGATTAGGTACGGTTCGCTGAGTGTGGGGCCGAGGCTGATCACCAGCAGGATAATGCCGACAACGCAGAGCATAATGCTCGAAACGACGCACAGCAAAGCAAGCGTGCGATGCATGGCGACTTTCTGATGCATGGCGACTTTCTGATGCATGGCGACTTTCTCCCGAAAACGATGGCTCGAAAAGAGAACCTTTGATTGTACACACGACGCCCTGTTGGGCCAGATGACAAACGGGGTTATCTTTCGACCCAATCGCGCCTAGCATCTTTAGGGACACAGGAGTTGTAGGCATGCCGATCATCGACGTACGCGGACTGACGAAAACCTACCGGGTGTATCAGAAGAAGCCCGGCCTGATTGGGGCAATCCGGGGGCTATTTTCGCGGCAATTCAAAGAAGTTCAGGCTGTCCGCAACGTGTCGTTCGCTGTCGAACCGGGAGAGATGGTAGCGTTTCTCGGTCCCAACGGGGCAGGCAAGACGACGACGCTGAAAATGCTCTCGGGGCTGATCTATCCCACCGCGGGCACGGCTCAGGTGTTGGGCTTCACCCCTTGGGAACGGCCCGATGCCTTTCGTCGCCAGTTTTCGCTGGTCATGGGCCAAAAAAATCAGCTGTGGTGGGATCTGCCCGCGGCCGACAGCTTCCAATTACATCGCGAAGTCTACTCGCTAGAGAAAAGGGCCTTCGAGCGCACCTTGGGCGAACTGACCGAACTGTTCGGTGTTCACGAACTAACCAAGCAGCCGGTGCGAGAGCTATCGCTAGGCGAACGCATGAAAATGGAATTAATCGCTTCGCTTTTGCATCGACCCCGCTTGCTGCTGCTCGATGAACCGACCATCGGCCTGGATGTCATCGCACAAGTGGCCATCCAACGCTGCTTGCGCGAGTATAACGCGACGCACGGTGTGACCATGCTGTTGACCAGCCATTACATGCGCGATGTCGAAGCGCTGTGTGATCGTGTGCTGGTGATCACTCATGGGCGACTGGTTCACGATGGCCCGCTCTCGGCGATTATCGAACGGTTCGGTTCACACAAGCTGGTTCGACTGCAATTTGCCGGGCAAACTGTACCACCCGAATTGGCCGATTTCGGCGAATACACCCCTGCAGGCCCAGTGGCCGAAATGAAAGTCGAACGCAGCCAAGTGGCCGGCACGCTGGCGCACATACTTGAGCGCTTCACGGTGATAGATGTGAGTGTCCAAGACCCACCCCTAGAACAGGTGATCAGCCGAGTCTTCGAGGAAAACCGCGAGCCGGCCACCGTGGGGTGAGTTCGGAAGGGCCAAGCTAGCCACAACGCCTAGGGCAAGAGCTTTTCTCTACCGCGAGAACGACTTGTCGCTTAGGATAAGTGGGTCGTTATGTTTTTGTCATGGCAGAGGGAGTGCGCCGCCGTGAGTTCGGCTGTATCGGCACCGGTGAGCAGCTGGGATGCTGTTCGCAAATACATCAATATTTGTCGGGCCTCGCTCGTGGAGCGGCTCGCCTACCGCGGTGATTTCCTGCTGGGTACCTTCTTACGCTTCTTGCCGGTGCTCACAACTATTCTCTTGTGGTCGGCAGTTTATGCCGGCAAGCGGGATGGTCACACCATTGCCGGCTTCACCCGTGAAGAGATGATTTCGTATCTGCTGTTGATTCACATTAGCCGAATGTTCAGCAGCATGCCGGGCCTAGCCAGCGGCATCGCTCGCGATATTCGCGATGGCAGCCTCAAAAAATATCTGGTTCAACCGCTGGATATGATCGGCTACTTGCTCGCCTATCGCATCGCGCACAAGACCGCGTACATCGCCACCTCCGCGTTGCCCTATGCCTTGTTGTTTTTCCTGGCGAGGGAAAATTTTGTCACCTGGGCGGGGTGGGCCATGCTCCCGGTTTACCTGCTGACTTTGCTCCTTGGCTTTCTCATCGGCTTTTTCTTCGAGGCCATGATCGGTCTGATGGGCTTTTGGCTTCTGGAGGTCACCTCGGCCATTTGGATTCTCACGACGCTGAATTATTTCATCTCGGGGCAGATGTTTCCGTTGGATCTGCTAGCCAATGATTATCCCCTGATCCACACGGTGCTCCAGTGGTTGCCATTCAAATATGTGGCCTATTTTCCGGCGATGGTGTTTCTCGGGAAGATCAGCGGCCCGGAATTGGTAAACGAATTGCTGCTGGCGTCGGCCTGGCTAATCGTTCTGATTCTCGGCAGCCGTTGGCTGTATGCGGCAGGGTTGCGGCGTTACAGCGCCTACGGAGGCTGAACGGGTCATGGGGCGGTATCTACGATTGTTTGGCGCGTTTGCCCGTATCGGTCTGGCGACCGAGATGGCCTTTCGTGTCAATTTTCTCATGAAGATGTTGGTTGAAGCTTTGTGGCTGGCGATTTTGCTGGTTTTTTACGACGTGCTGTTTCGTAACATGGGCGGCGGCAGCGTTGCCGGTTGGGATCGCTGGTCGTATCTGTTTTTCGTGGGCTGTCACTATGCCCTGAGCGGGGTGGTTGAGACATTTTTTCTCGAAAATTGCACCAAACTTGCCGAATTGGTGCGTAGTGGGGAGTTGGATCAATATTTGCTCAAACCGATCGACGAGCAATTTCTCATTACCACCAAGCAAATGGATTGGTCCACCTTTCCCAACATCCTGCAAGGGATCGGGGTGATGCTCTTTGCCCTGGCGATGATGGACTGGCCCGTGACGCTGGGGCAGACCCTCGCCTTTCTGCTCTTGTTCACCTGTGGTGTCGCGATGGCCTACAGTTTTTTGCTTGTGTTATGTTCGTGTTCGGTATGGATGGTTCGCAATCAAAGTCTCGTCGAGATGTGGTGGCTATTCACTACGCTCATGCGTTACCCCCGTGAATTATTCGTGGGCTATTATGTCTCCCCTATTGGCATGTTTTTTTCTTATATTGTCCCAGTGCTGCTCATCATTAACGTCCCAGCTGCTACCATGGTGCGTGGCCTGCAACCCGGCTTTGCCGCCCTGGCTGTCGCTGCTGCCGTGATTCTGTTGCTGTTTAGCCGCTGGGTCTTTCGTCGAGCTCTGCAGAGTTACCGCAGCGCCAGCAGTTGATGACAGCTCGGCGTCTCAGCGCTCTTTGCTGGCTTTTTCGATCGACGTTAGGGCTTCTTTGGCTGCGGCCGACACGTCCTCATCTTGGTCGTTGCTGGCTTTCTTCAACGCTGGCAGGGCCGCTTTGGCCTCCAAGCCGCGTTGTCCTAGCAGTCGAGCTGCGGCCACTCGCAGGGCTGGTTTGTCCTTTTCTAAGACAGCGATCACGGCTGGGAGCATCGCTTCGGTGTTGGAATTGATCCGGCTAAGCACCGCTAGGGCATTAGAGCGCACCTCGTCGCTTTTGTCGCTTAATGCGCTAGCCAAGGTCGGGACGGCGGCTTTGCCGACGCTTGCCAGAGCCAGAACGCACTCGATGCGGATGTCTTCGTCGGTGCTCTGTAGTGCCTTAGCAAAAACTGGCAGGGCCGCCTCGCCGATCTTGCCCAGGGCGATAGCGGCCGGCGAGCGCAGTTCGCGATCCTCCAGGGCTGCGCCCAAGGCATCGACGGCGGCCTTGGCCTCTGGACCGATCGCCCCCAGCGCCTGGGCAGCATGTGGCCCCAGGTCCCGTTGACGTAGCACCGACACCAGCACCGGCACCGCCTCTTTGGCTTCGGCACCCAGTCGGCCTAGAGCGTTGGCCGCTACACAGCGGACATCGTTATTGGTGTCATTTTTGACCGCGTCGATGAGTGCCTTGACTGCCGGCTTGGCCTCGCTGCCCATCTGTTTAAGGGTGAAGGCAGCATATTCTCGGACGCGCGGCAGTTTGTCCTTACGCAAGGCCCGTACGATGGCGCTCAGGGCTGCTTTGGCGTCGCTGCCCAGGCCGGCAAGTTCGCGGATTGCTTCCAGGCGGATTTCGTCCTTTTGCTCAGGATCGAGTCGACGTACGAGTCGGGCGATGGTTTCTTCCTCAACCGGATAATTAGCGAGTGTGGCCAGAGTGGTCAGCAGACACAAGGTAAGCATGATCGGCTCCTAGGGGGCGAGGTTGCAAGCAAAGCAAAAGATCAGAAGCGTAACAGATGCGAAAGCGTGGTGGTCTCGTCGAGCAAAACGGCGTGTAACCCCGCCGCCCGAGCACCTTCGTAATCATTGACGCGGTCGTCACCCACCATCAACACCTCGTGCGGAGAAAAATCACCACACAAGGACGCATAAAACTCCCGGGCCGGCTTCCGCCAGCCAACCTGTGAACTGACCAGCACGATGTCGAGGTAGTCACGCAGTTCGGGCATCGCCTGCACCAAGCCGATCAACCGTTCGTCGAAATTCGAGGCCAAGCCCAGTTGCAGCCCCAAACCGGCCAGATGGGCCAACACTTGCAGGGTTCCTGGTTCGAGTTGCCAGTGTTCCGGCCGGGCAAAGTGGTCCCACAACTCGGCAAAACAGGCGTCGGGGTCGGTTGCTTCGGGTAGTACGGCCGAGACGATGGCCCGCCAGCGTTGGCGTTCGCGTTGTTCGTCGGTGCGATAGCCGTTGACCGCATCCCAACTTTCCTCGGCCAAGAAGGCGTGCGAAAAGGCACGGCGTAGGTCCTCCACAGGGCGGTTACAGCCGTAGCGCTGACCAATGCGTTGATAAGTAGCCGCCACCGAGGGATCGGGTCGAAGCAAGGTGCCCACAGCATCGAAGTAGACTAGTCGCACGCTCGGAGGAAGAAGTCTCATGCAGAGATGTTAGCGGAACTGTTCGTCGATGGCGCGGCCTGATAAAAAACCTTCTTCAACCGCTTCGACCGTCCAGGGAAGAATCCAGGGGAGAGAATGATGAGTAGTCCGACCAAGGGCGAGCAGTTTGCTGGGGTCACGGTGGCCTTAATCACACCGTTCAAGCAGGGCGAGGTAGATTACAACGCTCTGCGTAGCCTGGTCGATTGGCACGTTGAGCAGGGCACCGATTGCCTGGCCCCTTGCGGCACCACTGGCGAATCGCCCACAGTCGACCACGATGAACACGAACGCATCATCGCCACCGTCATCGAGCAGGCCCGGGGCCGCATCAAAGTGATGGCCGGCACCGGCTCCAACAGCACACGCGAAGCGATCCGGTTGACCAAATTCGCTAAATCGGCCGGCGCAGATGGGGCCTTGATGGTTGGCCCGTATTACAACAAACC
>JBDNDE010000023.1:0-23614 GCA_046719305.1 Gemmataceae bacterium | reverse complement strand
ATCGCAAAGGAGAGCGATACAATCCTTCTTTCTCCCGGCCCCAAGCCTGGATTTGGCGGCTGGCGATTCACACACTGATGGACGCCGTTCGTTCCGAACAACGCCACCAACGCTGTCGCTTGATGTTGGTCTGTTCCGCCTCGGACGAACCGACCGATACCATCGATCCGGTCGATAGACGCCAGCTGATTCGCTGGGACCGGACCGACTTGTTGATAGACAAGGCGTTGGCCAGCGTCCGAAATGCCAAACATCAAGCCGTGATCCGTGACCGCCTCGAACGGCTGCCGCAAAAACTGGTGGCCGTCAAACACAACATTCCAGGCAACACCGTGGGGGTGATCTTCAAACGCTTCAAGGAGGTGGTCCGCAGACTCCTGGAGCAGGAAGCGATGGGACACCTGGGTTGATGGTCCTGTTGTACCGAACAGCCAGCGGCCAGATGGAGGAACACGCTGGCGTTCGGACCGTCGGTGTGAGAAGACCAAAGAAAACCCCAGGTGCAGGTGGGTCAAACGAGTTGGCTGACCTCGTAGTAAATAAAGGAATTGTAGTAAATAAAGGAATTGGCTGACCTCCTAGTAGCGGATCAGCCAACGCTCATGAGCTAGCGAGGGATGGCTGACCTCTTCGTTTAGTAGCGGATCAGCCAACGCATTAGGGCTAGCCCTGCCAAGGCGATCAGGGCGTTGGGGCCATACACCAGCACAATCTCATTGAATCGCGCCTCTTTGGCTAGGTTGGTCCCTGCCAACACCAACGGATAATACACGCAGACCACCGGCAAAAAACAGGTGATGAACGACCCCAGATAATCGCCCCGACTGAACCAGATGGCGATGGGGGCCGCTGCCAAGATGAAGCAAAGGCAACCGATGCTTAGGGCTGGACGCATGAGCATTTCAACGTAAATGTGTTGGCGAAGAATGTTGGCTTGGCGAATCTTCTCGCGGAGGTTGGCCACATGCTGAGGCAGATCGGGTCTAGCGCCGGGCTGTTCCATCTCTTGTGAAGCGCGGCCCAGTTCCTCGTTGGTGTGTTCTACTTCTTCGATCAACTCACGTCGGCGTTCGACCATCTCTTCCCAAGTCATGTCACGCGGGCGGCGATTTTCATACCGATCCAGCCCCGGTGGAATCGGAAAGTCGAACGTCTTGCGGTCGAACACCCCTTGCGAGCCGTCGTCGCTGGTGGCCACACCGAACCGCATGTCCAGCAGCATGAGGCGGTTGGCGCGATCGACACGCAGTTCGGCCTCGCGGGCACGGGCTACCATATCGACGTAGCCCTTGGGGGTTTTGCGTTTGAAGACCGGGTTGAGCAGTTTGCGGCCCTGGACCGAGCGGACATACATGGCGTACGGGGTCTGGGGGTGATTGACTGCGCCGTTCTTCTTCAGGACCCCATAAAGCAACTCTTCCAGATCGTCGAAGATCATGGCCCGCAGTTTGTGATGCGTCTCGGGAATCGTCCGGTAATACAGACCTAGCGTCAGCCCGCTCATCACTCCGCCCAGAATCAGACCCGGTGTCACAATATGCACCAGATTACACCCCGCCGCCTTAATCGCCAAAATCTCGTGATTGGCCGCCAAGCGACCATAGACGATACACGAGGCAAACAAAGTAGTGGCGGGAATCGTGTAGGGCAGCGTCGAGGGGATCAGCAGCGGAATCGCTCCGAGAATCTGCTTGGGACCTAGCCCCTGTTGCGTGGCCTCAGCGATGATGCCTGCGAGCAACAGAATGCCGGTGATAGTGATTAGAGAGAGTAAGAAGACTTTGAAGAGATCCCACAGGATCATGCGGAAGATGAGACTACCTACCATGCTGCACCTCCTGTGACCGACTGCCCCGCGCGGCGTAGCGGTTCCCAAATGCCCGGAACCAGTTCCTTGTCGAAGCGAACTTTTTGCCCAGGCCCTACTCCTCCGCGCATCTTCAGCTTTAACAGTTGCGAACTCAGGACACGTGGCAATCCACCTAATCCTGGCATCCATTCATCCATGCGGCCTAGTGTCGCTGCAAAGTCTAATTCGATGTTGTTGCCGTCGATATCCAAGCCACCCTCGCCTCGTAGGCTGATGGCGCTACCATATAGCTCCAGCACCGAGACATGAACACGCGGTCCAGCCAGGGTGAAGGCGGCGTGGGCCTGCTCAAACGCCGTGCCGTCGGGCTTGCGCAGCCCAAACGCCTTGAGCAGATCCAGCAGCACGGGCAACTGCCCCATCTTGCCGTGAGCGATATCGACCCGGCCGCTACCCCGTAGATTTTGCAACTCGTCTCCTTCGCCGTGCAGCAGCACCACTGCTCGTACTTTGCCCGCCAGGCTGCTGGAACTCCCGAAGTGCTGTTTGCCAACCTCACCCAGATCGACACCGACGCTATCCAGCAGCACTTTGTACTGTGGGCGTGGCCCCAGCACCAGATGAGCCTCGCCGCCCAGAGTGCCGCCAAACAGTTTGCCCTTGAGGTCGGCAATCTGCACCTTGTGGGGTGCCTGCACAGGAATATCAATACGGGCCGTGATATCGCGTAGGGGCTGGCCGAACGCCCGTGCCTCGCTCAGGGCTAATTGACCCTGAAAGCCGTGTAAGGCCCGGCCATCGAAGTGGCCCTTAGTGTGAAAGCGGCCGCTGACCTGGCTGAGGTCGATGCCGGTGCGGAGGTGGGCTTGGTCGAGATGGACGCCAGCGTCCCACCAGATTTTCGGGGCGGCTCCCGGTTCGGTGGAGACCAGACGTAGGTCGAGTTGGTTCAAGTCAATTGTTGGGCCGATCTTCAGGGTGCGGCAAGCCTGAGCCAGTCCCTCAGGCAAGGCCCGCAGCAGGTCGTCGTCGATCACCAATTTGCTAGCGCGGATCTGATCCAACCAAGCCGACACTTGGCCATCGCCGCGTGGTTGGATCAGGCCCCATTCTAGACGCAGCGGAGAAAGCCCATGGCGAGCGGTAAACTGGTCGAGGATGATATTGCCCTGATGATAGCGCACCGAGCCGGAGACATCCTCCATCGCATAAGCGAAGAATTGCGGCTTCATGCGACAACGCAATAGTTCAATCCAGAAATCGACATCCGGGGTGTGATCCGGGTGATTGCGGATGATCGCGCGGAAATTGAGCCGACCAGAAAGTTGCAGGCGTCGCCAAGCCGCTTGCATCGCCTTACGCTCCGGGGCTCCGCCCTTGACGCTGGCGGCGTCGGGCACCAAGGCTTCCTCAAAGGTTTTGCCCAACTGGATATTCTTGCCCGTGACGGTGACCCGTACTTCCTCTCGTCGCGTGCCATCGGCCCCGGCCACCGCCCGATCCGGCAAGCGATAACTGCGCCCTTCCACGCCGATTTCGCCGCCATCATAACGGCCATGAAAGCCCCGAGCTTCCCAATGATCGGGATAAAGCAAAAGCGTACCGGAGACATCCTCAAGTGGATAAGGGAATTGATCGTAACGCACGCGTGTTTTCTTGAAGTGAACGCGTATCGTTTTCTCGATCTCCCGTGAGTAGCTGTGCCGCACAAAGTGGGCTTCGAAATCAGCCTGGCCCATTGGGCAACGCTCTAAACCCCATTGCCGACTATCGCTAGGCAAAAATTGCCCGATAATCCCCTGAACAACCGTCGGCATCGCTCCGATGAGGTGGTGATCCAGCAACAGGTCTTGGCCGCGAACAGTTAGCTCCATCTCAGGAGTTTGCGGCGAGCCGTGAAAGTGACCTTTGACCTCCACCGGGCTGGTTCCCGCAGTGCCGGTAAGATCTACGGAAATATCGTTACGGGGTAGATGGGTGGTATCGACCCGAATCTCCCCTCGGATGTCTCGCACCTCGTAGCGAAATTCGTGATACGAACCGCTCATGCCCTGCGGGCGAGCGATCCACACCTGTCGTGGCACCCCATTGGGCTGGCGTTGAAAGTGATACTGTAACGAAAGCGGTCCCGAGGGATTATACTCGTCGGCCAAAAATTTCAAGCTCGAAGGCAACGCTTTCAATGCAGCATGGGTCACAGGTAAATGATCGACATGAGCGTTTAACTCCGACAGTAAATTAGTCGGATGATCCAAGTCGTAGCGGGATTGTGGCAGCGTCAGGTCGCGAAGGCTTACTTCGACTGCTGCTCCATCGAGGCGGCCGCGCAGATGCGCCTCGGGGAGATGCCCGTCGCGGAGAGTTGCCCGGCAGGAAATCGCTTCGAGCGGCACATGGAGCAGCGGATGAATCCATTGGCCATCGTGCATGCGTGCCTGAGCTACATAGTTCACTTTCCCAGGTGTGTATTGAACGCTGGCCTCGATCTGTCCTTTGCCCTTAAGCCGGGCTAGATGCTTGCTCGCCTCAGGTACAATCACCCCCAGGCGATGGATCAAGGCCGACTCGATCGGAATCTGTCCCAGAACAATCTGTGCATTGATCGCTTGAGTACGCCGGTCGAAGGTCGCCTTGATCCGTATCGGACCCAGAACGTCCACTTGGCCCGTCGCCTCGATCTGCACAACCGGCAGCGGATCATTCAAGGCGGTCAACTGCACCTTGCTAATCTCCAACAGCGTGACTCCCGGTGCCAACTGCTGGTCCTCTAGCACCAGGGTGCCGCCGCGAATGATCATCGTCGGCAGCCGGTCGCCCGGGTCACTCGCGGTCGTTAACCCCGATAGGTTCAGCCGGCCGTCTCGCAGCCGAACCAAACGCAGTTGTGGCCGATCCAGTTCCACCCGCCGAACCTGAAATTTTCCATCGAGCAGGTGTTCTTTATCGTGAAACAACACCGCCGAGGGCACATAGAGAAAGTCGCTGGAATCCAGGCCATCGGAGCGGGCTAAGCGGAGTTCGCTCACTAGCACCCCGCCCAGTAACCGAAAACGCGCCGAACCTAGCTGCACCGCTACGCGATCGAACTTGACACCGAGTTTCTCCTGGACGATGAGTCGGACGCGAGCCGGGTCAGTGTATAGCACATACAACACCGCACCCGCACCCACCAAGCCGAGCACGCTGAACACCACTCCGCGAACTACCCAGACACGCCAGGGCATCGCTTCCTCCGTGCGGACTACTGACAACGCCGCGAACCATAGCCAGCGTCGCTAGGAGAATCAATCGCGGCTCCCTCGTCAGCAAGCACTGCGCGGGCAACACCGAAGCTCGCAGCTACCGCCCGTCTGAGGGCGTTTCGTACCTGCCGCGAAACAGTTCGTTTCGGATTCGCGTCTGGTCGAAAAGAGCGGCCTGCCTTGCTTTACGATGCGGCGCTGTGGTATCTACTCGCTCCAGTCAGCGCAAGGAGGCGAAGATCATGAAGTGTGTAGTGACCGGAGCGGCGGGATTCATTGGATCGCATCTGTGTGAGCATCTCCTGGCTCAGGGGCACACCGTCACGGGTATCGATGCCTTCATTCCTTATTATCCGCGATTCTTCAAAGAAAATCATCTTTGTTCTCTACGCGGCAAACCTGGGTTTACCTTCCATGAAGTCGATTTGCGCTTTCATGATCTGAACAAACTCCTTGCCGGGGCCGAGTGGGTCTTTCACTTGGCCGCCGTACCGGGACTGTCACGATCCTGGACCGAATTTGACCTGTACCAAAGCTGTAACCTAACCGCAACCCAACGCCTGCTCGATGCTTGCCGCCGTGTTCCGCTGCGCCGCTTCGTGCAGATCTCCACCTCCAGCGTCTATGGCCGCTTCGCTTGCGGGGACGAGACGCTGCCCCTGAACCCGATCTCGCCATATGGCGTGACCAAACTGGCCGCGGAGAATCTGGCCCGTGCCTATGCCGATGAGGGGGATCTACCCCTGGTGGTGGTGCGCTATTTCAGCGTCTATGGGCCGCGTCAGCGGCCCGACATGGCCTATCATCGGTTTATCCACGCTATGTTACATGATCAACCCGTGAGCATCACGGGCGATGGGTTACAAGTGCGCGGCAATACGTTCGTTAGCGATTGCGTCATGGCAACACTAGCCGCAGCCGAGGCTCCGGTGGGCGAAATCTTCAACGTTGGCGGCGGGGAGTCGGCCAGTGTGCTGGACATCATCGCCCGCCTGGAATCAATCATCGGTGTCAAAGCTCGACGAGTTTTCGAACCGGCCCGGCCGGGTGACCAACGCGTCACTGGGGCCGACACCCGTCGGCTGCAACGGTTGACCGGTTGGAAGCCCCAGGTTTCTCTGGAGCAAGGGTTGGCCCAGCAAGTGGCTTGGCAACGTACCTTGGGTCACCACATTCAAGTAGCTGCTTGACCCCCTCCGTCATAAAAGGACGCCATCAGCGGGTAGCTTCGTGGCGTGGGCCGATACACCACAAGTGCCTACTGGTTCGCACAAACAGTTGCCCGTCGGAGACGGCTGGCGTGGCATGGCATTCCTCACCCAACGGGTTTTTCGCCACTAGCTCAAAAGAATCGCCGGCCTTGAGAACCCATGTGATGCCATCGGTGTCGATACAATACACATGCTTTGCTGCTTGGATCGGCGAGGCATTATGGGCACGTCCCAGCCGCTTGGTCCACTCTCGCTTGCCCGTGCGCGCCTCGATCCGGTTGACTAGGCCGTTGTCGGCCAGGACAAGAAAATGCTTGTTGAGGCCCAGGGGCGAGGGCACATAGCTCGCGCCGCGCGGGTCGCTCCAGAGAGTCTTGCCGTGGAAATCCAGGCCCATTAAGGTCGCTTCGGGACTGGTACCGCTGACCAGGATCACCTTGTCTGCCTGCGCCACCGTCGCAACATATTTTTGTGTGGCGGTGTCTACCTTCCATAACTCCTTGCCGGTGCCTGGCTCAAATGCTACCACGCATTGACTGCCAGCCAGCACCAAGCGCGGTTGGCTGTCCACCTCGATGCGTAGCGGCGCACTGAACGAGCGGATTTTGTTCGGCCGCGCTACCCGCCAGCGTTGTTCGCCAGTGGCCGCATCCAGCCCAGCGAGGAAAGCATCGCCATCGGAATCGCCATTGACGATGATCAAACCGTCATGCAAAGTCGGCGAGCCACAAAATCCGTGCCGTGATTCCCAGCCGGGAAACTTTTTCTGCCAGACAGCCTCACCCTCCAGGGTATGACAACTCACGGTAATCTGGTCCTTCTCCGCAAAGGTGGTCCAGACATGCTTGCCATCGCTCACGGGTGTGGAACTGGCCGGCGTGTTGTTCTTGTGCAACTTTTCGGCCGGAGCACTCAGAACGACTACACGCCAAAGTTCTTTACCGCTGCTACGATCGTAACACACCAGCAACCGTTGGTTACCTTTGGCCAAGTAGCTGGTCAGCAACACTCGCTGGCCCACGACAATGGGCGAGGAATGGCCGACCCCCGGGACCGGCACCTTCCAGCGAATGTTGTCCGTGGCATCCCAGCGCAAAGGAGCAGCCTCGGCGGTGTAACCATCCCCCCGCGGGCCACGCCAGCCGGGCCAGTCAGCTGCCAGCGCGACGCTCAGACCCAGCATCAGACCCCAAGCCACCAGTCGCATCTTCATCTTGAAGATGGCTAAGATCGCGCTAACGCTTGAGCTGGTAAGTATCATCGGTCCGCCTCGCTCTTACGCAGACGTTCGGCTGCCTTTTGAGCGGCTGCTTCGCGAGCTTCGACCAATTTACGCAAGGCAGCGGCAGTTGCTTCGGCAGCAGCTAAGGCCTTGCGTGTTTCAGCCAACTCTTCCTGGGCCTTGCGTAATTCCTCGGCAGCGAGGGCTCGCTCGTCGTTTTCCGGTGGGGCGGATGGGAGTGGAAGCTTGGGTTCTGGTGGCAACACCACGGCTAGGCTTGGCGGAGTACGGACAATCGGCAAGGCCAGAGCAATCTTACTGGGCCACTCTCTCACCTCACCGGCCCAATCGCCGCTGTAGATTTTGGTGCCATCAGCGGAGGCCACGACGTGCCAGATCTCGTCGGCAGCGGGACCATAAGATGCAACTAGACTACCGTTATTGTTCCATATTTTGATGCGTGTATCACTGCCTGCGGTGAGGATCTTGCCTGAAGGCTGAATAGCAAGCGCTAGCACACTTCCATCGTGAGCTTGCCATCGGAGCGATTCTTCGAGCCTGTGCATGTCCCATAACCGCACCGTGCCATCAGCGCTGGAACTGATCAACGTATCGGCGGCTGTGTTCCACTCCAGACCGTGGATGCCTTTGCTGTGTCCACGCAGGGTGGCAAACTCTCGGCCGCTGCGAGCCTCCCAGACCCACAGCCCGCTGAAGCGATCGCCGGCGGCGAGCAGCAGCCCATCGGGGCTGAAGCGAACGGCGGTGACGAAATCGGTCGCCTTGCGAAACGCATGCACTTGTTTGCCATCAGCGACATCCAAGACTTTCACCACGCGACCCGGACCACCTAGGGCGACACGTTTGTTGTCCGGGCTAAGATCGGCCGCCAGCACGGTATCAGCCTCGTCGCCAACCTGGAAGGCACGCTTCCAGGTTCGAGTTTCAAAGGCGACGACTTTGCCGGATTGCCCGCCGATGCCGCCCCCGACCAGCAACAACGAGCCATCACGCGAGAACCGCAGCACATGGACTTCGCCCTCGGGAAAAGCTAACGCGCCTCGGAGCTTTCCCGACTCATAGATCAACGCTTGCTTGTATCCACTGATGGCAAGCAGATCGGCACGGGGCGACGCGGCCAACGCTGTGATGGGCGTAGCGCGGGGCAACAGGGTCGCAGGCACCAGACCACCGGCCGGCTTATCGACCACCACGGGAGTGGTTCCCGCGCGTTCTGGCATGCCGTCGGTGATCCATGTTTTGAGTACTAACAGATCGTTGTCGGGAATCTTGGGTTTGCCCGGCGGCATAATCGGGTCTTCCAGATGGGCTGACAGCGTGTACAACAGACTGGCCTCGGGCTTGCCAGCGATGGCCACCTTGCCGGAGTTGCCACCCGCCTGGATTCCAGCGAAGCTAGAAAGATCCAAGCCACCACGGCCGCGATCGCCGTTGTGGCAGCTGACGCAGTGTTTGGCCAGCACGGGGCGTACCTCTTTGTCATAGGAGGTTGCGCCGAGGCTGAGCATCAAGAGAAGTGCGAACATGGACGCGACACCTCCTCAGCGGTTGAACAGAAATTCATTGGTGTTGAGCAACGCCCAAAAGAGATCTTCCAACGCCTCTTTCTTGTCGCTGCTCGCCTCGAGCCTTGCGGCGATCTTGGCCCGTTCGCTCGGGGTTGGGTTGCGGCCCAGGGTCCGCACATACAGTTGTTCGGCCACACCGATCGGTGTTGGGCCTTTGTTCAGCAGTTTTTCGACGACACGGCCCTCGATGATCTTGGCGTTGGTGGTTTCGCCGTTGAGCAGGTGCAAGGCTTGCGAGAGCGTGGGGTTGGTTTTTACTTCGCAGGCGCAAGCCGTGCGGCGGCTTGCGCGTCCGAAGGTCATCAAGAAATAATTGCGTGTCACGCCATCGGGTATTTCAATGGCTCGCCCGCCAGCCGGCACTCCAGCATGTCGTTCCTCGACCTCGGTGATGCGGTTGATGCTGTCCAGCAAAACCTCGGCCCGCATCCGCCGTACCGTTTGCCGAGCGAAATTTCGTTCGTCCAGGGCGTTGCTCGCGTTCTTGGTCGTCGATAACTGATATGTACGGCTCAGGACGATGTCGCGTACTAATTTCTTGATGTCATAACGATAGCCGGCCAAGCGACGGCCCAACTCGTCGAGCAACTCCGGGTTGCTTGGCGGGTTGCTGACGCGCATGTCGTCCACGGGGTCGACGATCCCTTTGCCGAAAAATTGCGCCCAGGTGATGTTTGCCAGGTTGCGAGCAAAGGCAGCATTCTCGGTCGAGACAAGCCATTTCGCCAGCACGGCCCGGCGGTCCTCACCTTTTTTGAGCTTCGGCCGCTCGCCTCCAAGAAACTGGGGCGGTACGTCGCGGTCGTCCACCGGATGTTTCACCCCGCCGGTCTCGGAGTTGTACACAGTCAGCTCACGCGGGTCGGCCGCATTCTTAAATCCGACCTGGGCGAAGAAGGCGGCAAAGCCGTAGTAGTCGTCCATGGTCCAGCGGTCAAACGGGTGGTTGTGGCACTGGGCACACTGAATTCGGGTACCGAGAAACACCTGGGCGATGTTCTCAGCCAACAAGTTCGGGTCCGTCTCGGTCTGGTAATAATTCGCGGCCGGATTCTCAAAGGTACCGCCGATGGCTGGCAGTACTTCGCCCAGCACTTGGTCGATAGTTGCGCCGCTGCGGATGCGATCGCGTAGCCAGCCATCGTACAGCTTCAGCGCTTTGGGCGAGATGCCGTTGATGGTGCGAATCTGCAGCAGTTCGGCCCACTTCATCACCCACATGTCGCGGAAGTCCTTGGTTTCTAACAAAGCATCCACGAGTTTTTCCCGCTTCTTGGGGTGGCGGTCGGCCAGGAAGGCGGCCCGTTCTTCCGGGGTGGGCACTAGCCCGATCAGGTCGATATAAACACGGCGGACAAAGACTTCATCACTGCATACTTCCGAGGGAATAATGTGTAACTTGTCGAGCTTCTTTTGAACCAAGGTGTCGATATAGTTGTAGGCCGGGACTTTGGGAGCAGTGAAAGGAGTGCCGGGCCGCACAAGCACGGAAACCCCTTCGGTGAACTGGTCGAAGCGGGCCAGGATAAACGCTTCGCCGGGGCCGGTCGCCTCGATCAGGCCGTCCTCGCTGACCCGAGCGGCGGCATCGTTGTTACCGATGAACACGCTAAAACGCGTCACATCACGATCGGTACCATCGCTGTAATGCGCTCGTACCACTACCCGTTGGGTGCCCCCTTTGCGGGCGAAAATTGCCTCCTTGGGAAACACCTCGATGCGGAGCGGCTTGGCCAGCTCGGGCGGGTCTTTTTTGGCCCCGGTTTCCAGCCAATGCTTCAAGATTTGATGATTCTCGCTTCCCTCTTGGACGCGGGCTCCCCCAGTGTGAGGCACCTTGCCTAGCGCCTTGTTCAACAGCAATGACTCATCAGGGAAGGCCAGATTCACCCGTCGGCCGCCTGCCTCCCGCGTGATGCGGCGATAATCGCCTTCAGGGTCGTAGCCGAACAACGACAAACGAAAACCATCCTTGCCGCTAGCCGCCCCGTGGCACTTACCGGAGTTGCAGCCGACCCGAGAGAACACGGCCATAACATCGTTGCGGAAGCGGAGCGGTTCGGCCTCGCCGCTGCGGTGGACTTTGACCGGCACACTAGCTTTGAGTCCGGCAAAGGCGATCCGTAGGGTCGTGGAGCCATCGGCCAGGGGGGCGAGTTCGGCCTGGGCGATCTTGGCAATCGGCTCGTCCAGCGAGTAGGTGGCCTCGGCCGAGACTTCGCGGAGGCTACCATCGGGATATTCAGCCTGGACGATGATTGCCTGCCGATCACGCAGATCAGACAAATCGACGGCCGAGGGAAACACATGTAGTTTCGTCGGGGCGGGGGCGGTACAAACAAGAAGCATCCAAAAAGCGGCTGGCATCGCGTGTTTCTACCTCAAGAAGAATCAGGGGTTGGGGGGCGTGGCTTTCTCGGTCGCTTTTTTCTCGGCGGCACGCAACGCTTCCAACGGACTGAGCGGTTGGCCGTTGGTGCCTACAGACAGCTTGCCCGGTTCGGCCACTAGCAGAACGCCGCCGTGCCCAATGCGGTAGCTGAGCTTGTTGCCATCTTTGGAGCCACTCAAGACGACGCTGAGCCTGTCCTGTTTGCCGGCCGGGGTTGTGGCATCGAGCGTAACTAGGAAGACCAAACGACGATCACCGGGGTGCGCGGTCAGCGAAGCGGCCTTGGCTCGCGGCGGTAGTCCGTCGAGCATCGCCTGCATAGGGCCGGGCAAGGTGCCTTCCAGGGTGCATTCAACACGAACGGTCTTACCTTGTTCGCCTGCTGACGGGGTGAGGCTTCCCTTCACGGGGGCGGCCACCAGTAGCAATGGAGTGACGGGGGAAGCGACAGTGGTGCTAGGGGAGCCACCACGGCTGGTGCGTCGAGCGCCCCCCAAGCTGCGGTCGCCCCGCGTGAGCGTGCGAGAGACACGGGCTTCAGCCACCAGCGGCCAAATGCCGGGCTGCACTTCACCCGAGGCCACCAGGGGGAAGACGGCTTCGGTGGTATTCGCAGCAATAGTTTGTTTCGCTGGGCCATTAACACCAGGAGGCAGCAGAGGCAACGATACGTCCAGAGGTTCGGTGAAATCGGTGTCACGCTCGACACGTACCTTCACTTCGAGCATTCCATTAGCTGTTAGACCTGTGACAGGAGGGAGAATGTTCACCCGATAGGGGACACTCTCCGTGACTGCGATCGGCAAGCGATCGACCTCGACGCTGTGTAAGGTCGAGTCACCGGGGCCGCGGGCTAGGTCGACCACTTGTCGGAAGCCGCCTCGGAGCCGCTCCGAGCTTGCGGTAAACGATACCAGGGCACCTGACAGCGGAGCGTCGGCATCGGCTTCCCAGACCACTGGCACCAAATATTCCTCGGCGGCAATGCGGACCGGACTGGGACTGAGCCGTACTCCGTTGGGCAAGACCCCCGCTGTCAGCGTTACTGGACCTTCTTCGTCGCGGCGTTGCACGCCCAGGTACGCTAGCACCCGGTTGCCCCGTGGCACAGCCAAGGCGTTGCCGTTCTGCGATTTGCGCGCTGCGGTCGGCAGAAAGGCCGTGATCTGGGGCACCGGCCGCTCGATCTCCACCCGGTAGGCATACAACGGACCACCGGCCTTGCGTTTGTCGCTGATCCGCACGACATAATCACCGTCGGCCTCAATCGCTAAGCGTAGTCGGCTATCGTGGGTGGCGTCGTCATCGTTCTGACCCAGTAATTGGCCATCAGAATGGAACACTTCCAAGAGGCTGTCCAGCGGCGAGCCGAGCCGCCAGGCGTAAACCTGCAGATCGACCACGTCGCCTTTCTTGGCCGCGAAGCGGAAGTAGTCGCGTTCCCCCGGTTGTGCGATGATACCGTTGAAAGCCACCGGCCAGCGTTCGGCCCGCGGTGCCTTGCTGGGGTCGGCACTCTCGGCGGTTTCGTCGATACTCGGATAGGAGCAGACGCGAAAAGGCTGGGCAGTGGGGGCAGCGGGGGACTTCGGGGCGCTGTGGGCGAAGAAGTCGATCGTGCCTGGGGCAGTAGGCAGCGTGATCTCTTGGGTCGCTTCGGTGGTGCCCTTTTGGTTGCGATGCTGCACCGCTAGGCGTTGGCCCATCTGTCCGCCTAAAGGAAAAATCGCTGCCGGTCGGGCAAAATCGCCCAGATGCAGCACATAGGGTTCCTGATCGCGACCGGAGCCAGACTGCCCTAAGCTGATCCTGTAGATCCCATCACGCGGCGCGATCAGACTCACAAACGGATCTTGCCGGAACAGCGGTGTATCGTCCACCTCAGCGAGCAGCTTGCCCTCGGGGTCGGTAACTCGCAGCCACAGGTCGATCGGACCACGCCCTAGACGCACGCCCTGGACTTCGGCCGAGAGCCGTTGCCCCTTCTTTCGTTGGATGGCAAAATGGGCCTCGTCCTCGCTACCAGGCAGCACGCCCGCCACGCTGACGTTGAGCGGCACCTTCTTGGGCTTGGCGGCGTCGGCGGCTTCGTCGCCGACCTTGATCACCGGAAAGGGCGTGATCTGCAGCGTTGCCAACGGACCAAACCCTGCTGTGGTCCGCAGGCGGTAGGGATGTTCGCCCAGGCGACAGGTGGGGTCGGCCTGGAGGTGCAACAGGCTACCATCTTTGGTCGTCTCGATGCGGGTGCAGGTGATGCCCGAGCCGTAAAAGACAATCTGCTTCACCCCGGCCGGAGCGGCCAGCGTGAACAGAGTGCCGCGTTGGCCGAGGTCAGGTTGACCAGCCAGGAGAAAGAGAAACGCGCAAGAGAACATCACGCAAGCAATCCTTTCACCAGTTTGCCGCCCGTGACAATGGCTTGAGGTCGATTGCCCGGGGACATGAGATCTTTCGACGCATCAATACCCATGAGATGATACAGGGTGTGGGCATAATCCTCGACGCAGAGGGCGTCCTTGGCCGGCTCTGCAGCCAGGCCGTCCGAAGCGCCATAAACCGCGCCACGCTTCACGCCGCCGCCGGCCAGCAACAGGCTGAAGACACGCGGCCAGTGGTCGCGACCACCGCCGGCGTTGATCTTGGGAGTACGTCCGAACTCGCTGTTGACGATGACCAGGGTGCTATCCAGCAGGCCGCGTTGCTCCAGATCGCGTAGCAGGCCAGCCAGGGCGATGCTGAGGCGTGGCATCTGGAGTTCGATGCCATTGTAATGAAAGGCGTGCGTGTCCCACGAGCCAAAGGTCACCGAGACGAAACGAGCGCCGGCCTCGACCAGCCGTCGAGCGATCAGGAAGCGTGCCCCGCCAGTGGTGCGATAAGCGGCTGGTCCTTTGGTTTCGATGCCATACAAAGCCAGCGATTTTTCGTTTTCGCCCTTGAGGCTGAATGCTTCGCGAGCGCTTTTGCTGCTGAGCAGACCGTAAGCGCGTTTATAGAAGCTGTCCATGGTGTCCAGGGCGTCATCTTTCTCGATCTGGGCGAAATGGTCATCTACCAGCGACTTCCACTCGCGGCGGCGGTTGAAGCGGTCTTCGCTCACGCCGCGCGGCAAGCTCAGGTCGCGAACACTGAAGCCCGGTCGGCCCGGATCAGCCCCCAATGCGAACGGTCCATGCGCGTTGCTCAGGTAGCCCGGCCCCATGTACTGGCTACCCAGGTTGGGTACCGCAATGTAGGGCGGCATCTCTTTTTGCGAGCCGAACTCGTGGCTGACCACGCTGCCCATGCTGGGATACACCAGGGCCGGACTGGGCCGATAACCGGTCATCATGCTGTGTTCGCCACGCGAGTGATCGACCTCGGTATGCGACATCGAGCGGACAATCGTGAGCTTGTCGGCTAGCGGAGCCAGCGTTTCCATATGGCTGCTGAACAGCACACCGGGCAGTTTGGTTTTCACTGGGGTAAGGATGCCGCGATATTCGGCTGGGGCATCTGGCTTGGGATCCCAGCTATCGGTTTGGGCGAAGCCGCCCTGCAGGTAGATATGGATGACCGCTTTAGCCTTGGCTTCGATCTTACGGCCGGTGCTGGCGGCCTGGGCTTCGAGGCGGAAGAATTGTCCCAAGCTCAGGCCCAACGCACTGCAAAAGCCCACGGAGATCAATTCACGACGATTGGGTCGGGCAAAGTGTGCCGGATCTGCATGCCAGGTGCCGGCTTGAGGCTTATTCATTTAGCGCTCCTTTTGAACCATTATAGAAATAATCACATCAAGGAATTTTTTTCATCGGTGGCTGATCGAGTACGTCACGATCAGTCGCGGTCGCTCAGCCACTTGTTCATATTCCGATGAATAAAAATCCCAGCCGTTGGGCCCGGTGTTGAGGAACACCCAACCGTAGTTCTTCTCGCCCTTGGCCCAGGCTTGCACTGTGTCGGTCACTTCAAAGACAATCTCCGAGCTACTAGCCGAGATCTTGCCGAAGGTGAAGCTGTCTTTCTGCCGCGAGGCTTCCAGGCCATCAGCGGTGATGCCGGAGATGAGGCTGTTCCAAGTGGCAGTGCGTTTCCAGGGTACCAGCATGCGATGCAGATGCACGGTGGTGCCCGGATCAAACGCGCTGACGACCAGTTTGGCTGAGTGAATCGTCGCCCCAGGAGGAATCTGCCCCGCACTCGCGCCGAAAATGTCCTCGAAGCGAATGAGTGTCTGACTCTCGCCGCCGTCGTTATCCGCATCGACGGTCACGTTGGGGTTGGCGTCCAAGCAGGTGTGCGGGGCCAACTCCCAAATCTCCACGTCAATCGTGCCTTTGTAGCCGTTGACCCCCTGCTGGAAGGTGAGGGTGTTCCTTTCGGTCTTACTGCCCGAAACGCTACTTAGGAGTGGCGGTGCGGTACGAGCCAGCAACGCGCACACCGCGGTTAGTGGCAACAAAAACCCAAGCACGAGCCAACGCATCTTCATGATTTCTCCTTAGGAAAAACGGCGGATTCCTTAGGCAGATGGATGTCGGGCAACCGTTCCTTTGTTGCTGATTTCACCTGAAATACTGGAGACTTTTGCTTGAGGGTGCCCAACTGGACGCGCAACTGATAGTTCGCCTCGGGGATCAAGGCCGGCACTTCCACCCAGCCCTCGGCATCGGTCACTCGGAACTGAGAATGATTGATCGGGTCAAACCACGAGGCCGGTTGATCTAGCTGCATTGCGTCGAACTCGGCCAACAGATCCAACGACACCTTGGCCCCCACGGCGGGTTGGCCGTCGGCACACAGGATGCGGACCTGAGCGGAGCCGCAGGGGCTGAGGTGGACGGTGGGACCGGGTGCCCCACAGGGGAGTTTGACAACGGCCCCCAAGCGTGCGTGCGGTTCGAGCAAGTACACTGTTTCCAGTTTGTCGGGTCGACCGCCGGGCAGGGTGTATACGCCGTCGGTCACGGGTAACGGCTGCATCGAGTAGCCGCGTACCGGCGAGACGCGATCGGCACAGAGCAACATCGCCGAGCGCACGGGTGAGCCATTGGGCAACAGAGCCACGCCGCGTGTGGACAGGCCGCGTTGCAAGGTCAACCGGACCGAGGGTAGCATTTTCGGATCGCTGCGGATCACCACGCGCTCAACGGCATGGGCAAACAGAGTGCGTTTGTTCGCTGGGGTGGGCGAAACCACCGGCACATAATCGGGCGTAAAACCATAAGCGCGCAGGATCACTTCGCCGGGGGGCACCGCAACACGGAAGCGGCCCTGTTCATCACAGCTGACCAGGGCATCGCGGCCGCTCAGCACAGGGCCGGTCCATTCCGGTTTGGTGGCGTCGAGTTGCGCCCAATGAACAACGGCATGAGGAACAGCGGCAGGGGGAGTTCCATCGGTCTTGATCTCTTGGACGCAGCCGCAGAGCCACTGGCCTCGGGGCAGAGACAGGGTGAAGGTATCGCCGGTCCAGCGACGCGAGAGGACCTTGCGGATACCCAGCCAGGGTTGATCGCTAGGCGGTGTGACCAACAGTTCGACAGATTCGTCTTGGGGGACTTCCAGCAAAAGTTCGCCTTGGGCATCGCAGCGATAGTCCCATTCGGAGGGTTCCATCTCGTGGACCGTGCGGATGCCATGCTCCCAAGTGGTGAAGTGCGCGTGGAAGGCTAAGCGACGCATCAGCACGGTGATCGCAGCATGGGCAATGGGTTGGTTGGTGCCGGCCTCGCGTACCTGCACCCGCACCTGTCGCACCGGCGAGAGTTCGATACGCAGTTCACCCACGTCCGCAGTGGGGCGCTCCAAGCGGATCGGTTTGGGGGCATAGCCAGGCGCTCGCACGATGGCCCAGACGTTACCCACTTCTCCCAAACCCGGCAGTTGAAACGAGCCGTCCTCGCCTACTGTCACCCGCGTCGCCCAGGCGGGCAAAGCATCGCCGGCTGGGTGACCGTGGATCGGTTCGGCACAGGCTTGGCCGACACGCACTACCTGAATTTCCGCGCCGCGAAGGAGCTTGCCCTCGGGATCGCACAACTTCCCATGCAGGGGCTGGGCGGCTCGCAGCTGCACCTCCGCCTCGGCCTGGCCCTGGGCATCAACGCGAACCGAGATACACTCCGGCGCATGGCCCGCACGCAGCACTTGCACCAGCAGCAGCGGCTCGGTGAACCAGCTTTTCTTCGGCTCAGGGATCTTTAGATGAAAACGACCCCGCGCGTCGGTGTGGGCCTCGGCGACCACCTCATCACGCAAGCCACGCTGACCGGGAGTGAATGGAACGCGCATCAAGGCCTGCACCGGCTGATGGGCACATACTTGGCCTTTGGCGTCGCGAATGATACCGGAGATGGCCAACGGCCCAATAGGCAAAGCGACGGGCAAGGGACGGGTCATCTCGACTTGACGGGCCTGTCGCGGCGTGTGGTGCGGCTCGGGCTGCATCGTGGGCCACAGCCACAACAAGCCAACCAGCGTCACGGACAGGCTCAGACCCGCGCCGGCGAGCCAGGGCATCCAGTTCGCTCCGCCGCCGACACTCCCCGCGGCAGCCAAGGTGGCGGCCCGGCTGGCATCCAGAACCCCAGTTTGAACGTAGGTCAAGGTTCGTTCCAGAGCGGTTGCCAGCAGAGGCGGGCTGACACTGGCCGACGACTTGCTCCACTCGCGCTGCAGATGAGAATCATCCAGGCCTGTAATCTTGTGGCCTCGCTGCGCCAGCCGCCGCCGTAGCAGTTCCCGAGCATGCAGCACCCAGCGATGGGCTGTGGCCACCGAACACCCCAGTTCCACGGCGGCTTCTTTGTAGGAGCGACCTTGTAAGCAACACAAGACCAGAGCGGTTCGCGATTTTAGTGGGAGCTGCTGAATTTCTTCGTCAAAGCAAGCGGCCAGATCGGGTGTCGGTTCCCTGCCGGTGATGGAGACAATCGCGGTGTCGTCGTTCCATTCTTCCTGACGCTGCCGCTGACGCTGCACGCGGCGTCGCAAGTCTAATGCACAGCAGCGGGCCGTATGAAATAGCCAACCGGCCAACGAATCGGGTTGTCGGATGCGTGCAGCATCGCGGGCCAGTCGCAAGAAGGCCGCTTGGAAGGCATCCTCGGCATCGGTGTTGTTGCGTAGCACCCGCAGACAGACATTCCACACCATCTGGCCATGCCGACCAACCAGGACGGCGAAGGCTTGTTCGTCCTTGTTGCGCATAAAGGCTTGCAACAACTCGGCATCGCTTCGGGAATCGGACTTCCACAGAGCCACGGCGAATTGCAAGTAACTGCGTAGTGAGGCGTTGGAGTCGGTTGGCATAAGCTGCGCTTCCTGGGGCCTGCACTCAAGCTACCAGACATGCCGAACGACAGGGGACGAGTTTCTCGCCAAGCAAAGTAATTTCACAGGAACATCATAAATCGTTCAACTCGACAGCTAAGATCCAATGCCGCAAAGGAAAAACGCCCGCGTCGGGGGAGACGCGGGCGGCTAAGCAGGGGAGGAAAAGGGCAGCCGGGGGACGGCTGTTTATGGGTGAACTTCCCTTGCCGCTGGGGGAGCGGGGGAAGAGGATCCAGGGATCATTCAGGATGCAGACAGGGCCGCTTGCCCAAAAGCTATCGGCCCCGTCTGCTGCCTCCGACCTGGGTTCCGGTCCAGGTCTAGATCACCACGTTTCTAGATCACCACGTTGGCGATTTCTCGCCGAGTGATCGTTACACAAGGATTAGTAGCACGGAGCGTGCCAAAGAAACGGGCTGTATTGCTCTGTGACGTAAATTTGTGAAAACAAATGAGTTGCAACGTTTTTAGGCCTCCAGGCAACTGTGCCTGACGGTGGGGTAAATGTTACAATCATTCCCTGCCGCGTAGTAAACCTTACACGCTGGGCAACTTCGCCTCTTTGCCGGATAATGACTCAGGACTCTCAAGGAGGTGCCCGATGGATTATTCCAACCTCGCTCAGGTGTTGCCGGCTCAGGCCCGTCGTCTTGGCTCGACGGTCGCCCTGCGATACAAACGCCACGGCCTGTATCATGATCTCTCCTGGCAGGACTACTACCGTCTCGCCGAACATCTCGCTGCTGCTCTTGTCGCTCATGGTGTGCAGCCTGGGGACCGGGTTGGTCTGCTCGCGGAGAATCGCTACGAATGGCTGATAACCGATCTGGCAATCCTGATG
This sequence comes from Gemmataceae bacterium, assembly GCA_046719305.1. Taxonomy (GTDB): domain Bacteria; phylum Planctomycetota; class Planctomycetia; order Gemmatales; family Gemmataceae; genus RGDT01. The sequence continues at coordinate 3,987 of JBDNDE010000023.1, read as the reverse complement.
GCGGGGGCGGTCACGGTGTCACCGCACGCACCGCTGACAGCGCGGCAGGTGCATTACCAATTCGACCATGCCGAGGTGGTTTGGGCTTTTGTCAGCGATGCCGGCCAAGCCGCTAAACTGGCTAGCCTGCGAGCCGAGTTGCCACGCCTACAAGGGATCGTCTCCTTCGATCCGGTCGCCGACTTGCTCAGCTGGCATGGCTTCGCCGAACGCGGTCGCCAAGCCTTGGCCCAGGCTGGCCCACAGTTGCAGCGCCGCCGGGAGACGCTTGGCCCTGACGACCTGGCCGCCGTCATCTACACTTCGGGTACCACGGGCCAACCCAAGGGAGTGATGTTGACGCACGGCAATTTACTCTCCAACACCCTGGCCGGGCTGCAGCGCAAGCCGCACGAGGCGGGCGACCTGATCCTCTCCTGGCTGCCCTATACCCACATTTACGCCCGCACCGTCGATCATTATGGCGCGTTGGTCGCCGGCGTGCCCCTCGCCTTGGCTGTCTCTCCAGAAACGCTCGTTGAGAACCTCGCTGAGACCCAACCGACCCACATGGCCTGCGTGCCGCGCTTTTATGAGAAGATCTTGGCGGCCGTTGCGCCGTTGCCTTTCGAGGAAAGTGCCCGGCGGTTGCGTGGGATTTTCGGCCCCCGGCGGAAGTGGTTGTCCTCCGGGGGGGCCGCCTTGCCGGTGGGGGTTGCTCAGGCGTTTGCCCAGCGTGACGTGCCGATTTACGAGGGCTACGGCCTGACGGAAACCTCGCCGGTCATCAGCTTCAACACCCCCCAGGCGAACCGCCTCGGCTCGGTCGGTCAACCGTTACCCGGGGTCGAGGTTCGCATCGCCGAGGATGGCGAGATCCTGACACGCGGGCCACATGTCATGAAAGGTTATTGGAAAGACCCCGAGGCCACGGCCGCCGTCTTTCGCGACGATTGGTTCTGTACCGGGGATCTGGGCTATCTCGACGATGAGGGCTTTCTTTTCATTACCGGACGCAAGAAAGAAATGATGGCGCTGTCCAACGGCAAAAAAATCGCGCCTAGCAATCTCGAAGGCTTGCTGGTGCAACAGCCATTTATTGATCAAGCAATTGTAATCGGCGAAGGACACAATTATCTGTCTGCCCTAATTGTCCCGGCTTGGTCGGCCGTCCAGAACCATTTGCAACTCCGCGACGAGCCAGCCGCTCTGCTGGAACATCCCGCAGTGCTGGCTTTGATCCGTGCCGAATGTGACGCGGCGTTGCGTGATTTTTCGCCCATGGAGCAGATACGCAAGTTCGCCCTGTTGCCGAGGCCCTTCAGCGTCGAAACGGACGAAATGACCGTGAGCCTCAAGCTACGGCGACCGGTAATCTTGCAGCGCTACGCCGAACGCATCGAACGGCTGTACCGCGGAGAAGAGGGATGATCGCCGGTTGGAACACCTTGCCATTGCTGACGGCCGATCTGCCCGGCATCGGCGGGGTGATCAAGAGTCAACCGGAGGATTTTGTTGTCGAAGAAGTACCTGCATACGAGCCATGTGGAACAGGCGAGCATCTGTTTTTGTGGATCGAAAAACGTGCCCTCGGAGCCGAATACTTCCTCCGACAAATCGCCCGACGCTTAGGACTTAACCCCCAGGAGATCGGCTCAGCGGGGCTGAAAGATCGTCACGCCGTCACCCGGCAATGGGTATCGGTACCGGCCCAGGCTGAGCCGCGTCTGGGCCAACTCGACGGCGAGGGCATCCGCTTGCTGCATCACACCCGGCACAACAACAAGCTCAAGCCGGGCCATCTACGCGGTAATCGCTTCACGCTATTGATTCGGCAAGTGGTTCAGCCTGAGGCGTTACCTGCCCTGCTGGAACGTCTCAGGTCGCACGGCCTGCCCAATTTCTACGGCAGCCAACGCTTTGGTCACGACGGCGAGACACTCGCGTTGGGGCTGGACTTGCTGCGGGGCCGCACGCCTGGCTCGGGCAAGAAACCCGGGGGGCTGATGCGTCGCTTGGCGCTCTCAGCAGTGCAATCAGCCTTATTCAACGCCTATGTCGCCCAGCGGTTGCGCGAGGGCTGCTTGCGAACCGTCTTGCCCGGCGACGTAATGAAAAAGTGGCCCTTTGGCGGGTTGTTCAACGCCGTCGATGTGCCGGCCGAACAAGCGCGGTTGGAAGCCCGCGAGACCATCCCCACCGGGCCGATGTTTGGCAAGAAAATGTTCGCCGCCCAGGCCGAGGCTGCCCAACGCGAGGCGGCTACGCTTCAGGCCGCTGGGCTGAGCGAGGCCGCTTTCGACGCTCACGGTAAGCTTTTATCCGGCACGCGGCGTTATGCGTTTGTTTATGTCGAAGGGTTGTCAGCCGAGAGGGTGCCCGAAGGAGTGCGGCTGAGCTTCACCTTACCGTCAGGAAGCTACGCTACGGTGCTGGTGCGTGAACTGACGCACAGAGATCACCAAGAGGCCGAAGATGCCGATGAGTAAGGTCGTAGCGAGCCTGTCGAGCGCAAGACGCTGCCAACTGCCCCGAATGTGAGAAGAAATCCATTTCCCCATGCTTTCGCCGCGCAGAATTTTTCATCGGGGGATTCTGCCATGAACACTGCCGTCGAAAATACCCTACCGGAGAAACTGTTGCTGGCCGCCTCGCACCTAGAAGAGGCTGGCCAGACGCCTTTCAGTGCCGAGGCGCTGATCGTCAGCGCCTGGCAAAAGTATCCGCGTGCCTTTGGCTTGAAAGGTTACGAAGATAAATATCCCGACAGCAACCGCGTGCTGGCTCAGATCATGGGCGAAAAGGGGCTACCTAATCGCGGCTGGATGGTCAAAGTCGGCCAAAAAATGTACTCGCTGACTCGCGATGGCCGGCAGGTGGTGCGAAAGCTTTTGCAAGGCGAAGAGGTGCCGCCCCTGACCTCCAAGCGTGCGGCTCCCGTGGATCGACTTCCCAAAGAAATCGACATTCTTTTGCAATCATTGCTCTGCTCATCAGTCTTGGCCAAACTGCGCCAGGGCCGTCAAGAGGAGTGGACCTTTGCTGAAGCCTGTCGCTTCTGGGGATTGGGGGACCGCACAGGTAACGCCGTCGATAGCCGCCTGGACGAGATCCAATCCCAACTCGTGCAAGCCGAAAAAACCTTGGCCAATGGTCCGCAGACCCTGGGCAATGGGGTCGAAGTCTCTGCCGCCCAAGCCGGACAACTCGCCGACCTGCACCACCAGTTGGAGCAACGCTTTCATCGGCACTTGAATCTGCTACGCAGCCGGGCTAGCTATGGGTGAGCGATCCACTCGAAGAATCCTAGTCGCTCCAGCCGGTCGCGTAGGTGCCATCGCTCTTGGGCTGTCAGGTCCAGGTGCGGTAGACGCGGCGGCCCGACCGGCACCCCCAACCAATCCATAACTGCCTTGGAGGCAGCAATATATCCAAAATGCGCAAGAGTGTGGATGACCTCGACGCTTCGATATTGCTCGGCTTGTGCGCCGGCAGCATCGCCGCGTGCGTAAGCAGCCAGCATGCGATGAGAGATAGGGGCAGCAAAATTGTAACTGCTACCGACCGCTCCTTCGGCACCGAGGGCGACGGCGGCGAGCAGATATTCATCGATACCCCATAGCATACTAAAGCGTTGGTTAAACTGATGGAGACAACGCTGAAACATCATCAAATCGGAATTAGAATATTTCACCCCTACGAGTGTAGGGAGGACATCTTTACTTTGTTCCAAAAAAGCATCCATAGGTAAATGCACGCCTGTCATGCCCGGAATGTCATAAAAGTAAAATGGTGTCTGAGGCGCAGCATCGGTTACCTGCTTACAACACATGACTAAGGCTTCTACGGAGCGTGGCTTGAAATAGCTGGGCGCGAGGGCGGCGATGGCCGTGGCCCCTAGTTGCTCGGCTTGCCGGGCTAACGTACAGGCGTCGGCCAGACAGTTGGCTCCGACATGGACCACCCAGGGCAACGTGGTGCCCCGTAACACTTCGCCCCAGCGTTGGG
>JBDNDE010000229.1:0-7768 GCA_046719305.1 Gemmataceae bacterium | reverse complement strand
TCGCGGCCTTGGCTTTGCCCGCCGCATACAGACGCTGCCGCACCGGCTTCTCTAAAGCCTCGCGTTGTGCAAGCAACAGGTCGCGTTGCTGTTTAAGCTGCTGGAGCTTGGGGTTGCTCACGGTGCTTTCCCCGTGGCCCACTCCCGCTAAGGCCGAGGCCAACCGGTAATAATCGCTCTGCGGTATGGGGTCGAACTTGTGGTCGTGACACCGGGCACAGTGAAAGGTCAGTCCCAGAAACACTTGGGCCACCGTGCCGACGATGTCTTCTAATTCATCTTGACGCATCGTCGCACGCATGGTCTCGCCCACGGGCAACACAATATCATGCGGCCCTGCGACCAGAAAACCAGCCGCCTCGGGTTCATTTTCCAAATCGCCGATCAGCTGGGCTTGTGCAAATTGATCATAAGGCCGATCGGCATTCATGGCTTGGATCACCCAATCCCGATACGGCCAAGCATTCAGACGAGGCAAATCACGTTCGAAGCCATCGCTCTCACCGAAGCGGGCAATATCAAGCCAGTGCCGTGCCCAGCGTTCGCCATAGCGCGGGCTGGCCAAAAGGCGATCGACCAGTCGTTCATAGGCATCAGGGCGGCTATCGTGAATGAAGGCCTCTACCTCGGCGGGGGTGGGCGGTAGACCAATCAGATCGTAGCTGAGCCGACGAATCAGGACGCGGCGATCGGCCTGGGGCGAGGGGGTCAACCCGGCTTGGTGTAATCGCTGCAACCAAAAGGCATCGATGGGATGGTCGGCCCCGGTGACTTTCGGCACACTTGGCCTGCGAACGGGCTGGAGGGACCACCAGTCGCGGCCGGCTCGCTGGGCGGTGGTGCGGGCAAACGGGTCGATAGGGTCGGTGCCCCAGACGGCTCCTGCATCCAGCCAGCGCTTGAGCAAAGCTTGCTCGGAGGCGGGCAGGGGTTTGCCGGGGGGCATCTGTTCATCCAACACGCGTTCGACGGCTCGGCGAGCGGCGCGTGGAGTCAGCTTGCGGCGAAGGTCGAGTTTAGCCTCGGGTGCGATGGCTCCGTGGCAGTCCAAGCAGCGATGAATCAGAATAGGGGCGATCTCGCGGTCGAAGTCAGGAGCAGGCGTAACAGTCGGTCCGACTCCCAACCATAACGATAGGATGAGCATCATGGAGAGCCTCCAGGCGGGATAAATTGATTTTCTCGTCTGACCGTCGACTTGTCCAGCGAAAAGTTCCCGTAGCTTTACCTGCTACTTGAACCAGACCGCATCTTCGATCAGTTGGACCCAACGCGGCATGCTGGGCTTCTCGGCCACGGATCACTGGGGCAGCGAACGTTCCCGTGGCCATCATTTGGAAGAAAGTTATCCAGCGCGAACGAGGTCTGGACTTCGGAGCGTACAATAGGGAAGAGTGAAGGTCCGATGTAGACTCCCCTTTACAAGCGGGCCAAAGTGAGTCAAGATGGGGATTCGATCGGGAGCCACCCTTTTCGGTTGGCTCCCGTCGATTCCTTCTAGCTCCTACCTTTGGGGGAATATGCTAAACAAACAGTTTGACCCCTAGTCTGCTGATTAACCGCCGTAGGATTTTTGCCAACGAGGATGACCCCAACCATGTCGATTGAGAAGATCCCCATGACCCAGGAAGGGTACGATAAGCTCAAGGCTGACCTTGCACACATGGAAGGTTTCGAAATGATTGAAGCCGCTAAACGAGTGGCTGCGGCTCGGGATCTGGGCGACCTCAGCGAAAATGCCGAGTATCACGCTGCCCGCGAAGATCACGGCATGCTGCAGGCCAAGATCAACGAGTTGAAGGACAAGTTGGCCCGTGCCGAGATTGTGAACACCGCCGACCTGCCGCGAGATGCGGTCGTCTTCGGTGCCCGCGTGCGGATTAAAAACTTAGAGAGCGGCAAGGAAGAAGAGTACCAACTTGTCGGGCCGGGTGACGAAGACTACACCCAAAATAAGATTCTCACCACCAGTCCGCGTGGTCAGGGCCTTATGGGCAAAAAGGTTGGCGACACGGTCGAAATCACCGTCCCCAAAGGCACCCTGAAATACAAAGTTTTGGCTATCACCTCGCCAAAATAGTCGCTAAAAATAATCGCTAGTCGATGTCTGTCCGCATCCCCTTTCCCGCCGAACGGTCTTGATCGGCCGCCCGGCGGGACTAGCATGTGTAAAACCCCTAGATGCCTGGGTGCTTCCAGGGAGCACGATAGGGCCGGGCTAACCGCTTAGTTGCCTCGGCGTCACCGATCACTTCATGCTTCTCGGGGTCGTATTGCAAGGTCCGGCCCAGTTCCATCGACAGATTCGCCAGGATGCACGAGGCCGACGAAATGTGCCCCTGTTCGATGTCGGCCACGGGGCGAGTGCCCTTGGCAATGGCGGCCAGGAAGTCACGCATGTGGGCACGAATGGCGGGCGCGACATGCTTTTCGAGGTCTTTTTCGGTCTTATCCTCGGGATACTCTTCGAGTTCAAACCTGGCCTCGCGATGGATCGGCTTGCCGCCTCCATAAGGAGTGAAAGTGTAGCTCTGCACGCTCATTTTAAGGGTGCCCTTGTCGCCATAGATGGTCGCGCCCCAGGGGTATTTCGGATCGGGAGCCTCTCCCCAGGTGCGGTGTGTCCAGACAACGTTGAAATCGGGAAATTCAAAGGTCGCTGTCTGCGTATCGGCGATGTTGCTGCTGCTGTTTTTTTGGACCCAGATGCCACCCGAGGACGAGATTCGCTTGGGCCAACCTAAATCAAGTGTCCAGCGGACCATGTCCAGCATATGAATACACATGTCGCCCATGATGCCGTTGCCATACTCCATGAAGGCTCGCCATCGCCGCGGATGGACCAGGCGATTGTACTGCCGTAGCGGCGCCGGACCCGTCCACATTTCCCAATCGAGATGTTCGGGCGGCTTCAACGCCGACACCTTCTCATTGGCTCGCATGTGGTAGTAACAGTACACCTCCACATGGCCAATGGTTCCCAGTTTGCCGGCCTTGACGATCTCGTTGCGGGCCTCGATCAAGTGGGGAGTACTACGACGTTGAGTACCGACCTGCACAACCTTCTTGTGTTTGCGGGCAGCGGCCAGCATCGCCCGCCCCTCGGAGACATCCACGCTGATTGGCTTTTGCACATACACATGTGCCCCTGCTTCTAAAGCCGCGATGGTGGGTAACGCGTGCCAATGATCAGGCGTATCGACCAGCACAATATCCAGATCCTTCTCTGCCAGCATCTTGCGGTAATCGCCATAGGTGCGCGGCTTCTTCTTGTTCTTTTGCCGGGCTGCCACCATCTCAGCCGCTTCGTCGAGCATCTTGGCATCGACATCACACAACGACACCACATTCACCGCCGCGACCTGAATCAGCCGAAATAGGTCACACTTGCCATACCAGCCGGTGCCGATCAGCCCCACACGCAATGGCTTGGTGTCATCGGCGTACAACTCGGCAGCGTGGCCAGAAGCCAAGACAACGCTTGCGGCAGCGGCTGCCGTAGCGGTGCTGGTAGTGGAGAGGAAATCGCGACGATCCATGAGCAAACCTCCCAATCAGAGAAAGGACTTCCTGCGATTGTCGGCCCCAGGAAGGCATCGGCCACTGGACAGAAGTTCGCCGGAGGAATTAATCCACGCGGATGGAGCGGTCGATGTTTTTCAGCGCCTCGTAGAGCAGTTGAAAATGCTGTTCCGCTTGGCCGTTGTTCATCTCGGTTTGGCTGAGAGTGGCCCCAAACAGATAGATACCCGTATCGACGGACGCCGCCGGATCGGGCATGCGGAGGTAGTGGAAAAAGATCGCCCCATATTCGCAATCGAAGACCAGACGACGATTATGCCCTTGATGAGCGATGCTGACTAGTTCATCCAATTCGCGCATGTGAGAGTGGATGCTTCGTGCCAATTCACGCCAGAGTTCGAGTTGATCCTCGACCGTGCGGATGCGGGGTACCTCGTCGCCCATCTTCACTTTGGGCAGATGCGGACACCACAAGGCAATTTGCTTGGGGTGGCTCTCCTCTTCCTGAATCTCGCCATCACCCAGTCGGATTTGCGCAAAATCCAGTCCGCCGCGCAACCGTACATAGTACCGCACTGCCGATCGACGACAATTAGGACCGCGAAACGTCGAAGGATCGCGCGGATAGACCATCACGCAATAAACCACTAGTCCGATCAATAAGATGCCGAAGAAGATTGCCAGCGATGCAATCTTCACCCGTGGACCGGCTGGCTCGTCGCTAATCAGCTGGAAGAAGACCGGCCACCAATCGTTGAAGTTCCAGTTTCCCACCTCCAGACGCATTAAGCCGATGCCGACCCAGAAAACCGAGAAGCCCGTGATGACCCACATCAACCGATACGGATTGACTGCTTTGACCAAAAACTGTTGTTGGCGTGTGAACACCACTAGCACGGCATACAGGGCCGACCCCAGGCCGATCACGGTGAATAGGTCGGTGAAATTCATGGTTGCAACTCCCCAGACGGCGGCGATCAGCGTGTGGTCATTTTACCGAGTAGTTAGCCCAAACAGGACGTTTTCCACGACGCTCAAGCTGCGGTGCCAAGAAAATTCGTCGCCTTGCAACCGCTCGCGGCCGGCGCGGCCCCAGCGCTCTCGCTGCACGATCAACTCCGCCAGGGCTGCAGCCAACGCTTCCCGATCGCCACAGGGTACGACCCGGCCATCGACGCCGTCGCGGACCAACCAGGGCGGCCCACCAGCCTGGTAGACCAAGACGGGTACACCGTTGGCCCAGGCTTCGGGCAACACCAAGCCAAAGGAATCGCTGCGGCTAGGTAACACCAAACCATCCAGGGCTGCAAAGAAATGACGCTTCTGTAGTTCATCCAACTTTCCTAATAATCGCACCCGGCCGAGCGGCCGATATGTCTGCCACCAGCGCTCAAAGGCCGGCATGCGTGGCCCGGCCAGCAGCAGTTCAAAGTTCGCGCCGTGCTGCCAGGCCAGGTTGGCCGCCTCCAGTAGGTCGATCGTTCCCTTCTCGTAACTGTGGTTAGCTAGATGGCCCAAGATCGGCCCGCTGGCCCCGCTGCGATACACCGCTGGATCGCCCCCGGTACATTCGGCTACGTCCACCCCCAGCCCCTGAAGAATCAGCCGTTGGCCTGCAACTCCGGCATCGGCCAAGACGCGCCGTTCTCCTTCGGTCTGTACAAATAGGGCGTCGGCAGCACGGGCCAATTGCAGCAATGCCGGGGTGGTGTAGGCCCGGCGGATACGGTCGGCAGGGTCGCGCGGATCGCCAGTGTGGACGAACGGCGTCAGGAGAAAGGGCACCCCCAGTCGCCGGGCCAGATCGTGGGCACAGACCAAGGGGTAGGAGTACGGATAGGCCGTCGCATGCACGGCATCAAAACACTCGCGAATGTTTCGCATGCCGGGGACAATCGGATTGAACGGCATCGTCCACGCTCGCCAGCGCCGGCCCGGCCACAAAGACAACGCCTTCTGGAGATAGCGATGGGCCAACGGCCAATGCCACAATCTCAAACGCCGCACCTCGACCCCCTGTTCGAGCGTGGTGCCGGCCGCCACTTGCCGTGCGCTGCGATCCCAGAAGGCGGAAAGATCCTCGGCCGTGCTGGTGAATACGACGACCTGGTGGCCACGAGCCGCCAACCAAGCGCTCAGGCGGGCGAAGTAGGCTTCGGAGCCGCCCACTGCTGGCGGGTAGCGATGGCAAAAATGAGCTAGTTTCACTTGCGCGGCTTTGCGTTTTTGACGTGCTTATCGCACCATGCCAGCATCTCCGCCAGAGCGTGTTCCACCGACTCGCGGCCGAGGTAGCTATGCGATTCGTGCGGCAGCATGACCAACCGGGCAATACCACCGGTCCCCTTGATCGCTTGAAAAAGCCGTTCGCTCTGGAGGGGAAACGTGCCCGAGTTGTTATCCTCCGTGCCGTGAATTAATAACAACGGCGTCTTGATCTTCTTCGCTGCCATGAAGGGCGATATCTTCCAATACACCTCGGGTGCTTGCCACAGCGTACGTCGCTCGTTCTGGAAGCCGAACGGCGTCAGGGTACGGTTGTAGGCCCCGCTGCGAGCAATCCCGGCTCGGAACAACTCGCTGTGTGCCAGCAAATTGGCCGTCATGAACGCCCCATAGCTATGGCCGCCCACGGCGATGCGGTCGCGATCGCTGATGCCCAGTTCGACCGCTTTGTCCACCGTCGCCTTGGCGTTGGCCACGATCTGTTCGACAAACGTGTCGTTGGCCTTCTCCACGCTGCCGAGGATGGGCATGGACGATTCGATCACGGCGTAGCCGTGCAACACGAAGAACAGATGCGACGCACCGCTAAGCGTGGTGAAGCGGTTGCCCAGCCCCACCGTTTGCCCGGCCAAGTCTGCATCGCTGAACTCACGCGGATAAGCCCATACTAGCGTCGCTAGACGTGTGCCCTCTTGGTATCCGGGCGGCAAATAAACCGTCATCGACAACAGCACGCCATCTTCGCGCTTGTAGATCACCAGCTTACGCGTGATCTGCCTTAACTCCGGCGTGCTATCACGCAAATCCGTCAGAGCCATCACTGCCTCCGGCGTGCGCAGCCGATAATTCGGTGGTGAGGTAGCTGATTCGTGCCGCGTGAGCAGACTTTTGCCTTCGGCATCCAACACCGCAATCGGCAGTTCGTAGGCGTCGGCCTCGCTTTGGAACAGCCGCGTCGTCTTCTTGGTTTGCAGATTATAGCGATCGAGAAACGGCCGTGCCCCCTCCTTGGCCGCGCCCTGACCAACCAAAAGCAGATGGTCGCCGTCTTGACGGATGGCCACAGCTCCCGACGGCAAGCGTCGAGTTAACGGCGAACCGGGGTCGTTGTAGCGATCTTGAACGGCCAAATCCCATAAGACGACCGGCTTGGCGTCGGCCGGCTTGGCATCTGCGGGGTTGGCGTCTGCGGGGTTGGCGTCTGCGGGGTTGGCTTCTGCTGGTTGGGTGTTTGTTTGGGGATCAAGCCGCCAGACACGGCGACGGCGTTTGTCGCGGTCGTATTCGGTGACCAGGGCAACGCCTTTATCAGTCCACTGCACATTCTGAAAGCGGTGCATCATCTTCATTCGTTCGATCGGCTTATCCGTGAATGGCGCTGCTTGCACCTTCAGCACATCGCGGAAACCGGCCCTTCGGGCTGGATCGCCACCATCCAGCGCCTCGACCCAACGCAGCGTGGCCGGCTCGGTCGGCACCCAAGCGATGGCTCGCGGCTTGGTCGTTACCCCCTCCAGGGGCAGCTTCTCCTCGCTGGTCGTGCTGCTGACTGTGTGAACCACCTTGCCCCCCAGATTCCACACCTGCACCCGCCGGGGGAAGGCGCTAAGCGGCTGCGAATAGCTGTAGGGCCGATGCACGGTGGTCACCAGCAGATGCTGGCCATCAGGCGCAGGGGAGATGCTGGCAAATAGAGCAGGCGTGCCGAGGGGCGTGACGGTGAGCGTTTGAACATCCACAACAGCCAGTTGCGAAGTGGCATGATAATCAAGCAGAGCTTCATCGTGCTTGCTTGTGAGCAAGTCTTGAAATGTCCGCACCGGGGCTGCTTTGCCCGTTGCTTCCTGAATGAGTGGGGCCGGCGTCGGTGCGGGCGGCCTCGCCGGACGCTCACGCGGTGTCAGTGTCACCACGATCTGTTTGCCCCCGGCCAACCAGTGAATCGGGTCGCCCAACACGGCATTGAGCCGCACCCCCGGTACGCGACGAGTCTGGCCGTCGGAGGTGGTGCCCAGCAACA
>JBDNDE010000228.1:0-7780 GCA_046719305.1 Gemmataceae bacterium | reverse complement strand
CCCGCGCGGTAGGGGCAAGCTGAAGAGCGGCATAGTCGGCCTGCAGGGTGGAATCCTTATTCGCAGCGGCCCGCTCGATCTGGTTGCCCAAACCGATGCCTGCTTCGAGAAACTCCTCTGTACGTGGTGGAGGGTTGATGCTCTCATCATTGGCGGCAAAACGAGCCAGCAACAAGGCGGGAGCAACATCCTTGAAGCGAGCTAGCGGACTCTGGCCGACGACACGCAAGGCCTCGGCACGCAAGATTTTGAAGCCCTCGACTTCGCCACGCGGGGTAGCTTTGGGGAAGTTGACCTGACGCGAGGCTACGCCCATTGCCGCCTTGACCACTTTTTCAGCGGTTTCCGCCTTAAACAGAGCGGGTGTCTGAGGCGGCATAGCCAAAACATCGTGAGCCGCCCGAAGGATGTAGATACGAGCCCCGTCGTTGAACTTTTTGGGATCCATCGCAAGTAGATCCGCTGCGATATTCAACACTTCCTCGGCAGTGCCGTTCTTGAGACGCGGCAAGACCGACTCGACCCAATCCTTGTAGGGTTGCCCCGGTTCGCGAGCCGCCACCAGGGCAAAGATTCGAGCCGCGTTGAGCGTCACAATCGGCTTGCCGTTGAGCATCACATCCCGTGCGTATCGAACCAAGGCACGCGAATAGGCCGAAGGTAACTCGCCATAATTGTCCCGATTCTTCGGATTAGCCATTTTGGCCAGGTAAGCCTCGGCAGCACCGTAGGTATCGGTGATCACGCGAGCCGGCCTGAAATCAGGATTAGGCGTCGAAGGCGGACGTGGCGGGTCCAATTCATTGGAGCGATAAATCAGCGGAAACGTGGTTAGTTTTGCCTCGACCTCGACGGCCTCACGATGCTGCTTGTTGTTGGGGTCAAACGGCAGGGCTGCTTTGAAGAGTTGCGCGGCAGTGTCCTTGGTAGCTTTGCGGAGCGCTTCAAGCCTTGTTTCCTCGTCGATCCGGCCGGCATCTTGGGCGTGCCCGATGGTTAAGGCAAGCAGCAGTGTCCCCAAACTCAGGCAGCGTAACCACATGGGAGAAATCCTCGGCGTGGGGTGTCGATCCAACATCTCGTCTATTTCATTCATAACAGTCTGAGGCTAGCAATTCAGACGGGCCTCTGTCAACCAAACACGCCGAGCTTGCCGACGTTGGCACCCGGGGCCGGCGTTACCTTCGGCGTATCGGGTCGAAATGCTCGCTTTGAGCTAGATCCAGCGCTGCTCTCTCGGCCGGTGTTAGAGTGCCGGGTGTAGCCAACCGTTGGGCAACTCGCAACCAGCGTTCGGCCGCCTGGCGTTGACCCAGAGCCAACCAGACGCGATGCAAATACCAGGCCGGGCGGGCCTCCTGTGGCCGCTCTAGCCGGGCCAAGCTCAACTCGGCAGCCGACTTGCACAATAATTCCTCGATGCTTCTTTGCAATTCGCGTGGGTCTTTAACCGTCTCCTTCAACTCGCCTTTGCGTTCTGCAAGTAACAATAGCCCGATACCGCGATGCAGATGTTCGGCGTAGGTGTCTCCCTGCAACCGGGCAAGTTCCATCAACCGGGTGTGCGCACGCAACACCGGGTCGTCTTCCAGATGCGGCCGATTTTGCACCGTGATCAGATACCGCTCGAATTGTTGCCTTGCCTCGGTCGGCTGAGCCAGCCGTAACAAGACCTCGGCCAAATGCCAACGAATGAGAAAATGATCCGGATGCAGGCGTAAGTAATGTCGCAAAGGGTTCACTGCGTCAGGATCTCGTCCCAGAGCCAGGTAGGTCGCCGCCAGTCCCAATAAAGCCTGGGCATGGTCAGGCTGTAATCGCAACGCTAGTTGAAATTGCCCAATCGCCTCATCAAACAAGTCGGCGTCCATCGCCTTTTGACCAGCCTGGAACGCTTTGTCGGCAGCAGCTTTATTCGTCGGCAGGTTGTCCGCAGACAGGACCGGGCCCAGTAGAGCAACGGACAGCAGGAAAAGCCAGCGCATCGGAAACCTCCGGGGGGATGGAGGAAAGACGTATCCTGCATCGGCCGGCAAAGGTAGGGGAGGTGAGGAATTTTTGGAATAGTGCGAAGACAGGTAACAGGCTCGTCTGGAATTTTCAGACGACGAGATAATCGGTAGCCGAAAACTCAGTTACCGGCGGGCTGCCTCGTGCCAGTTGGGGAGGCCCCATCGGTTGGCGGCCTCCCGGAGGCGACCAGAACCGCTGCCACCACCATCACTACTACGGACACGGCGAGAGTCGCATACATGAGGTAAGGCGGAGAACTGGATGGGGGTGCAGAGACTCCAGGGTCGGTTCTCTTGCTCACTTGACAGCAGGGCCGCGTACCGAATGTCAGCGAGACACGCGGCGGAGTGAGGCTATTACCGACCACTTTCACCGGAATTAAGTCACACTCTTTGCCTGCGATGGTGATTCCCACAAGTCCGGCTTGGTTAGGAATTATAAACACCCCCCGGCCGCCGTCGTCCGTTTCGCCTTCAACTAGGGGAGGACCGCTCGAACCATCGTACACTTTGATCAGAGCGCCGGCGATGGGTTGGTCATCGCGCTGGACGACAGCGGTAACCAAGCCCTCTTCGACCGTAAACGACACGGTCGGAGTTGGGTTCTCACAGTCGGTGACAGCAATCAGCAACAGAAGAAACGTCATTAGCCCACCGGGACGGCGTCGAGCAACTTCGCCCACTGCCGCGCTTTGCGGCCGCGCCAAGTGCCCTTGTGATATACATAGCCAACGATCAACGGCAGTGCCAGGGTGGCCTCGCTAAAAACCATCTGTTCAAAAGCTAAATCGACCTTGCCCCAGCTGGACGCCTCTTTGAGGGTGCTACCGGACAATGCCCCATCACGTGAGTCAGCCACGGTGATTTGCACGGCATATTTGTGCATGGGCGCTTCTTTGCCGAGGATGTCGGCAGCAACGACGATGTCTTGGGCGAAGTTTTTTGGCACGCCGCCGCCGATCATGAACAGGCCGGTGGTCGGGTTGTGGATTTTCAGTTGCGTCAGTTCGTAGAAATCTTTAGCGCTGTCGATGGAAACCTTGGGCGACTCGGCGCGAGCGTGCTGGTGAGCCACGAGGCCAAAGCCCGCCGAGCAATCGCTGAAAGCTGGGCAGAAGATGGGGATATCGCGTTGCAACGCCTCGTAGACGATACTGTCGGGCGTTTTGCAGCCGTGACGTTGCAAATACTCCCCCATCGCCTTGATGAACTCACGGGACGAATAAGGCCGCGGCTCCAGTTCGTCGGCGATGATTCGAGTGGTATCATCACACACTCGCAATTCTTCCTCGTCGATGAGTGTGTCATAAATGCGGTCAATCTGCAACTCGCGCAACTCGGCATCAAACATGCCGCTGCGTAGCTTCTCCTCGCCGATGTAGTGGCGGAAGCCTAAGGCCTCGAAAAAGTCCTGATCGACGATGTTGGCCCCAGTGCTGACGATGGCATCGACCATGTTGCAACGCATGGCATCGACAATCACTTTCTTCATCCCGGCACTGATGAGCGAGCCGGCCAGACACCAGATCATCCCGCAGGCAGGATCGGCCACCATGCGGTCAGTGATCTCCGCGGCGCGGCTCAGATCGCGGGCAGAAAAAGCGGTTTTGCCCATCGCCTCAACCAGGCCGACCACATCGTGACGGGTGATGTCGAGGTGTTCCACCGGAGTATGCAGATAGTCAGCCTTGGTTGACATGATCGACCTCGGGGTTAGATGGGAATGTAACTATGCTATCGTAATGCCCTATTGGAACGACATAAGCCACCCAGGAGCATCACCTGAGTGGCTAACTTCACTCATGATACGCAGCCAGTACGCAGGATCAAGTGGCCGGCGCAGGTTTTTCAGCCCCCGTGGGTGCATCAGGAGAGTCGGGCAAAATCGCGTCGGGTGGCACTACAGCGGGGCCGAAATCCGGACTGTTCATCACCCGCTTCATGTCACGCCACATCGCCCCAGCATCGCCACGATAGCGTGGTGGCACCACGTTCAACGGCACCTGCTCGGCTCCGAAGATCTTGCCCAGAAAGTTGGCCTTGGCCAGCAGTTCTACATGTACAAACGCCGTGCGCGATTGCAGGGGCAGGCGATGAAGGATCTCGCGGCGGAACAATCGCACCGGGCAGAGCGGATCATGGTAACGCAACGCAAACACAAACCGCAGACCCAGCCAAGCCAAATGCCGACGCAGCCCCAACCAGCCAGGCAGCCGAACCGGCGGATAGTTGAACACCACGAGACAAAACCCCCGCCACAACGCACCGAAAAGCCTCGGCAGTAGAGGCATCGGCAGTCCGGCGCGGTAACCGCTCAACAGATGCACCAGGTCGATTTCGCGTAACTCGGTTTGTCTCTCATACGGCGTACCGAGCAGCGATTCGGGGGGCACCCGACGATCGAGCAACGCTTGCACATGCTCGGGCTTGTATTCGGCGTCACACGGAGCATATGCCACCAGCGGATGCCTCGTCGCCAGCAGACCCCTACGCAGTGCACGGCCTTCGCCCTCGGCTTGGTCGTGGCTCTGCACCCGAAGTCGTGCATGATTGGGCAACTGCTGCTCGGCCGCCAGAGGACCATCGACTACCAGGATAAGTTCACTTACGCCATCGCGTGCCTGCAGCCAGTCGAGCCACGGCCGAACATTTTCCTCTCGGGCCGTTTCGGGAGTAGCCAGCAAGACCAGGCTGAGCGGTTCAGAAGCGATGGGTGACAATTCCGGCATCATCGGCATTATCAGTACCTGGGAAAGAGAAGCGTTTTCTTGCGGAGAAACAGCAGCAGAGATTTCACTACAAAAAATGCGTTTCGTAGGAAACGTAGGAAAAGGAACCGATCAGGAGTCTTCGACCTTGGCCCGATCTTTATAGAGGGCTCGGCCTAGGGCAGGGTCGCGTTCCGTGAAAGGGCCGGGACTTGGGTCGCGTTGCAGCAGCCGGGCGCATAGCGCAAATTCCGAGTCGAGTCGGTCAGCATAAACCAACAGCACCCCCTCGGGGATGACAGGTGGTTCTTTGGCGTGCGGGCACAACAGCAGGTGCTCCAGCAACATTTGCGTTTGCCCGCCCAAAGGAACCGCCCGCTGATGGACCGCCTCTCGCACCATATCGCGTACAAGCAGTCCCGGCCCGAACAAACGTCCCGACAAGGTCAGTTGATTATTCCATTCATCGCTCAGCTCTCGCAGTCGGCCCAGATCGTGCAGCAAGGCCGCGGCAGTGAGCAGGCCACGATCTAAAGGCGGAGAAAGCTGCGGCCAGGCGGCCTGAAAGCGTTCAGACAGGTCCAGTACCAGCCGGGTAACGGCGACGGTGTGTTCCAGGAGTCCACCACGATAAGGATAGGCACGATCGCGTGAAGCAGGGAAGCGAGACAAGGCACAAGCATGGGTTTCGAGCAAGTGCAACACCAAATCTCGCAGCGGTTCAGCGTCGATGTTCTCCTTGGCCAGGGCTTGCGCCTCAGCCCACAATACCTCGATGGCGTGCGGCGTCGATTCGACGAAATCGGCCTCATCAAAACCATCGTCCCGGTCGGCATCCACGACTTCACGCAAAGCCAAAAGGTCGATCTGCGGGCCGTAGCGTTCGTGTTCGAGGTAAATGGCCCGAAGTTTGTAGAAGGTGCCCTCGCGCCAGTGGTTTTCGCAGGGGTCAAACCAGCGATCATCCACCCAGGCCAGGAACGCTACCGTTCGAGCGGCATCGCGGAAGCGGCAGTGATAGTACGGTCGGCCTTCGCGAGTGAGACCCCGGGTGCGTTCGACCAACAGGGCAAAGAAGTCAGCCCGTGAGCCTGGGGTCAGGTCACGTAAGCGTTCCACAGGTGGCTTGATCGGAGCCATGTCGGCAGGATAAGCGATGGGCTAGCTCCGTCAATCTGCAGAAATGTTCACATGCGTTTTAGAGTATCCCAGTCCTTGTTTAGTTGGCCAGCTAAGATAGGATAACGTTAAATTAAAAGGATGATGTTAAATGACTTTTCTCTGGTCGTCCCCACTCGCCGCGAGGCTTTGCCCCTATGAACTACCAACGGGCTTTCTTGGCTGACATCGCGGAACATCCAGCCGATGCCACGCCACGACGCATTTATGCAGATTGGCTCGAAGAGCATGGCCAAGCTGAGCGAGCCGAGTTGATTCGTTTACAACTGCAACGGGCCGAACTGCCGCCGGACGATTTGGTTGGTGAGGAATTGTTGGTCCGCGAGCAACAGTTGTTAGCGGAGCACGCAGCGGCCTGGCGTGCGACGTTGCCCTGTTACGACGGCATCGAGTGGGGCGACTTTCACGGTGGCTTTGTCGAGCAGGTCATTGCCCAAACGCCCGAAGCGTTTCTTGTTCAGGCCGAGGCCCTGTTTCAGGCCGCGCCGATTCGCCGGCTGCGTCTGCGCCAGCAGGGCAAACGGGGCTGGGGTCGTCGCCTGGGCACCGACGAGGTGACACGGCGGTTGTGCGAGTTGAACCTGTCGAATATGCGACTGAATTGGGTCGAATTGAGCGACCTGTTACACGACGGGTGGTGCCTAGAAGGACTAGAGGAATTATACCTGGCTTATGTCAAAGGGTTTCTGTCTTCCGATGCGGATGGTCATTTTCTGGCCAGCCCCCATCTGCACCAGTTACACACCCTCTCTGTAGCCAGTATGTCGTTACACCGTATCGTACCTCTTCTGATGGCTGAACAGTCTCGCACCATCCGTCATCTCGACATGCGTGATATTTGCTTGACGGGTTGTTATCCCCCGAAGGGTTATCGACTCGGTCCGACCCAGTTGGTCGTCTTGCAACTCAGCAACTGCCAACTCGATGGGGAAACGCTAGCGGCCTGGTTGCAGGAACCCAACTTCGAACTGTTGCGTGTCTTGTATTTGAATCACAACCCGCTCGGCGATGAAGGGATACGATCCTTGACGCAGCAGCCGTTGCGCCTGCTGCGCGATCTAGACCTACGCCACTGTGGGCTGAGCAGTCGTGGCGGAGAGTTCCTGCTGGAATCGCCCCTGGCAGAGCAGCTGGGACGTGTCTGGCTAGGCGGAAATCGTTTCGATCGTGCCACCTGGGAGGCACTGCGGGCTACCTTCGGCCAGCGATTACGCGGTTAAACGTTGGCGAAGCAGGCCCCCAATTGCTACTCTGACAGAAAGTTTACGCCCTTCTCTCGTAGCCTCGATGGAGCACCCTGCGATGACCGATTTCAATACCCCTTCTCGTCGTGGTTTCTTGGGCACCGCTGCCTCCGGCGCGTTGGCCCTGAGCGCCGCTAGTTATTCCCGCGTCTATGGTGCCATGGAAAGTGTGGGCGTCGCCTTCCTCGGGGTGGGAGGCCGCTGCCAGCAGCACATCGACGTAATTCTGGAAATGCAAAACAAGGGGGCCAAGGTGCGTCCCGTGGCTGTCTGCGATGTTTGGGATGGCCAAGTCGTACCAGGGGTCATCAAGGGACGCGGCTTGTATCCCTCGGCCAAGCGCTGCGGACTGCCTGAAAGCATTAACGATTCCACGGTGACTAAGGATTACCGAAACATTCTCGACAAGGTCAAAGAGGCTCACGTGGTCTGCATTGCCACCCCGGACCACTGGCACGCCAAGATGGCCCTGGACGCGATGGAGGCCGGCAAAGATGTGTACATGGAAAAGCCCATGACCCGTACGATTGCCGAGGCGATTGCCGTGGCAAAGATGGCCCAGGACAAGAAGCGGGTGGTAACCGTGGGCGTGCAGTCGATGGCCGACCCCACTTGGCAGGCGGCCTTGGAGTACATT
>JBDNDE010000227.1:0-7785 GCA_046719305.1 Gemmataceae bacterium | reverse complement strand
AGCAGGCTGGCGGGCTTTGAAGCGAGTGCAAGAAGGGGACAATCAGGAGTAATCCCCTCTGCTAACCCTGTGACGGCTCGGCCAATTCGACCCCTTGCTTGACTTGTCCCTATAATGGCGATGGCCGTTTGACCCCATCCCCAGGAGGCAAGCATGCTTTCCCCCGAATGCCGACAGGAATGGCGTGAATCGTGGGTGCCGCATTTCACTGACGCCGCGTTAGATCGCTTAATCGAGTTGCTGGGAACCGCTAGCCCGCTGCTGATTGCCGGTTGCTTCACGCGTGCCCTACCGATGGGCTGTTTGGCCACCCATGCTGCTTGGCACCATCCGCGAACGGCTCATCTAACCGTCGATGCCGGCATTACTTGGCTGCATCGAGTCGCTCGGCTCAACCCAGCCATCTCGCTTGTGTTGCGCGAATGGGATCTACGCGGACCGGCCGACTGGTCGCTACGCCGTGACTTGCTGGCCGAACTGTATCACGAGCGGGAACGCCGTGCCTGTCTGACGGCTTCTCAACCGGAGGTGGCTTACCCATGAGCCGGTTGGCCCGCATCCTAGAACCGGAGCTTATGGACACCCCCGAAGAGGCTGCCGACTACAATTCGATGGATCACTCGGCGGTCAACCGCAGCTTCGCTAGCGATTTCCTTGCCGGTTATACTGGAGGCCGTGCCCTGGATGTCGGCACCGGCACGGCTCAGATACCTATCGAAATCTGTCGGCAGCATGCTGGCATCGAAATCGACGCCCTGGATGCTGCCACTCACATGCTGAGCCTGGCTCGCCGCAATATCGTTGCTGCTGGCCTAGAATCGCGGATCACTTTGCATCACGCCCCTGCCCAGCGGTTACCTTTTCACGATGGTCAATTCGCCGCTGTGATGAGCAATAGCATTGTGCATCACATCCCCGAGCCGCTGACCGTGCTGGCCGAGATGGTGCGAGTGACGGCTGCGGGCGGCTGGTTGTTCGTGCGTGATTTACTGCGGCCAGCTGATAAGAAGGAGTTAACCGCGTTAGTCGAGTTGCACGCGGCGGAGGCCAACGCCCACCAACGCCAGATGTTCCGCGACTCGCTGCATGCAGCCCTGACGTTGGAAGAGGTTCGCTCGCTGGTACAGCAGCTAGGGTTGGACCCCACCCGGGTGCGTCAAACCACCGACCGCCACTGGACCTGGGCCACTCGGAGATGAAACCGTGGAACAAGGGCTGCAACTGCTGGAACGTTGGGGCCAAGCGACTTATTTCGCCTGGCGAACCACACAGGCTTTGCCTGCCGCCCTGCTCCGCCCCGCAACGCTTGGCGTGCAACTCTACCACGTTCTGCTCGGCGGGCTTCCGTTAGCCGGTACAGCGGGGATTGTCATCGGTGTCGTCTTCTGGGTTCACTTGCGCGACGCTATTCAACGTGTTGGCCCTCCCGACGCCGTCACCGTCCTGCCGCAAGCGTTGGCCCTGGCCGTCGTGCTGGAATTCGGTCCGATCACGGCTGGACTGCTCACTGCTGGACGAAGCGGAGCCAGTCTCGGGGCAGAGTTGGGGTCGATGCGGTTGACCGAGCAGATCGATGCCCTAGAGGTGATGGGCCAAGACCCCGTGCGCGAACTGGTCGCGCCGCGGGTGTTGGCTTGCATGCTCGCTTTGCCCGTGCTGACCATCTTTATCGACTATTTAGCCTTAGTCGCCGGTTATGCCGCCGAGATGCTAGGCGGCAATCTGAGTACGCAGCAATATATCAACAATACTGTGCGGCTGCTGTACCTCTCCCAGGTCGTGCCGGCCGTGGCCAAAACCATTCTGTTCGGCTACCTCGTGGGGTTGATCGGCTGCTGGCAGGGTCTAACTGCCCAGGGCGGCACCGAAGGAGTTGGACAGGCGACCACCCGCGCCGTCGTCGCTTCCATCTTCGCCGTGCTGGTGGCCAACGTCTTTCTGGTGAAGGCTATCCAGCTTCTGCTCGGTAACGGGGGCTAAGGTCGTAAATTCCCACGAGTTGGCCATCGGGCGATTGGTCTGTAAAGACATAGCCCAGCGATTCATACAACCGCTTCGCCGCCGCGTTGTCGGGATAAACTTTCAGTCGCACTCGGGTCGCTCCTTGACGGCGAGCGGCCGCATGCAGATAGATCATGAACGCACGCGCCACCCCAGAGCCGCGTTCGGCGGGATGAACTGCGATTCCCAGGCTGGGCACCTCGAAGCCGGCATCCCAGCCACGCAGCAGACCATAAGCGATGATGCGTGGGCCATCATTGGCGACCAAGTACAAGTCCCGCCCAGTGTAAGAGACGATGCGTTGGGCCTCTTGACTGGTGAAGGGGTGAGGGTGAAAGAAGCGATTATCGCCCGCTTGGGTAAGTTGACTAAAAAACTCCGCTAGGGCATGGGGATCGGATGCCCGACGAAACTCCAGCATGAAATCACCTCCATGTTCCCGGACTACCATACGCCCCCGCAAGCTAGGATGCAAGCCGGTTGTGCCGTCCGGGTCGCCCCCGACGCTCGGAGCAACGGCCCTACTCTCGGGTAGCGACGCAGACGGTGACACACTAGCGCGACTGGAGCGAACCTGCCGGGCTAGATTCCCCACAGAAGCATGCTTCGTGTCGCACACCGGGTGCTTGTCGGCGTATAATAGACCGATAGGATAAGGGAGGCTTGACCGATGCGTTGTTTGCTCTGTCTTGTCCTGCTGCTGGCAGTCAGCTGCGAGGGGACCATCGGCCCGATCAAACGACGGTCGATGGATGACACCCTCATTAAACCTGGCTCGTCCATTGCCGAACAAGAAGTGCAGGCACGCGATAAATTGCCATTCGGCGATCCGTCGCCGGCTGCTGGTCCGCGTACCTACTTTGACAACCCCTTTTCCAAAAGCGGTCGATGAGCCAGGAAGGTGTTCCATGCGTCGGCTTCTCGTTTTAATGCTGCTTCTGAGCATGACGGCCTGCCAAACGGGTCCGGAACGAGCTTCTGCTCCGCCCCCTCTGCCCGAAAAGGTGACGGCTATGCCTTATGCCACGCTGCTGGTGCGTGCTCGTCAACTGGCAACGGCTGCCACCGATGCCTCCTATGTCGATGATTGGATTCGTCTCGACGAGGCCGCGCGCGGCCTCGAACAGACTGCCGCTTACTTGGCCAAGGCAGACGATGTACCGGCCAAGCACCGCGACAACTTGGCGGTGGCTAGCGCCGACCTCCGCAAGTTGGCCCAAGAACTGCTTGCGGCGGCCACGGCTAAGGATGTAAAGAAGACCACCGAGGTACTGACGCGAGTCAATACCAAAGTTCGCGAGATGCGGCTTGCCGATTAACCCGTGGGGCGTTTTTTCTGGTGCGTTATCTGTTTGTCTGGACCAAATTGCGCCTTCTGAGTGAGCATGGTGATTTTCACGGCTCAGAACGCAGTTGCCAGCTGAGCCAACCGTTGTCTCGAGCGTTCGTTCGCACCGCCCCGGGCGGAGACGACATACCTTCTCGATCTGATTGTGCCTCCCTTGAGCCTATCGCGGAACATCGGCTCGCATGGTTTTCTCTAGATGCATGGATCTGTGTGACGGTCTGCTGCCGCTGCTCGTGCCGTGGCGATCGGTTAACACTAGAAAGATAGGCCCCTACCACCCCCTAGCGGTTGTCCGGGTTGAAACGACCGCTGGTGGTGTGTCGTGAGACGCTCACTGATGCCGAGAGAGGCTTGCTGGGCTATGGTTGATCAAGGGGCGAGGAGGACGCGACCATGAAACCCACCACGGCTGCTCCACAAGGAATGGATCCCGGAGCCATCGATCCTAGCTTGTATCGACCGGCCCTGACTTATGTGATCGGGCTGGCTATTGTTATTCTTGCCGCAGGCTGGGAAGTGCTCGCCGGCGAAACCATGCCTTCGCTGCGAGCGTTGAGCGTTGCAAGCGGCTTGATCACTCTTGGGGCGGGACTCTACACTCTTTTGCCCCACTTTGGCGAGGATGCGGAGTCGCGTTTGGCAGCGGGGGGATTGTGGGCCTTGGCCGGCTTCGGTGCCTTGATTGCCTCGCTGGGATTTGGCTCCTCGTGGGATTCGCTCAGTCTGCTGGCGCGTTTCCTGGGTGCGGTGGCGATTCTCGTCGGCCTGATGACTGCGGTGTCCGACGGCTGGCGGGTCACACTCGGCTCGCTGTTGCTCCTGGCCCACTTTTCGGCCATCTTCTGTGCCATCGTGGTGGTGCCGCCGCCCAACGGTCCTGCGCCGTTTGTGGCTGTGCAGACCTACGTGCGGTTTTTTCATCCCTACCTGGTTCTGACCAACCTCAACAACGGCTATCACTTCTATGCCCCGGAACCGGGTCCGTGTGCATTACTGTGGTATCGGGTGCAATGGGACGATGGTGCTTCTCACTGGGGCCGCATCCCCGATCACCCCAAGATGGCCAACCACCTCGAACGGCGGCGATACGGAGCGTTGGCTACCGTGATCACCCAGGGGGTACCGGTTCCACCGGATCGCTTCGAAAAGTTGGCCGAGGCCCGGGTGAAAGTGGGCGAGGAGAAGAAGATTCCGGTAGATCCGAATTTTCCCTTGCCGATGCAGTATCGTGAGCCGCCGCCGATGGTCAAGCTGCTGCTGAGTAGTTATGCCCGATTCATCGCCCGACACACGCCACATCCGCAAGGCAAGGACGCCCGAGTGACGGGAGTCAAACTTTACTCCGTCGAGTATTACAATCCGCCGGTGGAACACTTCAAAGCAGGCCGTCAGCCGCTTGATGAAACCCTTTATGTGCCGTTCTTCATGGGGGACTTCTCCTCCGACGGACAGCTCAAGCCGGAGATCTATCGGGCGGTGCAGCAGCCTAATGGCCCGCCGGTGATCACCCAGGATCCCTTTTTGTATTGGCGGATTCCGATCCTCCGCGAGATCGACCAGCCCGCGCCGGCCCCTGGCTTGCCTCGACCGCCAACCCCACCGCCTTGGGAGGCCGAAGGGAAAATCCGTAATCTTGTCCGCTTGCATGCCGGCGACTCCGAGGAGGGCCCCCTGCCATGATGGCGCTCATCGCACGACTGCTTTGGTTGGTTCGATCGCTGTGGTTGGATCTGCTCAGCCGCCTTCAGGCCGCTTGGGATGGTTGGCGTTGGTTCTGGTTCACGCCGGCCGATCCGCTGATGCTCGGTGTGCTGCGGATCGGCACCGGCTTCGTCCTGCTCTGGGTGCTGAGCGCCACCGGCCCGCTCTTACCCGTTCTGTACGGACCGGATGCCTGGGTGGATCAGAAAACGGCCAACCTGATCCGACACGAAAGCCCCCTCCTGCCGCCTCTGCCTAGTTGGGATCCGATTGGCCCCGATGAACGCCAAGGGATCGTCTATCAGCCTCACTTGAATCAGGGGCCGGAGGTCTTGCCTTATGCCGCTCGCTGGGGCATGTGGCCGGGCTATGCCTACTCTCGCGGCCTGGCGCAGTTTTCGCCCTTCTTCCACACCGAGTCGATCCTCGAAATGGGTATCGTCCATGGGCTGAGTATGATCGCTGTGTTTTTGTTCGCCATTGGTCTGTGGACGCGGCTAACGAGCGTGCTGGCCTGGGTGGTCGCTCTCTCCTACATCCACCGCGTCTCCTCGGCCCTGTTTGGCATGGACACCATGATGGCGCTGCTGCTGCTCTACCTCAGCATTAGCCCAAGTGGCACGGCCCTGTCGTTGGACAACTGGCTGCTCAACCGTCGTCGTCGTCTCTTGGGGCTCGAACCGCTAGGCGTGCAATCCTCGGTGCTGGCCGGTCTGGGGTTGCGGCTTATCCAAGTGCATTTTGCTTTCATCTACCTGGCCTCGGGCCTCAGTAAATTGCAAGGGCCGTCGTGGTGGAATGGCACCGCCCTCTGGCAGACGCTCTCGAATTACGAATTCACCCCGGAACGCTTTCCCGGTTACACTGCCTTCCTGCGGCTGCTCACCGAGAGCCGACCGGTATGGGAGATCTTCCACTCCGGCGGGGCGTTGTTCACGTTACTGCTGGAGAGTAGTTTTCTCTTTCTGGTGTGGTATCGAGGCTGGCGGGTGATCCTGATTCTCGGCGCCTACTTGCTTCACACGGGCATCTCGCTGAGTATGGGGCTGCATTCGTTCAGCTTTTTGATGATCCTGATGGCGAGCAGCTTCGTGAATCCGGCGTGGCTGCGTTCCTGCCTTGCGTGGTGGCTCCGCCGCCGCGAGCCACGCGCCGAGCCGCTCCCCGCGCCCTCCTTACCTACACGGGCTTCCCCAGAAGTCGCTGTAAGGCCGTCTTGAATCGCTTCTCACAAGGGGCGGCTAAAGCTACCGTTGGCTCGTAGCCGCCCTCTAGATAAGCCAGATCGGTTGGCAGATAACCCGGCCCCCCATCGCCGTATCCGGCCACGCAGACGAAGCGATCCGGGTGTAGGGCCTGGGCGGTTAGTTGGTACTCGATGAACGGCTCGCCGGGCAGATGAACAACGCTCGCCGAGCCGATCTGGAGGCAGGTCAAGTCGATGGGCGTCTTGATGCGATCCAACCACGCCAGTTGAAAGGCGGCATTGCCCCGGGCGGCTCGACTGGCCTTGGGGTTTTTCAGCACCGCTTCGCTGGCGTCGCGAGTGAAACCGGCTTCGTGGCGGGGTTCGAATGCGAAAGGTTCGACGTGCCATTTCCACTGCGTAACCACTTGCCGCCGCGACGCCCGCCAGGAGGCTCGCATCGCCATCAGCATACGATCACGCAGAATCATACGATTGGTCTTAGCACCATCGTTATATTTTCCTGCCGTGATGTTCCCGGCACAGCCGGTGAAGTAGATCTGTCCCAGCCGACTTGCCCGAGCCAGTTCATCCCGAGCCAGGCCGCAGAAATCCGAAGTCACTCGACCATCGCCATAATAGCTCATCGGATGAGTCGCGTAATAATGCACAGCGAGCAGCGGCCGATCGCCGTGCCAGAAGCCCAAGCAACGGAGGTAGGGGTCGATCAATCCTTCGGGAGCGGCTCGGGCCTCGGGATCGCGAGTAGCACTAGTCCGCGTAAAACGGACTTTGCCATCCTTGCCCAGAACCCGACGATTCGAGGCGACGCGATCGACCGAGGCGCGCCCGGTGCTGATGGCATCGAAGCGGAGTGGCTTTTTGAGGGCATCTTGGACAGCCTGAGCAAGCTGGGCAAGACAGCGCGAAAAAAACCGTGACTCCAGGTTTGCAGGTGACCCCCCGTGAGCGTCGATGTATTTCTGGGCGACCGTATCGACAAATGGTGCGTTGTGGGGATGCACGCTCTGCACCGCTACCCGCTGAGGCGTTGTGTGGGCGGCTTTGGCCAGCGCCTCTCGCCAGGCCCGATGGGCCTCGTTGCGGATGCCGCACCAATCGACGGCACACAGCACTACGGGGGCTTCGCTGCCCAGCAGCACTAGTCCCATGGCACGCAACGGGTCATCCACGGCACGGACTGGTTCGATCCACCCGCCGCACAGCGGATGACCCACTGGCGGTGTGACATCAGCAGCGAACGGGGCCAAAAAGAGAGCAGGCATCATGGATACTCCCGGAGTACACCCGGGGTTACAATGTAAAAGGTAGCCGCTCCGGCGGCGAGCGACGGGAGGAGAAAAGATGCGACGACTGTTGATCGCGCTGGCTGGGCTGATGCTCGGCGTCGGGGTTGTCCAGGCCCAAACTTTTGGCTCGGGCGGCGGCGGCTTCACGGGGGGCAGCGGCGGCGGCTTCACAGGGGGCGGCGGCGGCTTCACAGGGGGCGGCGGCGGCTTCACAGGGGGCGGCGGCGGCTTCACAGGGG
>JBDNDE010000226.1:0-7808 GCA_046719305.1 Gemmataceae bacterium | reverse complement strand
CATCGCCGGGTTAGTTGGTTACCTGGCCTGGGATGCGTTCAAAGATCTGCGTTGACGACTGCCTCAATTGCCTCTAGCACCCCTTGAGTGGTGTACGTCTTTGCTACAGCGGCAACAGGTAAGGTGGTGGCTTGGGCAGTTCGCGGGCTAATAGCCGCCAATCGCGTACGTCCAGACTCGACCCATGAACGGCCTTGTGGTCCCAAAATCCGTTCGATGCCACGGGCGATGTTGGAACTGGTGAGCGTGACCCAGTCGATCTGACCTGCTTGTAACATCTCGACCACCGGACCTTGCAATGGTTCGTCGAGCTGGCGATACACTGCGATCTGCTCGACGGTCGCCAGGGGCGAGAGTTCCTCGCGAAGCAACTCCAAACCACGATCTGCTCGTGCCAACAATACACGTTGTCCGGCTACCCGCTCGCGTAAGGCGGCTACTAATCCCTCGGAGTTGAAGCTCGGCGGCACCAGATCCGGCTCCAGATACCGCGCTCGTAGAGCATCGGCAGTTGCTGGGCCGATCGCGGCGAAGCGGGCACGGCCCAACGCCCGCACATCCCGCCCCATCGCTCGCAGCCGATTGAAAAAGAAAGACACCCCGTTGACACTAGTGAACACCAACCAATCGTAGCTCTCGATCTGGGCGATGGCCCGATCCACTGCTTGCCAATCGAGCGGCTCGGCCACCTCGACCACGGGCAAAACCAGCGGTTCACCGCCACGCTCCAAGACCGCCTGGACCATCTCGTCAACCAATTGGCGAGGACGCGTCAGTAGAAGACGTTGGCCGAACAGTGGCAGCGCTTCGCGCCAGGCAATCTCATGGCGGACACGGACCACGTCGCCGATTACTGTCAGGGCCGGGGCACCTACCCCCTCACGTTGGGCGAGAGCTGGCAAGGTCGCTAAGGTAGCACACAAGGTGCGTTGTCGCGCCGTGGTGCCTTGTTCAATCAGTGCCGCGGGAGTGTCCGGCGATTTGCCCTGATCTATTAAGGTCTCGGCCAGAGCGGCAAGCCGGCCCACACCCATATAGAAGACCAGGGTACCAGGAAAAGCTGCTAACGCCGACCAATCCAAGGCCGATTCCGCTTTACCGGGGTGTTCGTGCCCGGTAATGAAAGCCACGGCGCTAGCGAGTTGGCGATGGGTAACGGGGATGCCCGCAAACGCAGGGACGCCTAGCCCAGCAGTGACCCCGGGCACTATCTCGAAGTCGATACCCGCCTGGCGTAAGGCCACCGCCTCCTCAGCACCCCGACCGAACACAAACGGATCACCGCCCTTGAGCCGCACGACGCGTTGACCAGCCTGGGCCGCTTCGATCATGGCGGCGTGGATGTGCGGATAGCGCAGCGGATGTTCGCCGGGCAGTTCGTCAATGCAGACACAACGAGCCGTAGGGGGGCACTGGTGCAACAGCGCCTGCGGCACCAAGCGATCGTACAACACCAAATCGGCTCGCTGGAGCAATTCCGCACCGCGAAGCGTTAGCAGTCCCGGATGCCCCGGCCCCGCCCCGACCAGTGCCACCTGCCCGCGTCTGTCGCTCATACCTCGATCAATTCATCGGCCGATTCTTCTTCCAGCACCGGTTGCGGCGACATCTGGATTAGCCAGATGCCCAACTCGAACAGAAGACTCATCGGCACCCAAAGGAACATAAGCGACAAAATGTCGGTCGAGGGGGTGATGATGGCCGCGAAAATCATCATCCCAAACCAGAAATACGCCCGATAGTTGCGAAACGTCTCCCCAGTGGCCAGCCCCAAGCGGTAGACAAACATCATTACCAACGGGGTCTGGAAGGAGATGCCAAAGACCACCGGCATGTAGATTGCAAAGGTCAGCCACTCGTTCAGACGCAAGTCCGGCTTGAAGCCCAGCCATTCATTGAACCATAAGAGTGCTTCCAAGGCTTTGGGTATGACGAAGAACTGACACATCAAGACGCCGAAGAGAAACAAGGTCAAACTGATGGGCAAATAAACATGTACTAACTTTTTCTCGTGTTCATACAAACCAGCAGCAACAAACATCCAAATTTGCCAAAAGATCCACGGACTACCCAAAACCAGTCCGCTGACGAAGCAGACCTTGAACCAGACGACGAGCCCCTCTTGGGCGGTGAGTGTCGTCGGGGCGTCCATCCCCAGCACCTCGCGCAGAAAGCTGCTGTTGTCGGCATTGACAAACAGCGGGTTTTTCTGAGCCACCCACAGCGATACCGTGCGTTGGGGCAACTCCTCTTGCGGAAAGCGATCCTGCTCAGCGGTGCTGTCGCGGAGGCTCGGGTCTTCCTCCGGCGTCCGCACCCCCCGAATCCACTTGTCCACCACGTTGGGCGGATGCTGCTCTGCTTCCATCTGTGCCGAATCTAGTGGCACTGGGCGCTTCTCGGGGATCGGTTGCCCCTTGAGCAACGCCTCGATCTGCGGCTTGTAAAACAACATCTCGCGAAAAGGAGCCGGCTGAATCATCTTTTGCTGCAACTCGGGGCCACGCTCACGCAAGATGCGATCAACCCGCCGCTTGTAAAACGCCTCCAATTCCGATTTCACCGGTTCGGTGATCCAGCCCAACAGAATATGCCCGAAGAAAAAAGATGCAAATAACGCAACTAGAAATCCATAGATCGCACGCCACAGATGATTGCGTAGTTCCTCAATATGGTCCCCGAATGACATCTTGGTATGGGCAAAATAATCATCGGGGTCCGGAGCGAAGCCGTTGCTCATGATGAAAGGAGTCCATGTCAGGCAGGCTTATCCCCGGAGTATCACGGGGAGGCGGACGCGGACAGATAGCTGCCGCATCACTCCTTAGTATAGCAACTCCTTCTGGATCGAAAAGGGTCGCAACTCCTTAACCCCTCATCGGCAAGCATCTTCGCATCCCCTTGCGATCACCGCCCTCGAAACGTCCCAATGGCCAATCGAAGCCTACTGGGCAACCCCAGGCTTCCTGCCTAGTTTGGTCTTTCTACCCGGCCGCTCTGGGCCGAGCGGTAAATCGCCTCGATTATCGCTACCGATTTGCGGCCTTCGCGGCCATCGACAGCCGGTTTGCCCCCCTGCAAGACAGCCTGTACAAAGTCGGCCAGTTGACGACGATGGCCTTCGTGGCCGATAGCGGCGGGATTGCTGCTACCGCCAGAAGAACCGGTTTTCTGAGCGAAACGGGCTCGAAGGGCGTCATCGTCGGGCAGCGGGTCGGCGAACTCCCAGCGGAGCAGATCGTCTTGTTCGACGACAGCGGTGCCACGATTGCCATGAATTGCGATGGTTTTAGGCAAGCCGGGATGAACACTGGTGGTTGCCTGGATGACGCCTAGCGCTCCAGAAGCAAAGCGCAGACAAGCCACCGCTGTGTCTTCGACCTCAATGCGTTCATGGGCGAGGGTAGCGGTGAATCCCACAATCTCGGCTACTTCTCCCATGAGCCATTGTAACAAATCGACATTATGAATAGCTTGATTCATGAGCGCTCCACCCCCATCGAGCGCTTGAGTGCCCTTCCAGCCGCCCTCGTCGTAATATGCCTGCGATCGCCACCACTTTACTGTCGTCTCCCCCAGCGTCAGTCGGCCGAAACGTCCCGCGGCGACCGCTTTTTTCAATTCCTGGTTGGCATCGCCAAAGCGTGACGGGAAAATAGTACACAACAGCACACCGGCCCGTTCGCAGGCCGTGATGATCTCGTCGCAGCGTGTCGCAGTGATTTCCAACGGTTTCTCCACCACGACATGCTTGCCCGCCTGAGCCGCTTGGATTGCTGGGTCGCGATGCGCCCCCGAGGGGGTGGTGATGATGACGGCGTGGACGTTGGGGTCGGCCAAGGCGTTCGCCAACTCGGTGTACAGGGCCGGGCCGGTTCCTAGTTCAGCGGCCAATTTCTCAGCGTTGGCAGAGGTTCGACTGACCAAGGCAGACACGCGTGCTTGGGGAATCTCGGCAATAGCCCGAGCGTGAAAGCGAGCAATCATCCCACAACCGATGATGGCAAATCCAACCGTTTTCATGATAGCTCTCCTCTCCCAACACTGTATAATTCGCGTCTCTTAAGCGTCCATCTCTTCGAGGCGTACTTCGGTGGCGCGTTCCATGACGAATTTCTGGCGTTGGCCGGCATCTTTGCCCAGTAGATCCGAGAAGGCGCGATCCGTTTCGAGAAGCGAGTCGATTTCCACTTTCAAGAGGGTACGATTGCGTGGATCGAGCGTGGTATCGGCCAAGACTTTGGCATCCATCTCTCCCAAGCCTTTGAAGCGAGAAACCTCGAACTTGGCGTTGGCCCTGAGGCTTTTGAGGATCTGCTCTTTGTGGGCGTCGTCACGTGCCCAGTAAGTTTCTTTGCCCACATCAATGCGGTAGAGCGGTGGCTGAGCCAAATATACATGCCCGCGTTTGATCAACTCGGGCAAATGTCGGAAAAAGAAGGCCAACAAGAGTGTTGAGATATGCATTCCGTCGGCATCGGCATCCATGAGAAGAATGATGCGACCGTAGCGTAAGCCGCTGATGTCGAACTTGTCGCCGGCCCCAGTACCGATGGCATTGACCAGATCAGTCAGTTCGGCGTTGGTCAGCACCTTGGAGAGCGGCAACCCCTCGCTGTTGAGGATTTTGCCCCTTAGCGGCAGTACGGCTTGGGTTTTGTTATTGCGGCCCTGCTTGGCGGAGCCACCTGCGGAGTCCCCTTCGACGATAAAAAGTTCGGTTTCTTCCAGACTCGTCGATTTGCAGTCGGCCAGCTTGCCGGGCAGATTCAGCCGTCGCGAGGTGACGTTTTTCCGTCGCACTTCGTTGATCGCTTCACGGGAAGCCGCCCGTGCCTTGGCCGCCAAGACGATGCGTCCGACGATGGCATCGGCAGCGGTGCGGTTGGTGTTGAGCCAGGCTTCCAGGCCGGTCCGCACGAAGGTATCGACCGGTGCCGTGATCTCGGGGTTGTTCAAGCGTCCTTTGGTTTGTCCCTCGAATTGCGGCTCTCGTACAAACACACTCAGCACCGCGACGATCCCTTCCCGGATGTCATCGGCGCTGATGTCCAATCCTTTCACTTTCACGTCATGTGTCGCGATGTAGTTGCGGATGGCTTTAACAATTCCCGATTTGAGGCCATTTTCATGTGTTCCACCGTTAGCAGTACGGATGCCATTAGCATAGCTACGAATGGATTCATCGGTGGATTCAGTCCACACCAACGCTACTTCCATCCGCTCGCCTTCGCTGCGCGCCAGAGTAAAAACGTTCGGCGTCACGGGCGGTTTGCCGTTCTCTTTAACAAGGCGATCGAGAAATTCGGGGATGCCGCCGGGATGGGTTAGATCATGCGTCTCGCCGGTGACTTCATTCTTGAAGACGATTTTCAGCCCGCGATGCACATACGCCATGTCATCCAAGCGTGTGCGAATCATGTCGGCATCAAAGGTGACGTTGCGAAAAATATCGGGGTCTGGCTCAAAATAAATGGTGGTCCCATGCCCCCTCGCTTCACGCAATCGTTCAAGATTGCCCAGCGGCTTGCCTCGGCTGAAACTTTGTCGGTGCTCATAGCCGTCGCGGCGGATGGTGGCCACTAGTTTTTTCGACAAGGCATTGACAACCGAGGAGCCAACCCCGTGCAGGCCACCGGAGTAGGTGTAGCCTTTGCCTTCGCCGAACTTACCGCCGGAGTGTAGCGTGGTCAGGATCAGTTCGAGCGTCGGCTTTTTGTGTTTGGGATGCATCCCGACGGGAATACCACGGCCATTGTCGCTGATGGTGATGCTTTGGCCATCGGGATGAAGGGTGACGGTAATCGCGTCGGCATGGCCGTTGAGATGTTCATCAATGGAGTTATCGACGATTTCCCAGACCAAGTGATGCAGGCCGTGTTTATCGGTGCCGCCGATATACATGGCAGGGCGTTTGCGGACGGGTTCTAAACCCTCCAGAACGACAATATCCTCGTCGGAGTAGGTAGCGGTTTTGATACCAGTGGGGGTCATCAGTTAAGGTTCCTTGCGGTCGAAAAGTCGGTTGTTCTTTGGATCTACTCTTTGGGATTCTGATCGACTCTTTGGGATTCCTGACGGTCTTTGTCTCGGTTGTGCAATCCTCGTTCCACGACTGAAACGTTAGAAAATCGGCTAGCTTTTGCTTTTCTGCTTCACTCGAATAAGCCGTTGTTCATCTCCGCCTTGCCGTTGCGCTGAGTGTGGCCTTTTTCCACGGCGTCCCAGTCGGCCAACTGAATGGGCGGGGGCACGATACGGATGAACGACTTGCGTTTGACGGCCTCGAACCCTTTGCCACCCCGGCTGACCAGTTCATGGCGTTTGGTGAATTCCATCGTTTTGCCGTCGTTGGTCTCGACAAGCAGCGGCGGGCGGTCTTTGCCCAGCAGGGCCGCCCCGAGACAGACATCGCCCGGTTCTAGTTTGATGCCTATCACTCCTTTGCCCACGCCGGAGAGGATGTTTACCTCGTCGATGGCGAAATGCAACACGCGGCCACTGGCCGATACCAGCATCAGCGAACTCTCCTCGCTGGGTACTACTGCCGTCACCACCTTGTCGCCCTCAGCTAGGCGAATGTAACGTCGGCCGGCTTTGGTCGAGGCGGTGCGAAACGGGGCCAACGGGGTGCGTAGCACTTGCCCCTGTGCCGTCACTACCAGCAGATAAGGCCCATTATCGGTATCGGCCGGTGTGAACCGTTCGTCGCAGGTGGCCGCGCCAATGATCTTGACCTGATCGGCTAAACGGAAGAATTTGGTGATCGGGTCACCGTAGCCGCTGCTGGCTGGCACGTCGAGCATCCGCATGGTGTAAGCGGTGCCATCGTCGGCAAAGAAGACGACATGGGCGGCGGTGTTGCCCGGAAGTACTGCCTGGACCTCGTCGCCCTCGCGGACGCGGGTGGTCTCAACCGAAGCAAGACGGCCAACCCGTTTGATCCAGCCGTCGCGGGTCAGCACGACGTTGGTATTTTCGCGGACGATGTAGGCTTCGGGGTCAAAGTCTACCTGGTCTTCCGCCGAGCCGAGCTTGGTCCGTCGTCGGTCTTTGCCGCCGTATTTCTCGGCGACGGCAGCGAGTTCGTCCTTGACGACGGCCCAGAGTTTGGCTTCGCAGGCAAGCAGTTCTTCGATTTCGCGGGCACGGGTCTTTTTTTCCTTCAACTCTTCCAGGATCTTTTTGATTTCCATCTGGGCGATGCGGTACAACTGGGCCTCCAGTACGGCGTTGGCTTGGTCGTCGTCCAGGGCGAAGCGGGTAATAAGGTTTTGGGCGGCGTCAGCTTTGCCTGACGATTCGCGGATGATGCGGATCGCCTCGTCCAAGGCGTTGAACAGGAGGCGAAACCCCTCCAAGATGTGGATTCGCCGCCGCAAGGCTTCCACCTCATACTGGAACCGTCGTCGCACCGTCTCCAACCGAAAATCCAGGTAGTGGCGGAGGATCGCCTTCAGCCCCAGCCGCTCCGGCCGCACCACCTCCTCGCCCGCGGCGTTGGTGTCCGGCACCAGACAGGTCAAGTTGACCGGGAAGGTGTCCTGTAGCGTCGTGTGCTTGTATAGGTAGGCCATCACCAGATTCGGATCGGTGCCGCGTTTGACCTCTAGGGCGATGCGTAACCCTTCTTTCTCGTTAGATTCATCCACCAGATTCACTAACTGCGGCAGACGCCGTTCGATGATGATCTGGCCGATGGCCTCTTCCAGTTTGCCCTTATCGACGCCGTAAGGCAGCGAGGTGATGACGACGAACTCCTTGCCGTTGCTCTGTTCGTGTTCCCATTCGGCCTGAATTTTGATGGT